>JANYIL010000152.1 GCA_025362075.1 Chloracidobacterium sp.
TACCGATGAACAGATCAAGCAAGTCGAGGACAATCTTAACAATCGCCCTCGTAAATCACTCGGCTATAAAACACCTAATGAGGTCTATTTCAATGAACAGGAGCAACTAAATTCCGTTGCACTTACTACTTGAATCCAAGATGATCCTCTAGGAAGGCCCGTGAGCCTTTCTGAGCGAAAACCGTAGTCTTTATGATGTGGGAAAACGTCCGGACAGCCGGACAGGACAAGAAATTATGATATTTAGCCACGAATGCACGAATAAGAGGTATTGGCCTGCATTCGTGCATTCGTGGCTAATTTCCTTATGTTAGATTAGTATCAGATGCAAAAAGTCCTGACAGCCGAGCAAATGCGTGAGGTCGACCGCCTGACAACTGAACGATACGGCATTCCATCGATCCTCCTGATGGAAAACGCCGCCCACGCCGTGGCTCGCGTCATTACCGAAAAACTCGGCGGCTCGGTCAAGGGGAAATCGATATTGGTTCTCTGCGGAAAGGGCAACAATGGAGGAGACGGCGCAGCGTTGGCGAGGATATTGCAACTGGCTGACGCGCAAGTGGAAATTATCCTCTTTGGAAAAATCGAAGATACAGATGGCGACGCCCGCATAAACTTTGACGTAGCAAAAGGAATTATTGATTGGGTGCGAGAGTTTGAGTCTCGCGAAGAATGGGATGAGTGGTTTTATCAATCTTGGCAAGACTGGGCGGTAGTGGTCGATGCTGTTTTCGGGACAGGTCTTAATCGTCCAGTAGATATTTGGCTCGGCAACATAATTAGACATATAAATGTTGCCAATGAAGCAAAGCGAGAATTTGTCGGGGAACGGATAGCGATCTCTTTAGACGTTCCGTCAGGTTTGAATTCAGATTTGCCGGACATAATCGGGGAAGTGTTTCAAGCTGATGCAACGGTGACGTTTACAGTTCCAAAGCCCGCCAACGTACTTTCGCCTGCTTCTAGTTTCAACGGCGAGATATTCGTTACAAATATTGGCTCTCCGTACACATTGGTCTCCGAATTTGAATCGCAAATGTTTTGCTCCGAACTCGACGATGCGCGAAATTGGTTAATAGATACTGATTTCGAGTACGACTCCTACAAAAACAAACGCGGCCATTCTCTGATAATCGCAGGCTCCGAGAGCTATTCCGGGGCCGCTGTTCTATGCGGCAACTCAGCGATGCGTTCGGGCGTTGGATTGGTGACAATTGCAACGCCGCAGTCGTCAAAGGATTCGGTCGCGTCGCGGGTTTTGCCGGAGGTGATGATCAGGCGAGTCGCCGAGACCGCGAGCGGTTCGATTGACGAGACGGCTTTTGACGGGCTCACTGATTTACTCACGAAGGCAGATTCGGTAGCGATTGGCAGCGGGCTTTCGTTGGATGAAAGCACTAAGAGATTTGTTGAAAAAGTCATTGAGAACCGACGACAGCCGACTATTGTTGACGCGGACGCCCTGACATTGCTCTCGCCTTTCGAAGGAGCGATGCAGAAGCCTGCGCGTGAGCAAGGGCGTAGCTCACAGCGTTCGGATCACGCGCTCGCTGACACGCGGGCTTCTGGCCCTGACGTTGACGACGAACCGCCACTCATCCTCACCCCCCACGAGGGCGAATTCATGCGGCTGCTCGGCACGACTGACAAAGACGCCATCAAAGACCGAGTCGCCGCCGTTCGCGAATTCTCGCAAAAGCACAACGTTATCCTCGTCCTAAAGGGCGAACGCGTCCTGATCGGCGAACCGGGCGGTAAGGTTGTCGTCAATCCGACGGGCAACTCTGGGCTCGGCAAGGCAGGGAATGGTGACACGCTGACCGGTATTCTTGCCGGATTCGTCGCCCAGGCAGTTAAATTTAATATCGACATTTTCGAGACGGTCGTCGCGGCCGTATACGTCGCCGGAATGGCCGGTGATGTCGCGGAGCAGAAATACGGCAAGCGAGTAATGACGGCGTCGGACGTGCGCGAATGTCTGACAGACGTATTTGAGAAATTGGCAGGAAATTAGAACAGGATGGACAAGATATACAGGATAATTACTCTTCTTAAACCCTGTTCATCCTGTCTATCCTGTGCAGTTATATGCAATCAACGGAATCTATTTCGAAAACCTCCGACGAAACGTACGGGCTTGGCGTATCTCTCGGCTGCTCACTCACGGGCGGGGAAGTTGTGCTTCTATACGGAGGCTTGGGAGCGGGAAAGACATTGTTGGCCAAGGGTATTCTCGACGCGCTCGGGTTTGATGTTGATGAGGTGACGAGCCCGAGTTTTGCGCTCGTCAATCTGTACAAAACGGAGAAATTTGACGTTTATCACATTGATCTTTGGCGGCTGGACGGGCCGGGTAAAGCGGCGGATGCGGTCGGGTTGGACGAGATACTCGAAAACCAGCGGGCGGTAACTATCATCGAATGGGCCGACCGGCTCCGGGACCACGCTATTGTAAACAAGACCATAAAAATATTGATCGGGGGCGATGGCGACGACGCCAGACGGATAACGGTCACCGTCTAAGACAATCGGGGTGGTCAAAAATGTAACATGGTTTTGCTTTGTCTCCGGTTCCTATTCGCATATAATCTAGGCCGCTCAATATGACGCTAACAGCTTCAAAATCAAAGAAATCGCCGCACGCATCGGAAACGAAAAAGCCCGATATTCTCGAGACTGACTGGCGTCTGCTTTTCAATCGCGAATTGAGCTGGCTCGAATTCAATCAGCGCGTACTCGAAGAGGCGACGGACGACAGTCTGCCGGTTCTCGAAAGACTCAAGTTTCTGTCGATCTTTTCGACAAATCTGGACGAGTTTTTCATGATCCGGGTTTCGGGACTAAAGGAGCAGATTGCGGAAGGTGTCGGCGACCTTTCGGCGGACGGGATGACCGCGTCGGAGCAGATTGATGAGATATACAAACGTTTGCGACCGATGCGAAAACGGCAGGCGGCTTACTTACGTGAAAGTGTTTTTCCCGCTCTCCAGGAGGCCGGTATCACGATCGAATCCTACGCCAGCCTTACTACGAAAGAGAAAAAACTGCTCGACAAATACTTTCATAACAATCTTTTTCCGATATTGACGCCGCAGTCGGTCGATTCGAGCCATCCATTTCCGTACGTATCAAATCTGAGCGTCAACCTCGGTCTGTTTATCGAGCCAAACCGTTCGATCACGCAGGCAAATCTCAAACATCTATTTCGGCAAAAACGTTTTGCCCGGATCAAACTGCCGCCGTCGGTACCGCGATTGGTGCCGATCAACGAAAAAAATGGCCGCTATGCCCTGCTCGAAGAGGTGATTGCCGCCAACGTTCACGAGCTGTTTCAGAACATGAAGACGAGCCAGGCGTTTCTTTTCCGCGTAACGCGGGACGCCGACATCGAGCTGCGCGAAGACGAGGCCGGCGATCTGCTGCGCACGCTCGAACGCGAATTACAGCGTCGCCGCGACCGTTTTGCCGTCCGGCTTGAGGTAGCGGCAGAGATGCCGGAAAAAATGGTCAAGCTGCTTGCCGCCGGTACGGGGCTGGCGGATGAGGACATTGAACGCGTCGAAGGTTTTGTAGACATTCCGGATTTGATGCAGCTTTATGGCCTCGACCGGCCGCGGCTCAAAGAAAAGCCTATCGCGACTGTGGTACCCCAGCCGCTGCAGAAAAAAGAGAGCATTTTTGATGTGTTGAAAAGGCACGACGTGCTGCTCCATCACCCGTACAATTCGTTTAGCAGCGTCACCGACTTTATTGCCGAGGCTGCGGACGACGCGCGTGTTCAGGCGATCAAGATCTGCCTCTACCGCACCGGAAAGGACTCGCCTATTGTTGCCTCGCTTGTGCGGGCAAGCCGTTTGGGCAAGCAGGTGACTGCACTGGTCGAACTAAAGGCCCGGTTTGACGAGGAAAATAATATCGAATGGGCACGGCGGCTTGAGAACGAGGGCGTACATGTCGTTTACGGCATTAGCACGCTCAAAACCCATTCGAAAGTGCTGCTTGTTGTTCGCCGAGAAAAGGATAAGCTCAGCCGCTACGTCCATCTTGCTACCGGGAACTACAATACGGTAACGTCGAGAATTTACACCGACCTCGGTTTGCTGACCTCTGACGAAGAAATCGGTGAGGATGCGTCGAACCTTTTCAATTTTCTAACCGGCTATTCGCAGCAGAGCAAATATAAGCGGCTGATCGTCGCACCGCTTAATCTGCGCGAACGGCTGCTGGCACTCATTAATCGAGAACGGAAACACAAAGAAGCGGGAAAGGAAGCTCGAATAATCATCAAGGCAAACAGTATCACCGATGTCGAGCTGATCGACGCATTGTACCTGGCGTCTCGTAGCGGTGTCGAGATCGACCTGATAATTCGCGGCATATGCGCTCTGCGGCCCGGGATCAAGGGGCTGTCGGACCATATCCGTGTACGCTCAATCATCGGGCGGTTTCTCGAACACAGCCGTATCTTTTATTTTGCAAATGGCGGCGGCGAAACGGAAGAGGTCTATATCGGCAGCGCCGATCTCATGCACCGCAGCTTTGACCGCCGGGTCGAGGTCGTCACGCCAATCCTCGATCCTGAAATCAGGCAGTATCTGAAAAACAAGGTGCTGACCAGCTACCTGAATGACGCGATAAACGCCCGGATTCTGGCGCCGGACGGAAGCTATAAGAGGCTCACTAACCGCACGGGAGGCGGGTTTGATTCACAGATGTATTTTGTCGGAATCGACTCGCTAAGCTAGGCCGTCTTTGTCTTGTCGAATCTGGATTCGACGACGCCATCCACCTGCTTTCCATATTTTAGCGTGAGCCGAGGATAGCCGCGTGCCTCGGTTTCGAGATGCTCGATATCGAGCAGTTTCTCGGCCGCCAGAATGTCGTCGATGCCTCCCTCGATCTCCATAAAGTATCCGAACGGAAGTTCGTCGAGCACGACCTCGACGTTGCCGAGCTGCCAGGTCTTGCGGTGTTTTTCGTAGACCACTGACAGTTTATAGCCGAGCTTTTCGATAATGTTTTCGGTCGCCTCGACGTTCGAAACGTCGGTCTCAAATTCGATCTGGTGTTTGAAATCGGTGTCGCTGACAACCTTTTCCTTGTAGGTAAAAACAGTCTTATCGTTGGTCTTACGCAGCCGAAGCACTGCGTTTCGCTCGTCGAGGACGCCGCCGCGATGTAAATAGTTTTCCTCAAAGACCTCGCTTGTAAACTCGGCGCTCAACTCGCTCAATTTGGCTGTCAATTCGACCAGCAGTTTCTTGTCAATGCGATATTTTTTCTCGATCTCAATTGCCATTTTATTTTGCGTGAGGTTTGAGTTTAGAGGTTTGAGAGGCATAGGGCAAACTGGTCGACAGACTGCCAGGGCGGTTGCACTTGCTTGACTTATCTCGCGCCGTACATAATACTTTACATTAATATCAGGTTTTGAATCTGATCTTTGAAATTTGAAAGTTTACTGAGGAATATTTATGCCATATCCAGAAATAATGATTCACGGAATGCGTGCCGAACTCGCGCAGCTAGGGATCGAAGAAGCAAAAACCACCGAGGCCGTTGACGAAGCGGTGAAAGGTACGGACGGCACATTGATGGTCGTCGTCAATTCGGTTTGTGGCTGTGCGGCCGGGGGCGTTCGTCCGGGCATCGCGATGGCGTTTGCCAATTCGCCGAATAAACCGGACCGTTCGATCACCGTATTTGCGGGAGCCGATATAGACGCAACAGAAACAGCTCGCGAATACTTCACTGGCCATATGCCGTCTTCGCCATCGATCGGCTTTCTCAAGAACGGCGAATTGGTGCAGCTATTCGAACGCCGCGATCTCGAAGGCCGTCCACCGGCAATGATCGCTCAGTCATTGGTCGATGCGTTCAACACGCATTGCGCCAAGACCGAAGCGGCAAACAACTAGCCGCCACCAATCACGTTTGATAAAGAGCCGCCCGCCTGTCGAGCGGCTTTTTTCGTTTTCGGCGATATGGTGCTAAATGGACCGAGAATTTGAATCCGGCACAAAATTTTTAGTTGAGTTATCAAAGATCGTCGCCACAAGCAAATGTAACATTTACGGCTGTACTATTGGTAGCACGTTGTTGCACACAAGTCAAGGTGCAAACCGCGGCCAATTAACTATTGCGTGCCTGAGCTGATAACCGCTAGAATGTTATTGGACAGTTTTTACTTCCGCATTCTTAGCCGCAACTAGACATGTCACTGAATCAACGCCAGCATATCCGATTTTCGCTCGATATACCGGCGATCATTTACACAAAATATGGTGAGCCGCTGCTGGTTCGGCTTGAGCAGATCAGCATCGGCGGATGCTTTACGAGTTGGGAAGACAACGTCCTGATCGGTGACGAGTTTCGCATGGAGATCGAGCTGCCGAACAAAAATTTTCTTCCGCTGCATTGCAAGGCGCTCTACCGATTTGAGCATACCGGCATCGGCGTCAGGTTTCTCGACATCAGCCAATTCGAACAGGAGTTGATAACTCAGATCATCGCCAACAAGCTCGAAGTCGAAGGCGTTCCGCTACAGATCGATCCGTTTACGCCGCCCCCGACATTTGTCGCAGACGACCCAAGCCCCCGCATCACAGACATCCGCCAAAAACGCGACGCCGTTCTCCAACGCATCATGGCTGGCGATGATGGATTTTGATCCGTACTCTCCGGCGCACCCGCCGTAGTTATCCCAAAGAATCGTTCTCTTTTCCAAAACGGTGCGACCGCTTGCATCGCGGCCCATTGTGCGCTATATTCGCTCCACCTTAAACCACAAAAGACGTAATTTCGGTAGACTCCCGTGCTTTACTTTGTCTTGATTCCCGAAATCGACAAGTTTAGGCGTGTTTTGTATTTTTTGCCGTCGCATTGATAGACGCCGGGTCTAATTGAAAGGCAAAAACGGAGGCAGAATTCCACATGGTTCCTTCCATCGGCCGCCAACGCATCAGATCTACTACCGCACGCGAACAGCGTGTTGCCATCGGAAACCGTAAAACCCAGCTCGCCGATCTGGCAGCGTTATTCAAAGACCCCGACGCCATTCTAAAAGAACGAATGGACAAGCTCGTCAATAATTTCAAGGCCGATAATCCCGATTTCGTCGCAGATTATTTTAAAAACCGGATCATCATCGACCCGGCCACAACATCGACAAAGATCAAGGGCATCGTCACCGACAAGGCTACCGAAAAGACGATAAAGGGCGCGACCGTCACCGCCAACGGCATCGCTGGCACAGGCGGCGCCGGTACGCCCGACCCCGGCGGCGTCACAGTGTCCGCCAAAACCAGCGCCAAAGGCACATACACCCTAAAACCTTTGCCCCCCGGCGACTACGACATCACCGTCACCGCCCCGGGCTACACCGATGTCACCGAACCCGACATCCACGCCACCCTCGGCACCAACAACCACCTCGACGTGGATATGGAGGGAATCTAGATGCAGACCCAGACAACTTCAAATATTCGCCTTCCCCTATAAAATGCCATGACAGACACAGCCATGACAGACACAACGGCCGACCATACCTGTAGTGTACACATTAATATTAAATCTAAGCACAATATTGACGATATTAATGAAAAGGTTTGTGATCGGTCGTTAGCCGAGAAATACGTTCCCGATGGCAAATATTATTGCCTTTTGCATAGTCCGGACAAAGGCAAGGATGCGGAAGCATTCGATAAACTGATTTGGGAACGATATGAAAAAATTAACAACGAAGTTGCCCAAGTTAATACTTTAAGATCTTCCGAGGCTGAGAAAAAAGAAGCTATATCCAAGCTTCGGTATGACTTTCGCTATGTTTTGTTTCCTCGGGATTTCTCTTTCCGCGATAAAATATTTGAAGCAACAGCAGATTTCAGTTCCGCAACCTTTATGAGGGATGCGTATTTCGTAAAGGCGAGGTTTAAAGCTCGGGCGGAATTCAGATTCGCAACCTTTTTAGCTGATGTTAAGTTCGAAAAGGCAACTTTTTTTGCAGAGGCATTTTTCGAGAAGGCAACATTTTCAGGCGAAGCTAAGTTTGAGAGAGCTAAGTTCAAAGGGGCTACCGAAACATTTTTCAATTTATCCCATTTTACAAACACTACAATATTTGATTACGCAGAATTTGATAGCGACGTAAGCTTTGATTCGGCGGTCTTTGGTGAAGATTCAGACGTTTTCTTTTACCGTTCTACCTTTAAGGGAAACGTGGACTTTAAATACTGCATTGTTAGAGGTTTGTTGCGGTTTAGTAGTGATCCGCTAGATGATAACTCAAAGTGTAATTTTGATTTTCAGGAGGCGGTCTTTGAAAAAGCCTCTCGCATATCCTTTCACACGATGACTTTACATCCGAATTGGTTTGTAAACGTCGATTCTAGGAAATTCGCTTTTGCCGAAATTACGTGGCTCAATGATTCAACTCAATTGAAAGTGTTTACTCCGTCCACGTGGAGGAATTGGAGAAATGAGTATGTGAATAAAAATATTGAAGAGGAACTAGAACTTCTTGAAACCCGAGAACTAAGGGAACGAGACAAACGTCTCTACGAGGTTGTCCGCAGAGAGCTTAGAGAAGACAGTGCCAATATAGAGAAATACGAACTCAATGATTTTGAACGAAAGAATCTTTCATTCGATTCAGGTCGTAAAATTAGTGAGGCTGAATTAGACAATATTGAAAAAAGAACGTCAGGAAAACCCTGCGAATTTCTTTATGAGATTGTCGTCTTTGAGATTTTATTTAATGCAAGTCTACAGACTTTTGATCTCGTTATCCATTGGGTAAAAAATCTTCTAAAATATTCCCACTTGGATAAAAAGAAAAGCTTTCTTGCGGCTGTCGTCCTTGAGATTGCAGTTAAAGCCGCTTCGCGCAGATTGGATTCGCGGTTGTATGCCTTTACCAATGTTGAACGACAGATTCTTTCATCTTATTTGAAGTATAAAGACTCGGACAAGCCAGAGAAGAATGATGAAATTAAGGAAGAACTGGAAAAACTTGAAACGCTCAGAAATGGCAAACAACGAAATCACCTTCTTGAGATTGCCGCTCGTAATCTTGCCGTTAATTACGAAGTAAATAACCGCTATGCAGAGGCCTCAACGTTTCGATATATGGCGATGGAAACAAAGCGCCTCGAAAAATTCTGGAAATGGAGCTACTGGAGGCTAAGTTCGTGGTATCGCTTAACAAGCAAATATGGCGAACGATGGCGGCGTGCCGGTTTTGTATTTATAGTCATGGTGTTTTTGATTTTCCCTTTTTTTTACTATTTGGTCCCGTTTGAGACTTGCTTGAAAGATCGTCCAATTGGTTTTAGCTTACAAAATTGTCCACAACCAAATCCAAATAACAACCCCGAAGCCGACGTTAATGCAAAGCCTAATGCGAACCTAAAACTTGATGTGGATACCGATCCAAACCCCGATTCTAGTGCTGATCGCAATCCCAAGCCTTGCACATGCCACTCGGATGTTGTGCTACCTTTTTTTTCTTGGAATTCGGTTAAAACAGCCTTTAAGAGCCAATTTGAACTGGACAGAGAACATTTTTGGGAGAAGTTTAAGGAAAGCGAATATCAAAGTCTCGCCATTGCAACTTTTCACGAGCCAGAATATCGCCGACCAATTAATATGACGGGGGAGGTTTTCTTAGCGTTAGAGAAATTCTTTGCACCAATTCAACTTGCATTAATTGCACTTGCGATTCGCCGCAAATTCATGCGCTAATCCAGAACCAAGATAACCGCGGCTAGGCAACTTAATGCTCGGCACCGCTACTTTCCGCACTCACAGCGTTCAGCGTGATGGTCGATTCGCTGTCAAACATGAATCGTGATTAGAAAGAACTTCTTAGAGTCTTACCTGCTTTACCAGAATAACTGCTTCGATCTTCCGCAACTGATCTAAAACACTTTCATCAAGGGCGGAGTCGATCTCGACGACGGCGATGGCTTCGCCGCCTTTTTCCTGGCGGCCGAGGTAAAAGCGGCTGATGTTTACGCCGCCGGCGCCGAGGATCGTTCCCAGTTGGCCGCGACCTGCTACGGGAACAGCTTGTAGATGTCTTTTCGGTCTACAAAACGGGCAAGGATGATCGTTTCATTCTCGAAGAAAAACCCCAGCCGATGATCTCCGACTCGTGTTCGATAAGCGGTTTTATGGCCCTGTAGTTTTTTAGTGTTTGGGATCTTGCTGAGAGCGTCGGCGGTTTCCATTAACTCAATTACCCTCTTTAAGGCTGATCTAACGGACTTCGCAGTAATGTCGTCAATATCCTTTGAGAATCTCTTTAGGAATTCGACTTTCATTACACCGACAACTTTTTCATTATCGCACTGCGGCTTGCTTTTTTTGATCTGTCCACGTTACGCAGCAATTTCAACATTCCGATATCTTCTATTTGCTCTGTCGTCAATGTTGAAGTGCCGACGCCAAGCTTTTTAAGCAGATCTGTGATGAATCTGAATTCGGTGTCGCTTTTTGGAGTAACTACTATCGCTTTCATAGATTAAATATACATAACTCTCGTTGTAAGTTACAACTTTAGTTGTCTTTCCTGTGACGAAGGCCATCTAAAGCTGGAACTCAAAACAACTCATTCATCGCCTGTTCAAGATTCCTGACACCCACGACGCGGATTCCGAGCAGCTTTTCCAATCCTTTTTTATTCGATTCCGGCAAAATTAGCTTCTTAAAACCGAGTGTTTGAGCCTCGCGGGCACGGGCTTGCGCTTGCAGTACGCCGCGGACCTCGCC
>JANYIL010000169.1 GCA_025362075.1 Chloracidobacterium sp.
TCCGCGGTTGGCATATCGGCTTCGACAAGAGACCGCACGCGTTCGCGTTCAGTTGCTTCAAGTATGTCCTTTAGTCCTTCCATGCGTGAGTGTGCTCCTGTTTAAAGAAAGAAAAGTAGATCCGAAAGTCTATTTTCTAAACATCGCCAACATTCTATTCGTTACCAAAAATCCGCCTGCGATGTTGATCGCGGCGAGCAGGACCGCGATGCCGCCGAGGATCGTCGTTAAATTCATACTGGTGCCGACAAGCTGAAGCATTCCGCCGACAAGGATGATGCCGCTGATGGCGTTGGTGACGCTCATGAGCGGAGTGTGCAGGGCCGGTTTGACGTTCCAGACGACCTGAAATCCGACGAAGATCGCGAGCATGAACACGGTAAAATGAGAAAGCACACTGTCCGGAGCGACAAACCCGAGACCGATCAATACTACTCCGACGACGGCAAGCAGGACTGGACTGATGCCCGTGCTCTCGCCGTGTCCATGGCCGCTTTTTGCGGCAGTCGCGACAGCGACGCTTGCCGAGCTTTTTGTCGGCACACCCGGTTCTGGCGGAGCAACCGGCGTCGGCGCAGCAGGAGCGGGCCACATCATTTTTCCGTCATGCAGGACAATCGCACCGCGAACGACCTCGTCGTCGAGATCGATACTCAGTTGCGGAGGCCCGACCGTTAGGGAGGGCTTATCACTCACGTTGGATGTTAAGCCCTCGCTGACGCGCGGGCTTCTACAAAGATCCCCGAGCAGTGCGACGATCGTCGAACCGTAAAGCTGGCTCGACATGCTTGCCATTCGCGAAGGCATATCGGTGTAGCCGATGATGGTTACGCCCTTGTGATGGGCGACCTTTCCGGGCTGTGTCAGGACACAATTGCCGCCTTGTTCGGCGGCGAGATCGACGATCACCGAGCCGGGCTTCATCGATTCGACCATGCCTTGCGTGATCAATTTCGGTGCCGGTTTACCGGGGATCAGGGCGGTCGTAACTATGATATCTACTTGCATTGCCTGCTGGGCAAACAACGCCATCTCGGCTTGAATAAATGCGTCGGACATGACCTTGGCATAGCCGCCTTTACCCTCGCCCTCTTCCTCGATATTTACCTCGAGAAATTCGGCTCCCATGCTCGCGACCTGATCTTTTGTGGCGGAACGCGGGTCAAACGCCCGCACTATCGCTCCCAGGCTGCGAGCCGCGCCGATAGCCGATAGTCCGGCGACACCGGCCCCAATGACCATGACCTTTGCCGGATCGATGCGTCCGGCGGCGGTGATCTGGCCGCCGAAGAACCGCGGGAAATTGGTCGCCGCCTCGATGATCGCCCGGTAACCGGCAATGTTTGCCATCGCTGAGAGCGTATCCATTTTTTGAGCACGAGAGATGCGGGGAACACAGTCCATGCCGAAAACCGTCGCCTTTCGCTTGGCAAGCCGGTCGAGGATCTCACGATTTTGGGCGGGCCAGACAAATCCGACGAGCCAGCCACCTGCCTTGAGCAGATCGGCTTCATGAACGCCAAGTTCCTTGTTATCCTCTGGCGGACGCACCTTGAGGATAACGTCCGAGGTCGCCCACAGCTCTTTTGTCGAGTCGATGATCGTGGCACCCGCCTCGCGATATTCGCCGTCGTTGCAGTTGATACCGTGTCCGGCGTGCGACTCGACCTGAACGTCGAAACCAAGCTTTTTCAGCTTAATTATCGTTTGGGGCGTGGCGGCCACCCGCTTTTCGCCGGGGTGGATCTCTTTGGGGATTCCGATTGTGGTCATAAATGTTGTCGTCAAGTAAGACGAGACGTGTACGTGAGGTTTGGCGTAGAGAATTTTATTCGACACTACAGTTTGAGACAAACCGCAGCGCGTTGTTAGCAGATCGCCCAGCGCGTCGTCGATACCTCTATGGTATTTTGATTATACTCCTTTCAACGTTTGCCGGCAGTGACGGGAATCACTTCCGGGCCTCAAATACGCGATTGAACGGTGTCTCGGTCGAACGCCGAAATTCGGTGAATCCTCCCGAAATCACCACATCCTTTATCGCCGCTTCGGTCGCGACGGCTCCGAGGGCCGGGCCTCCGGTCGCAAGGGAATTTGACGTACAGCAGAGCGTCGATGCGCCCGAAAATGTCCGGCCGATGATATTGAAGTTTTCCTCGACCGTATTGCCCGCCATTGGTTCGACGATCAGGCAGCTGCCGCCGTCGGCAAGGGTTTCGGCGGCATGCCGGGTTGCACCATGCGGGTCACCCATGTCATGAAGACAATCGAAGAAGCAGATGAGATCATATCCGTTGTTCGGGTAATCGTTTGCCGACCCGACGTCAAAATGAACGCGATCCGCGACACCGGCAGCCTCGGCCTTTTTACGGGCATTTTCGATCGAAGCGGCGTGGTTGTCGTAGCCGTAAAAAGTCGAATTCGGAAATGCCCTGGCCATTATGATGGTCGACGCCCCGTGGCCGCAGCCCACATCGGCGACTGTTGCTCCGGCACCCAATTTGGCCTCAATGCCGGTCAATGAGGGTATCCAACTTCCGACAAGATGTGCTGTGTAACCGGGGCGGAAAAATTTCTCCGTACCTACAAAAAGATCGGGATCGTGTTCGCCCCACAGCATTCCGCCACCATCCTTAAAATGTTCCATGATCCTCGGCTGAGCGTTCGCCATTGCCTTGACCACATGAAAGCCTCCGCCGACATAAAACGGGCTATTTTCGTCGGTTAGCGCGACCGCCTGTTCGGGCAGCATCGAGAATTTACCGGTCGCCGGCTCGTAATGAACGTAGTCGCCAGACGCCTGGTTAATGAGCCATTCGCGGACGTAACGCTCGTTGGTATCTGTCTTGGCGGCCAGCTCGGCTGGTGTTAGGCCATCGGAGTCGGCGAGGGCCTCATATAGTCCCAGTTTTTGGCCTATATAACCGAGCACCGAGCTTAGTGACGCTCCCAGATCGGTTACAACCTTGCCTAAAAAGGCATGCATTTTATCTTCGTTTATCTCGACGGACTGTCCTACTTGCGGCATCGTTACCTCCTATTTTGAGCAAAACGTGAGAGGAAATTAATTATATTAAGTGAGCGAATTATATACTCAAACAAAAGCCCGCGCAATCGCGGATTGCGCGGGCCGTCGATGAAATGTGTTCTTTCAGAGGGTGGTTAAGAACCAACCTTAACCGTGACTGATGTCGCGGAACCTGTAGCCTTGTACGACGCCAAGGGTTGGCTGGCCGGGCCACCTGCATTTGAGCCGTCGGTTTTGTATTTGGAATCGTGCCACGGACAGAAGAATTGCTTTGCGTCGGCGTCGTATTTGATAGGCCCGCCCTTGTGCGTGCATTTTGCCGAAACGGCGACAAACGCCGCGTCGCCCGTTCGCAGAATGACGATCTTGCCGGCGGATGAATCGACCGTCGCAGTGCCGCCGACCTTGTTTAACGGGCTCTTGTCATTGATGGCAACCGTGACATCCTCAAATCGCGACGCAAAAGCCGAACCGGCCCCCGACAACGTCAAAACCAAACCACCGGCGAGCATGGCGGACTTTACCAAAAATTCGCGGCGTCCCGAACAATCGACAATTTCATTACAATCTTTCACAAATAAAATTCCTCCGAGTATAAGATGCAGAATTGAACAATAACGTCTAAAAGATTACAACAAAAGGCGTTTTACCGCACGTGATCGAGCACTGCGCCGCCTAAAAAAATGTAAAAACCGCATAGAACCATCTCACCGGCGGCCACCGCGATGATAAATTTCCAAAAATTCATTTTCGTGGTCCCCGCCAGGTAACAAACCAGATCGGTCGGTACCAGTGGGAAAAAGGCCCTTGCGGCAACGAAAAGAAACCCAAACGGATGCTCCAGCCTCGCCTTTATTTGATGCGTTACCTCAGGTTTGTGCTGCTCGAAAAAATCGCTGAATCCGAAGTATTCCGAAAAGAAATATATCATCGTCGACGAAATCACTATTCCGGCTATCGAGACAAGGAGGACCGCGACCGGCTGGCTTGGAAAAAGCAACGTTCCGGCTATCACTAGGGGCGTGCTCGGCAGCAGAGTCATTCCGCGAATAATGGAAAAGCCGATATAGATCAACCAAATAGTACTCTGAAACCGAAGCAGGAATGCGGCGATACTGTCAGCCGTAAACAGATGCGGAGCGGCGACGTAGGAGATCACTCCGGCGGCCAGGGTGCCAATCCAAAGCACTTGGCCGAGCCTTTTGAACACTGGATCGATTCGCGCCGCCTCTGCCATTGGATCTTACGATGAAATACGGATCAAATTTGTATTTTCGAGAACGAATAGCTGCCCAGACCAACAAAGATCACGGCCGCGACGGCAAGCACGGCAAAACTCAACTCGGGTGCAAATTCGCTCGTTCCGATCAGAATATTGCGCAGGCCATCGACGCTCTTAAGGAAAGCTATTTGGTATGCAGAAAGTCCTCCACATCGATCTCGGCCTGTTTAAGAATTGCACGCAGAGTTCCCTCCGGCATGTCACCGGGGTGGTTGGGAATAGTCGTATATCTGTTCAAGGCCAGGCTGAACCATATTTCATGGCTGCCTGCGGCCTGCCGATGAAACTCATAACCGAATTTCTTGAGGATTTTTATGATATCTCTGTACCGAAGCCCGGAAAGCCTTCCCATTCTATACTCCGATCACGAGAGGATACTCGAAGCTGTCCTTCATAATGCTGAGTTCTTTAGACAGGCCTTCCTGAGATTCCAAAAGTTTCTTCGCGACATCTCGGGCGATCTCGATAGTTTCCGATATTGTTCTGCCCTGTGCGATCAGTCCTTGCACATCATCTGAAGTCGCCAAATACAAGCCTTCGGGAAGTTTTTCGATATGAATATTTACTACTTTTTCCATATTTTTATCTTACGCTGATTTTGCCGTTGCCTCCATATCAGTCCTCCATCGTAGGACCGGCTTGCGAGCAGCTGTTGCCTCGTCCAGCCGTCCGATACGCGTCGAATGCGGTGCGTCGATGACGAGTTGCGGGTTTTCCTGGGCTTCGCGGTCGATGTTGATCATCGCTTCGATAAACGCATCGAGGTCGGCACGGCCAACGGACTCGGTAGGTTCGATCAGCATCGCGCCCTCGACGACGAGAGGGAAGTAGACCGTCATCGGGTGAAAGCCGTAATCGATTAGGCGCTTGGCGATATCGAGCGTGACTACGCCTTTTTTCGACTGTTTTTTGTGCGAGAAGATCGCTTCGTGCATACAGTCGGATTCGTAGGGCTTGTCGTACGTTTCTGACAGCTTATTTGAGACGTATCGCGCGTTTAACACAGCGGCCTCTGTGGCTTCTTTCAGGCCCTCGGCACCGTGGGTGTAGATGTACGAAAGGGCACGCACCATCATTCCGAAATTGCCGAAGAATGCTTTTACTCTGCCGATGGAATGGGGGTAATCATAGTTGAGTCTGTAGCTCGCTTGAGGCACACTCCGTACCGGTCGTGTTTCCGCCTCGACTCTCGGGGTCGGCAGAAAAGGGGCAAGCTCAGCCGAGCACAGGCACGGGCCGCAGCCGGGACCGCCGCCGCCGTGCGGCGTCGAGAACGTTTTGTGCAGATTGAGGTGGATGACATCGACGCCCATGTCGCCGGGACGGGCGATGCCAACTAGCGCGTTCATATTGGCACCGTCCATATAGACGAGGCCGCCGGCGGCGTGGATCGTATCGCAGATTTCGCGAATGTTCGTCTCGAAAATCCCGACCGTGTTTGGATTTGTCAGCATCAATCCGGCAACGCCGCCTTCGTTGCAAAGCTCGTGAAGGTGGTCCATGTTGGTCAGTCCTTCCGCCGTCGAACGAATCGTTTTTACCGAGAATCCGGCGACCGCGGCCGAAGCGGGGTTGGTCCCGTGGGCCGAATCTGGGATGAGCATAACCCTACGATCTTTCGACGCCTCACCATCACGCTGATCGAGAAACGCCCGGATGAGCATCACGCCGGTCATCTCGCCCTGAGCACCGGCAGCGGGCTGGAGCGAAATTCCCGCGAGTCCGGTGATCTCGCAGAGATCTTCTTGAAGCCGATAGATCAATTCGAGAGCACCCTGAGTTTCTTCGGCGGGAGCGAGCGGATGCAGGCCGGCAAAACCGCCGATCCTCGCGACCTTTTCATTAAGTCTCGAATTGTATTTCATCGTGCATGAACCGAGTGGGTACATGCCGAGATCGATCGAGTAATTCCACGTCGAGATTCGCGTAAAATGCCTGACGACATCGACCTCAGACACCTCGGGAACGCCGTCGAGATCATCGTCACGCCGCAATTCAGCCGGCAAAATATCGTCCGTGACGGGAACATCGAGTTTCGGCAGACGATAGCCAATGCGGCCCCCATGCGACCGTTCAAATATCAATCCCTCATTCTGAGTCGGATGTTGTGTAACTTTAGTAATGCTCATAGCTCAATTTTTGTCCCGTGTCCCACTGTCCCAAGTGTCCCAAATGCCTTGGGACAGTCTAAACGTTACGAATAAGAGGTTTTGTTCGTGCTGTCCCAACTGTCCCACTGTCCCAACCTTTTTTCACGCCCTATGATTTGGGCAATCCTTTCCTCGCAATATCCTCGACAACGCCGCAAAATCGGTCTAATTCCCACAGCGTCGTATAAACATTCGGCGTTATGCGAATGCCGGTAAATTCTTCGTGAACGATCGGCGTCGTGATGATCATGTGCTTGGACATCAGATAGCTGCCGATCGCTCCGGGGTCGATGCCGTCGATCTTAAAATTGGCGATGGCACAAGACTGTTTCGGATCGAAGGATGTGTTAAAACCAACTTTCGGAATGTCTTTGAGCCGGTTCATCCAATAACGTGATAGATATCTCAGCCGCTCTTCTTTGCGTTTGCCACCTATAGCGTTGTGAAAGAGGATCGCTTCGCCGATAGCGAGCCGCATCGCCGCCGAATGGGTGCCGATCTCTTCGTATTTTCGGATGTCGTTCTTATTTTTGTCCTCGGACGCCATCAACGCCCAGACCTTTGGGATCTTGTCTTTCTTGACGTAAAGCATTCCCGTGCCCTTCGGTGCGTAAATCCATTTGTGCAGCGAGGTGCCAAAATAATCGCACCCAAGGTCGTCGCGTTTGAAATCAAACTGGGCAAACGAATGTGCGCCGTCCACGATCGTCTCGATGCCTTTAGAACGGGCCATTTCGCAAATCTTCTTTACGGGAAGAATCTGTCCCGTAAGATTTATCTGATGCGAAACAAGGATCAGCTTGGTCTTTGGCGTGACGGCCCTTTCAAATGCGGCCGCGATGTCATCGATATTCGCAGGCGCGAGCGGTATCTTGATCAGATTGAGCTTAAGTCCCTCGCGGAGCTCGCGCTGTTTGAGCGTGGTCAGCATTCGCGGATAATCCTGAGTCGTCGTCAGTATTTCGTCACCGGATTTGAGATCCATTCCCATCAGCAGAATTTCGAGCGACTCGGAAGCGTTACGCGTGATCGCGATCTCCTCAGGTGAGCATCCGAAAATCTCTGCAAGGCCGGTTCGGATCGTTTCCGATTGCGGCTCAAGCAGCCGCCACATTGTGTAGGCCGTCGCGTCTTCCTGCTGCCACGTGTAGCGGACAAAAGCCTCGGTGACCATTCGCGGACTCGGCGAGACACCTCCGTTATTGAGATTGACCATGCCGCGCGTGACCGAGAAAGCCTGTTGGATCGTTGCCCAGTAATCCTCGTCCATTGCCGCCTCGACCGGCGAAAGATGGTCGATATGCTTTCCGGCCGCCACGATATTTTCAAATAACGAGCCGACAGCGGCCGACGACAGGGCCATCAGGCCGAGGCCCTTACCGGCGGATGAAAGGAATCGTCGTCTGTTTAGGTTGCTTTGCATAAATTTTGATTTCGTCACTAACGTAAATGATTTAACAATATGCGAAAGGCCATATATCGAACAGATAGTCCATTACAAACCGGAAAGCGCCGTTACCAACGCATCTATCTGCTCACGCGTATTTGTTTCCGTTACGCAAACGAGAAAATCGTTGTCGCGGCCGGTGTAATACTTTGACAATGCCAGCCCGCCGATAATATTGTTGTGCGTTCGCACGTTTTCCAATATCTCGATTGCCGAAACCGGGCCGCGTACGACAAACTCATTAAATTTCGGTGACGAAAACGTGATCTCAAAACCATCGATACCGGCGATCTGCTTTGCCGCATAGGCAGCCTTCTGCGCATTCTGCATCGCAACTTCCTGCAAGCCTTTTTTGCCCATTGTTTCCATATAAATGGTCGCGGCGAGTGCGATCAGGCCCTGGTTTGTGCAGATGTTGGAGGTCGCCTTTTCGCGGCGGATATGCTGTTCTCGGGTCGAGAGCGTAAGCACAAAACCGCGGTTTCCGTTCTTGTCATACGCAACACCGCAAAGGCGGCCGGGCATCTGGCGGACGAACTTTTCCTGCGTCGCAAAAAGCCCGACATGCGGCCCGCCGAACCCCATCGGAACACCCCACGACTGACCTTCGCCGACTACAATGTCGGCACCGCAGGCACCTGGCGATTTGAGTAGGCCGAATGAGATTGCTTCCGTCACGACGACGACGAACAAGGCCCCGACAGCGTGTGCCGCGTCGGCCAATGCGGTTAGATCTTCGACACAACCAAGGAAATTGGGTGACTGGACGACCAAAGCCGCTGTCTTGTCATCCAGAGCCGATAGGTCGGCGACGCGGCCTGTTTGTTCGTCAAACGGGATCGAAACGATCTCTGCTTCGCCGTGTTGTGTATAGGTTCTCGCTACTTCCCGATATTCGGGATGAACGCTGGTCGCAACGACGATCTTGTTCCGCCGCGTCACACGCTGCGCCATCAGATACGCCTCGGCCATGGCGGTCGAGCCATCATACATCGAGGCGTTCGCGACCTCCATTCCAGTCAATTGGCAGACGAGTGTTTGAAACTCGAAAATGTATTGCAGAGTCCCCTGTGAGATCTCCGGCTGATACGGTGTGTAGCTGGTGAAAAACTCGCTTCGCTGGATCAGGTGATCGACGATCGTCGGCGAAAAATGCGAGTAAACGCCGGCTCCTAGAAATGACGTTTTGGTCGCGGCCGTATTCTTTGCGGCCATCGCTTCCATAGCGGCGATCACTTCGCTTTCGGCAAGCGGTTCGGTGATCTTGAGTGCGCGATTTAACTGGACGCCGGACGGGATCGAGCGAAAAAGTTCGTCGGCCGAATTGAGGCCCACGACGGCAAGCATTTCGTCACGTTCTTCGGGTGAATTTGGAATATATCTCATTTCTTATATAGAGCTAAAAAATCATTAATAGGCGAAATACTGATAATACCAAACAACCGGGGCTGAACGAAAAATCGCGTTATTAAAGTTGGGCTAATAACAAAAATTATCCGACCACACGTATTATTTATGCGTCTATATATCAGTCAACGTTGGCTCTTTGAAATTTTGATCATTAAGGAGTTAAAGAAATGAAAAGAATGTTAAAGAGCACTCTCCCGCTCATATTGGCAGCTTTTGCAGTTTTGTTTATTGCCGGAACGACAGCGTCGGCCCAAACGAGTAGGCATTGTCAGCGAGGCAACATTAATGGGCGCCAGGAACGGCAGCAGCACCGGATCGCACGTGGGATCAATAACGGGAGTCTAACACCGGCCGAGGCATCGAGGATCGAGGCCCAGGAGGCACGGATCAACGGGCTTGAGAGCAGGTTGAGGGGGAATGGTCTGACGCCTTTCGAACGGGCCTGGCTGGAGCGCGATTTGAATCGTGAAAGCCAGAACATCTACCGGCAGGAACACGACCGGCAGCGTCAGTAATAAAGTCTAAAATGCGGAGGCCTGCGCGTAAGCGAGGGCGAACATTCAACCTGCGTGTTACGCCCTTGCTTACGCGCAGGCTTCCGCAATTACTAAGCCAGCCAAAGCTAATTCTTCAGCCCTGAAGAAAGCACGGCTGAGGCTTCTTGGGCCAATACGCCCTCAGCCGCACGGTCGACATTGCTTTCAGACTTTGACGCCGCCTTATTTTGCAAAGTGACCTGACCGGATTTTAGTGAGAGCAGACGGAAGTCCACCTGGGCGTCGTACGTTCCTCCCACAGACGTATTGGTTACCTTTCCAAACATCCCGCCGATCTTGCCGGCGGTGGTTTGCTTAAGTTTGGAAAAATCGCTTGTTAATACATAATCGCAATTTGACGCCCGTGCATCGGCCTCGCTGCTCACGGCCACACCTTCGACATTGCTGCCGGTGAGTTTTTGGGCGAGATACATCTGCATATTCGTCGAGACTGACTCGCCGCCGTTATTTGTCGGAGCGATGACGCCGATGCGGATCACGCCGGCTTTCTTTGAGGGAGGCGTGTCTCCCATTGACGACATGCCGGTCATTTTTGGTGCCGGTTTCGAGGGTTTGTCATCATCGTCGTTGTTGCCCCTACCGCCCTTCATCATCGACCCGAAATCAGGGCGTCCATAGAGGTCCTGCGAAGAATTTGCGACAGAGTATCCGGCCGGAATGTCGAAAAGGGCGTCCTCAAGCGTCGCCTTTGAAAACTCAACAGTATGCAGCGACTGAGAAAAGTCCTGGCCTTCGTCCATTTTCATCGTCGTCGTCAGCTCGAGTGCAAAGGCGAGCTTGCCGCCGCCGGTCGATTTCATGACCATACGGTCCATACATCCGCGTTTAGGGGATTCCATGCCACCCATTGGATTTCGAGGCATGGCCATCGGACATGAAAATAGCGGCAGATCGATGTACCAGCCATCCGTCTCGATGCTCATGTCGCTCTGCGAACAGGCATCGGGCGACGATTGCGATGTCATCGACGTTTTTATATGACGTGCGGTCAGGCCGAACATCTGTTTGCGTTCGCCGGTGTCGTTGATCGAGGTCGTCATTGTGATGGTGCCGCCCTTCGTGATCTTTCCGGAAGTTATCGGTCCACTCGGCTTGGTCACCGAGGCTGGAGCCGAATCGTCCGTCGCGAATGGCTCAACGAAATACATCTTTTTCTTGTCGCTGACCTTGACTGTACGTTTCATATCGCACTGCTCGATATCGGCGACGTCACCGCCCATGCCCATCATCCCGCTGGATTCGGTGCGTTTTCGCGCGCCTTTGACATAGACGGTCGACGTCATGTCCTGGCCCATCATCGACGTGGACTGTTTGATCTTGTAGTTTTGGGCGAACACGTTAGACCCCGCGATGCCGAGAAGTATTGAAAACCCGAGGAAAATAGTAGTTTTTTTAAACATATCTAAGCTCCGGAAAAAGTGAAAATTTCTAAAATATGTGATGAATAACGAACAATTCATCTTAGAATTTTTGCCCGCTCAGCGAATCGCGGGCCCTCTTCTAAATTTAAAAGAGCCGCTCACCGTATAGATCTCCATTTTGCCGTCATCGGTTCCACTTTCACAAATCTCTTTAAAGCTCCCGGCTATTAACCCGCCTGCTAGCGGCATACTTGAAATTTCGATCGATCCGCTTTTGGCAAAAAACATCGGAACTTTAGGGAACTCGCTGCTCTCGATGTTGAATAGAGCAGTGCCTTCGCCGACGCCAAGGGTGTAAGTCCCGGCTACAGCTTTCGGGAGCCGTCCGGTAATTGAGATTTTTTTTTCGTCTTTGTCATTGTCGGCCCTAAAAGCAATCGTCAGCAATCCATTTTCATTATCCAGGAAAAAGCCATCAGCATTTTGAAACTGAGTAGATTTGATCTCCGTTTTGTTTCCGCCGCCCTCGATCGTAATATCAAACTGCCCGTCAGACGTCGATGGAGCCGGCGGCTTAACCGGATGTTTTTGAGCCATACAGGATATGGCGGTGACAAGTGTAAGTACAAAAACCAAGTAAATATATCTCATTTAATACTCCTATATCAGATGTGATTTTGTCGGGATAGACAATGCTAAATTAGATTTGCTCCGGACGAAAAAGGATTGATATTCGTTAAGTCGACGCGCTCAAATATTCCTCGTATTCCACCGATGACAGCATCGCGTCAGCCTCGCCGGGGTTGTCCATTTTTACTTTGACCATCCAGCCGGCCTCATAGGGGTCGTTGTTCACGGCCTCAGGAGTGTCGTTCAGGCCGTCGTTGACTTCGGTAATTTCACCGCCTGCGGGCATAAAGATCTCAGACACCGCCTTTACGGATTCGACCGAGCCAAAGGCTTCATGTGTCCCAAATTTGTCGCCGACACGCGGCATATCGATATACACAACATCGCCAAGCGCGTGCTGTGCATAATCGGTGATGCCAACCGTGGCAATGTCGCCGTCAACGCCGACCCATTCGTGATCTTTGCTGTAGCGTAGGTTTTCAGGAATATTAGACATAGAAAATTATAATGACCTCTTTAAATTTAAATCCAAAAGCTAGGAGGGTCGTTTGTAGAAAGGCGTCGGCACAACCCTTGCCGCCAGGTGTTTTCCCCGCACATCAATTCTAATTTCTTGGCCGGTTTTTGCAAAGTCAACGGGCAAGAATGCGAGACCGATGTTCTTTTTCAAAAACGGTGCCGGGCTGCCCGATGTGACCGTGCCCACCTTTTCATCACCGACATAGACGTCGTAGCCGTCGCGGGCAATGCCGGGCTCGGTCATTTCAAATCCGGCGAGTTTTCGCGTCAAGCCCTTTTCTTTTAACGCAGTGAGGGCGTCGTGGCCGGTAAAATCACCTTTATCCAGCTTGGTGATCCAGCCAAGATTTGCTTCGAGCGGAGTGATGTCGTCGTCAAGCTCGTGCCCGTACAACGACATTGCCGACTCGAGCCGCAGCGTGTTTCGCGATGCAAGCCCGCATGGAAGTATGCCCTCAGCCGAGCCGTAGCTGCCGGTTTCGAGAAATTTGTTCCACAGTTTTTCCGCGTATTTCGGATGGGCGTACACCTCAAAACCATCTTCGCCGGTGTAGCCAGTGCGCGAAATGATCGACTCCACCTCGTCCACCCACCCCTCGGTAAAGTGGTAATACTTGATCGCCGAAAGATCATTCTCGGTGAGCTGCTGGACAATGCCGAGAGCGTCCGGGCCCTGAACGGCGATCTGACAAAAATCGCCGCTGGCATTGGTTAACGCACAATTATCCGCATCGGTGTGGTGCGATGTGATCCATCCCCAATCCTTTTCAGTTGTCCCGGCATTTACAACAAGCAGCAGCTTTTCTTCAGCAAAACGATAGACCAGCAGATCGTCAACCACGCCGCCCTTCGGATTTGTCAGGGCGGAATAATGTGCCTGGCCGTCGATAAGCCGCGTCACGTCGTTGGTCGTTAGCCGATTGACAAAATCGATCGCTCCTGGCCCGTCGACCCATATCTCGCCCATGTGAGACACGTCAAAGAGCCCGGCACGCGTCCGGCAACGCATGTGTTCCTCGATCACGCCGGCCGGATATTGCACCGGCATATCCCAGCCGCCAAAATCGACCATCCGCCCGCCAAGCTGACGATGTGCGGCATTCAGCGGCGTCCGTTTAAGTTCAGTTTCAGACATATTAGAGAAGTGTAGTGTAGAGAATTTGTCTGCACAAGATTGCAAGCGGGAAAAAGAATGAAAAATGACATCCAATTTTCCCTTCCAATTGCTCCCAAAAAAAGCGGCCCGCGAGGGCCGCTTTTTTGGTTTAGGTTGATGGATTGGGGTTTACTCCAATCCGGTAAAGTCGACGGCCGTTAAGCTGTCGGTGATTGTTACCGTTCGGGTCGAAAAGCGATAGGAACGCGATGCAACGCCGAGCGTGTAGGTTTCGCCCGACGCCACTGCGTCGAAGCTATAGTAGCCAAACGAGCTGGTCGTCACGGATCTGGCAAAGCCGTGGCCGTCGACGATCGTCACCGCCGCACCGCGGATGCCGCGGCCGTCGGGTGAGGTTACTCTGCCCGAAACCGTTGCTCCCGATGCCG
>JANYIL010000173.1 GCA_025362075.1 Chloracidobacterium sp.
TGGGCGTCGGATCATAGTCGCGCCATGGCTTTCCGCTGTCCCCAGTTCTGATGCCCGAACCAGTCAGCACGTTCGATTGATAGCGACCGCGGTTGTCGGAATAAGGAAAGCTGTTTTTAACGTAGCTCTTGGCGTATGGAGAGCGACCCGGGTGAAAGGTGAACCGGTCCGACTTCGAGGAAAAAAGAATGGTATCGTGAATCGGCCCGAACTGTTTCGACAACTTATTGTGCGCATTTGTCCTTCGCCACGTTATCTCACTGCGGAAGTTCTCTACCCCAAAAATCGTATCTAGAACAATCCGTAGATAATGGCTCGCGGTCGGGTCGCAGTGGAGATAGAGCGAGCCGGTCGGTTTTAGGACGCGGTGGAGTTCTTTTAGGCGGACGGCCATCATGACGAGATAGGCCATCATCTGGTTGTTGCCGATGAACGCCCTGAAGCTCTCGATCATTCGACCGACCTGATCGGGTTCGGATATGAGTTCGTGATAAGTTTCCTCGGCGGCGAGGTTCCAGTGCCAGTTGTCTTCGAACGCCGTGATCTGCGATTCGGAATCGCCGCCCGATTCGTTGCGAAATAGCACGTTGTAATTGCGGTTGCTGTTAAACGGCGGGTCGAGATAGACGAGATCGACCGACTCTTCTTTGATATAGTCCCGCAGTATCTTTAAATTGTCGCCGTAGTAAAGGGTGTTCATGGGAATTCGTATGGGAAATGTAGCACGAAAAAGCTGGAGCTACAACGGAAGCGGTAATTCGGTTCAGGTTTGAGTATTACGGCCCTGCTTATGCGACGCGGCTCGTGGGATTAAAAAGGGTGGTATTCACAGTTGAGTGTTAAGCCCTTGCTGACGCGCGGGCTTGCGGCATAAAAAAGAGGCTGCCTTTTTGGGGCAGCCTCTGGTGTTTACCGCTTTGAATGTCGGTTTATTTCAACGACACGTCATCGACGCGGAAGGATGTCGTCAATGAGCTGTCCATTGTCGAGCGGAATTGCACTCGCACGGTCTGCCCGCGGAAGGCGGCAAGACTGAACGATCTTTGCGTATACGCGCCGGCGGTCCCAACCTTGTTGAGATTGCTGAATGTGCCGACCGTCGTCAACAGATTCCCCGCCGTGTCACGCACCTCGATAAACAGTTTGTCGAACTGGGTCTTGGTGGTCGTTTCACTCGACGTGACGTTGAGCCAGAATGTCAGGTTTGCCGTCGCCGTCGCCGGGATCGAAACCTGCTGGTAGGCCTGGCCGGTGGTGCTATTGTTGACACCGAATATGACGTAACCCGTTCCGCTGTGCGGGAATGCTCCGTTCGAGTAGAAGAAGCCCGTGCCGGATGTGACCCACGGGGCCGTGTTCGTCTCAAAGCCGCCATTGGTGATCAGCTCACCGCCGGTTGGCGTCGGAGAAGGCGTTGGGGTGGGCGTCGGGTTTGGCGTCGGCGTCGCAGTTGGCGTCGGCGTAGGGTTAGGTGTCGGTGTCGCAGTAGGTGTCGGCGTCGGCGTCGGTGACGCACCACATGTCGGCAGCTTGAACGATCCGATGCGCGTCCGCCAGTTAAAGGTGCCTGTCGTTTGGTAATACTCCTGCGTATACCAGAACGTGCAGTCGTCCACCGGATCGACCGTCAGGTCACTGTAGTCGCCCCAGCGATTGCCCGAACCGGTTTGGGAACCGGTACCCGCAAAGAGGGTGGCTTCGCCCTGGGCCATCGTGTTTAGCGGGTCGGTCGCTAGTCGCCCGGCGTAACGTATCTGCGGGAAAATGGTCGAGCTTGAGGCACTGAAACCGAGGGCGATGCCTCCGTCCTTATCCATTGCCGCGCTGCCCATCCAGCGCCATGTCGTATCGGGCTGATAGGTGCTTTCCTGAAATACCGTCACCGGTCCCGATGTCACGTTTCGCAATTCGAACCATCGGATACCTGCCACGCTATTGGCGCTGACGGTAAAATTACCGACGGTCGATTCGTGACCGCCAATAAATCGAGTCGCCAGACGAAACATTAGCCGGTCGCCGATGCCATCCAATTTATTGGCGGCCGATTGTCCTTGTTGCGGCACGCATGACCGGGTTGTCCCGCACAGCTCGGTAAATCCGGCTGCGGCAGGTGTCGCGAAAACCGTAAATGTCGAATTCGCCGGCGTAACGAAGTCGGCGTGGAAATGCCTCACCTTATACGTACCGCTAAACGGTACCGCCACGAAAGTGGCCGGTGCTCCGGCGGGTGGCAGGTTCGAGCCGTCGAGATCGGCGGGTAAATATACGTCCTCTGCCGCGCCGGATGCTCCGGTCGTGACGAAAGTTGCCGGTTGGCCCGCAAGCATTTTTACGCGGTCAAAAGCAAATGGCTGCGGACCGAGGAATGTGGTGCCGGCGGCATTGAATACGTTATCGCTCATGTAATAGCCGTCAGGCCATACGGCGATATGCGGATAGTCGAAAAAATTAGACCCGAGGTGAAAGCCATACCGGTTATAGCTGCCCGTTGCATCGCTTGTGGTCGATACGGCGATGCACTCGTCCGTCGGCACGCTCGTGCCGGCAAATTGGCTGATGAGCCAGCGGTTAGCGAGCTGGTCGTACACAACGATTGGGTCACCGTTGCCGTTTGTCTGACAGACGCCGCCAAAGCCATTCCAGATTGTCGAAATTCCGACCGGCCCAAAGACAGAAGCTCCGGTATTTTTGTCAAAAACCTGAAAGCCTTCGTTAACCATCTGTGCGTACTGCGTCGCACCGACTTCGCCGTCTGTATCGGGTGGGGCACAATTGCATCCCACTCCCGGAAAGACGATACCGTCAAAATTAAGGATCGACGAAGCGATAAGCGGCGCCGCAAGCGAAATCAGCGATGCGGATCTGTCCTGAACCGCCTCGTCCGGCCTGTCTTTGTGCGGTGAGTGGGGGGGCCTTGGGTTCGGGTTGGCCTCGCGCTCCATTTCCTTGCCCAGATACGGCTCGGGCTTCATGTCTCGAAGCGGTATTGACGTATCGTTTTTATACGATTTGCCGGAGACGACATCACGCTGTTTTTCTTTGCCATCAGCCGCCGGCGGCGTAGCCAGATCTGGCATCGCCAATACAACCGCCGGTGCCTCGACCGCCTGTCCCGCTTCGACTATGTTGTCGGCGGACGCCTTTTTTGAGACGGCACCGAATACAAAAAACGCAACGGCAGCCACTAAAAATAAACCTGGTATTTTCTTCACTCTCGTTTTCCTCCTTGAGATATGTTCGATTCAGATAAGGACGAATGATTTAATTTAAAAGAGCGATCCCGATTCAATTGACGCTTGAAAACCGAGAGGGAATCTTCAGAAATTGGATTTTAGACATTGAAGATAATCCAAATATTTGAAGTACGTAATACAATAGTAATTCGCACGGACGAGAGTTGTCAACCGGTTATTAGGTAGGCCATTATATGGCCATAAGTCTACCTTATGCATTATCTCGAAAGCGTCATGTACTCCTGGACAGACGTTTCACGAACACACAAGATACGCAACGGCATCTACCAGCGCAACGGCCGTCTTATCTCGCTATTGACCGATTTTGGACGAATCAATCCGTGCTATCCGGACTTTCACGGCGAGACGAGCGACACGATCTCTTACACCGGATCAGGACGGCGCGGCGATCAAAAACTGGACGCCCGAAACCGCGCCCTGCTCGACGCAGTTGATACCGAGATAAGCGTTCCCCTCTTTAACAAACTAGCACCAGGAAAGTGGGAGTTTCTCGGGTTTTGGCGCGTGACCGAGGGGCGGTATGTTTTAGAAGAGAATCAGAGTAGAATGGTGTGGAAATTTACACTAAACAAAGATACCTGAGTCGCGTAACGGCGAGCGGTACGATGTCGATGGCGGCAGGGAGAATGAACTATGAGATCGATAAATATTGCTATTTTAATTTGCTCGCTTTTTGCGGGCATTGCTGTTGGGCAAGGTGCCGCAAATACCTGGTCGCCGGAGATGCAGACCAAGGTCAAGGCTGTCGGCAGCCCACGCGTTTCGCCGGACGGCGGTCACGTTGTTTATTCGATCGCAAATGAAGTAATGACGGCCGACAAAAGCGAGTACGTCTCGCAGATATGGCTTGCGACGACGGATGGTAAGGAGAATACGCAGCTTACATTTGGCGATAAGACGTCGACAAATCCAAAATGGTCGCCCGACGGCAGATGGATCGCGTTTACATCAACCCGCAACAAAGATAAAAGTAATCTCTACTTCCTGCGGGCTGCCGGCGGCGAGGCCGAGGCTTTGACGGATGTAAAATCGGGCGTTGCTGATTTCGAATGGTCGCCTGACGGCAAATGGATCGCTTTTACAATGACCGACGCCAAGACGGACGAAGAGGAAAAAAATGATAAGGCCCGTAATGATTTTCGTTGGGTTGACGAAAATATCAAGATGGCGCGGCTCTATATGACACAGCTGCGAGCGGATGAAAACGGCAAACACGAGGTGAAAAAACTGACGGACGGAAACCGCAGCGTCACCGGATTTAACTGGTCGCCCGACGGACGCAGCATTGTTTTTAATCACGTTTCGACCCCGAGCCCGAACGATTGGCCGTCGTCGGACATTTCGGTGATCGATCTGGCGAGCAACCGCACAATGCCAATTGCGTCCACCACGGCGGCGGAATCCGCGCTGCAATATTCCCCGGACGGAAAATGGATATCGGGTATTGCCTCGGATTCGTCCCACTGGGCGCAGTCATATACGATTCGGGTGTATCCGGCTAGTGGCGGCGAACCTCGCGTCTTTGAGCCATCTTTCGACGCCCAACCCAGTGTAATCGGGTGGACGAATGATGGCAAAAAGATACTTTTCTTTGAGGCAAAAAGAACGGGTACTGCTCTCTATGACATCGAACCAGAAACGGGTAAGATTCATGAGGTTTTCTACAAAGACGCTGCTATCTCGTCGATGACGGTCACGCAAAAAAAAGATGGATACGCGATGGCATATGTCGGACAGACACCTGCCGAGGCTCCTGAGGTTTATG
>JANYIL010000191.1 GCA_025362075.1 Chloracidobacterium sp.
GAGCAAGTTGCCCATGCGGTCGGCTTCCATATAGAGGGTGCGTTCAAGCATGTTTGTCGGGATCGTCTCGTAATAGAAAGTTCGGTCCTGATCGGTTGTCCCGTTGACGCTGCCGCCCATCTCATCGACCGCACGCCAGCCGTCAATATAATTCCCGGAGCCCTGGAACATCATATGTTCAAAGAGGTGAGCGAAACCGGTGCGGCCGGGAGCCTCGTTCTTTGATCCGACATGATAGAACATGTTCACGGCGACGATCGGCGTGGAATGGTCCTGATGCATTACAACGGTCAAGCCGTTCTTGAGCTTATATTCCTTAACATTGATGGTCGGCAAGGATTGGGCAAATGTGCTCAGGGACATAGCAAGTATGGCAATGAGCAAATAGATATAAATTCTCTGGTTTCGCATGTAAAGACTCCTCTTCTCGATATGTTAATAAAACGGAAAAAGGCCAGAAGCTCTCGTTTAATTACGAAAGCTTCTAACCACATTTTGGTTATTAAATTGTATTACGCGGTCGGCTTGGTTTGGGTTTCAACCTTGGCGAGGGCTGCTATCCTGCCGCGTTTTGAAACCACCACGCCGCCCGGCTTTTCGATCGTGATCGCGAACATCTGCGGCCCTTGCGTTTTCAGTTTCGCATTGATCGGTATCACCACTTCACCGTCCGATTTTACGTCAAACGTGCCGCCGTCGATGGGTGTGGCCGCATCCTGGGTCTTATCAAAGATCCATAGCTGATACGTCTCTTTCGCAACATCATTTGCCGGCAATCCCTGAAGCCGCATATAGCCTTTCTGCGAGTCGTCGCTCCAGACCACATCTCCGACGACCTGAGTTAATTCTTTCACATTGCCGATCGTCCATGCCGCCTTGATCGTTCCAGTCGCGGCTTTCAACATTTGATCGCGCAGTTCCGTCGGCGACAATGAGCGCGGCGTATCAACCGGAGGCTTGTTTTGAGCTACCTCAACAGACGGTTGAGGGCGGGTGAACCAGAGATTTAGTGCCAACGCAATACAGGCCATCGCCGCTGCCGCCCAGCCAAACCAGCCGAACCACGATCCGCCGGACACGTCGTCTTTTTCGGACACGGACGATAATCTCGATGTTGCCGGAGGCCACAGTTCGGAAACGAAAGTTCTGGCTTCGGCAAAATGATGCTCGCCGTCCTCAATAATCTTCGATCGCAAATGAAACGGAAGCTCCTCTTCCTCCAACCCGACGGTACTGATCGCCGCGACCGCAAGTTCGAGTGAGCGAAACTCCATCTCGGCGGTTCCCGCATCGAGGTCGTCCAAATGCCCCTGCTCCGCCTCTTCCAGCCCGTAGACCGCCTTTTTCGTCAGGAGGTCAAATAGCATGTCATTTGTTTTTTCGTTCATACTGTTGCCTCCCTTGAAAAATTTGTGCCGCCTAAACCCAAACTTTCTCTAACGTGTAATATGCCCCGACGCGCGTGTGTTTTGACTGTCCCGAGCGGCATTCCCGTTGCTTCGGAAATTTCCTGATGCGACATGCCCTGGATGATCGAGAGTCTCAACACCTGCTGTTGCTCGGGCCGCAAACTTCGCATTGCCTCCGCCGCCTGACCCGCCTCCAGGCTAACCTGCATGTCTTTGTCGCCCCGGGTAAAAGGTTCGAGCAAAACGTCATCCAGAGATTCAGCCGTAATACGCCGCGTAGCATACCTGATACGGTCGATCAGCCGTCTGCGGGCGATCATTGCGATGAACGTAGTCTCGGACGATTTCGATTCGTCAAAGCGTTCGGCATTTTTCCAAATATCGACAAAGATCTCCTGCACAGCGTCCTCCGCGTCCTCAGAATTCCTGAGCATTTTGCGCGCGATCGACCACACGAGGCCGCCGTATTTATCCAGGCAATCCTGGACTGCGCTACCGTCACCGTCAGTTATGCGTTGTAAGATGGCTTGAGTCACTAATAATTCACGAAATCGGAACTGTTATGTACTAAAGCTACCTTATTTTACGAGCAAATGCCAAGTTAACAGCACATGCTCGACGCTTAACCTCCGTGATAGATTTCGCGGGTTTGGGTAGATTGGATTCAACCGGTAGGCATGTTTAGGGGGCCGTCTGAGATTGAGGAGCGGCTTTCTGAAGTTCGGCATCGATCAGGCGCTTGAGCGAGTCGACATTTAGGCCCGGAAAAGCAACCTCTTTGCCATTCAAATAGAGCGTCGGGGTCGAACCTACACCGACGCCTTTTACCCGGGCGAGGTCAGCATCAACTCGCAGCTTTGCCACAGTTCCGGCGATGTCGGTTTCCCATTTATCGACATTCAGGCCGATCTTCTGCGCATATCCTTTCCAGACACCCTTGTACGCGGGGTTTGCGGTCCACGCCTGTTGGTTGCTGAATAGAAGGTTCTGCATCTCCCAGAATTTGCCCTGCAATCCGGCCGCCTCGGCAGCGACCGCGGCTGCGTAGCTTTTGTCATGCTGCGGCAAAGGGTAATTGCGGTAAATAACCCGTATCCGGCTGCCGTAGGTCGATTTGATCTCACTCATGATGGGATGCTTGGCACCGCATTGCGGACACTGGAAGTCGGCAAATTCCTCCAGCGTGACCTCGGCTGTCGGTCCGCCGGCTTGATTCGGCGGCTCAGCTCCTTTCGGGGCATCTGCCGGGATCGTCTTCTGTTGCGTTGGGGTTGGTGTAGGCGATACGCCCGTCTTTAAGGGCTTTGACGACGAGTAAAACCACAATCCGCCGCCGACTGCTAACATCAGGACAGCGCCAATAATCAGCAGCGGCGTATTACTTTTTACTTTTGCTTCGTTCATAGGTCTCGATCTACTCCCGCTCCCAAAATCCTCGAGCGAGATCCTAAGCGGTCCGACGTTTCACGAATATAGAGATGATAAAGATGATAAACAGGGCGGCCGAGATTCCGGCGGAGATCAGACACCATTGACAGTACGCCCTGATAACCACCGATTGGAGGTAAAATAGATAGCATGCAAATGTCGCCATCAGCGTGGACTGGACGCCGAACAGCGGCCACGTTCGACGGTCGCCGAAAGCCGCGAGTATTGCGAAACAAAATGCGATGAAATAGGCGACAGCGCCGAAAATCGAGAGCGGCATGTCGCCGATGACGGGTACGTTTCCGACAAACCCGCTCAGCGTCGAATAAGGACTGGACAGCACCATCTCGCAATCAAACGGCCCGCCGCACGGCACCGGCTCGGCATTGTAATGATGGACGGTTAGAAAGATGGCATCCGCTATGCCGGCCAACGCGACGAGAGCCGCTAAGATTGGCAGTTTGGCTATCGTGCTCTTTTCTTCAATCTTCGGGGCTTCGGTTTCGGTCATTTGACAGCATTGGCGGGTGCCGCCGGGGCGGGCTGCTGGCCCTGAGGAGCTGCCTTTTGCAGCTCGGCGTCGATTATTTGCTTGAGGCCCGCCACGTTTACCTGGGCAAACGGGATCTCGACATTGTTGATAAAGACGGTCGGCGTCGAGCTTACATTCAGACCCTTGGCTCGTTTTTTGTCCTCGTCGACTCGTGCCCTTGCTGCTATACCGGCCATGTCATTTTCCCATTTAGGTACGTCAAGGCCGATCTTTTGGGCATAATCCTTCCATATCTGCTTGAAATTAGGGTCCGCCGTCCATGCTTTCTGGTTTGAAAACAGCATATTCTGCATGTCCCAAAACTTGTTCTGCATTCCGGCAGCTTCAGCGGCCACCGAGGCGTCGTATGATTTATCGTGGGCCGGTATATCGAGCGGATAATTGCGATAAATAAACCTGATACGGCTGCCATAGGTCGATTTGATCTCGTTCATTATCGGATGCGTCGCGGCACACTGCGGGCACTGAAAATCGGCAAATTCCTCGATCGTTACCAATGCTGTCGCCGAACCTGTCTGATTCGGCGGCGTGGCTCCCTGCGGTGCGTTGGCCGGAACGGTTGGCTGTTTCGGTGTGCTTGCCGAGTTTCCGTTATTCGCCTTGGCGATGTTCGAGTTAGTTCCCGGCTTCGACGAGCTAATAAGGTACCATCCGCCCAAAAGTGCGATGACCAATACAGCCCCGATGATCAGCATCGGAGCATTACTTTTTGTCTGCGGTGTGTTTTTCATTTATTGCCTCAGCTTTTGTCGATCCACTGATTATCTGGAGAAACGACGTTTTGTAACATCTTATTTTACCCGTTAAGCATTTTTCTTCAAGCGCCTGGGTAGTTCCATCGGACATTTAATGTCCTAACTATAGTGGCCGCAAGATAATGTCTTAATTGAGTCGCCACAAATCTACCGGAAAATACTCTCCGCGCACTCTGCGAAAAACTCAGCGGTCTCTATGTTTAAGTCCGTTGTAACGCAGACACCGCCGCCTCGATCCGCGTCAACTGTCCGCCGATCGCCCTCAATATTATTCCTGCACCTTCATTGCCAACTCCACCGCCAGTTTCGGATATCCTTTTTCCATTCGAATACCCTACCGCTCCAAGCGGACATTTCATTTGCTATTTACACCGGTCATATCTTGTGCTAACAACAGTCCTTTTTTTAGGTTGTCAAACGCGGATGAGCGTGTCAAGATTAATAGTTTTCGGAGGCTGACGGAGAACGTGTGCAGACAGAGACCAAACTAAAGACCAAATTGCTCAAAAAAATGGGTAAGGCGATCGCTGATTTTTCGATGATCGAAGACGGCGATAAGGTCATGGTGTGCCTGTCGGGCGGCAAGGACAGCTATACGATGCTCGATCTGCTGCTGGACGTGCAAAAACGTGCTCCCGTAAAATTTGAGGTCCTGGCCGTCAATCTCGATCAAAAACAGCCAGATTTTCCGGAGGAAGTACTGCCAAATTACCTCGACGGCATCGGCGTCAAATACCGTATCGTCGAGGAGGACACATACTCGATCGTCACGGCCCACATCCCCGAGGGCAAAACCTACTGCTCGCTCTGTAGCCGTCTGCGGCGCGGAATTCTCTACAACGTCGCCGTTGAGGAGGGCTGCACCAAGATCGCTCTCGGCCACCATGGCGACGACATCATCGCGACCTTTCTGATGAACCTCTTCTACGTCGGCCAGCTCAAGGCGATGCCGCCGATCCTGCGCAGCGACGACGGCCGCAACACGGTCATCCGCCCGCTCGCCTACTGTCAGGAGGCCGAGGTCGCAAAATACTCTGCGGAGCAAAAATTTCCGATCATCCCCTGCAATCTTTGTGGTGCGCAGCCAAACCTCAAACGCGCCCGCATCAAACGCCTGATCAACGAACTCGAAAAGGAAACGCCCTACATCCGCCAGACAATGATGACCGCCCTGACCAACGTCACCGGCTCGCATCTGCTGGATAACGAGCTGTACGATTTCCGCCGGTTTGAGCCGATGATCAAACGCATCCCCGCCGGCCACGGCAGCGTCGAAAAGGAATTAGATGACGTCTTCGACCACGCAGAGACCGAATTCAGGATGCAGAATCGGGAATTCAAAAGCATCGCCTCCGAGCTTATTCGATAGACTTGTCACCACAGAGAACAGAGGAGCGGCCCCAAACGGTTTACTTCGTGCTATTAATGTAATTCGTGGCAAAAAACTGGATTGAATCCGTGTCCGAACGATACAAAAGGGTGGATATTACGCATTTTAGAATCGTTCCGACACATTTCCCGCCGCATTGTCGTTATCCTCGTCACCACTCTACGCTGCAATGTCGCTCCTATCACCTCGTCAGCCGAAGCCGCTGCCACTCCTCCTCTGAGAGAACGAGGGCCCATCTTTTCTTGACGTGAATTCATATAATAGGTGTAACGTTTACAGATCGATCAGCGGGTGAAATGGAATACGTACTCAATTCGGGAAGTTTGATACGGCCTGATAAATCATAAGTGAAATCGGTGGAATCCTTATTGGTCGCACATTCTGCAAGAGGCTCTCTGACATCAAAAAAATCGTGCTTACTCGTCCTTGGCCTTTTCGGTGAGGACGTTTTCGTATTTTATTGATACGCGAAGCCGGCGATAGATGCTCATCCACTGGTTTGCCAGCCAGGGCAGGACGAAGAATGCGAGGACAAGGCCGCGCCAATCGTCAAAGAGCAGGTGAAAGCCCGTGATAGTGAGCAGGACAAGCGTCACCCAGTGGCTAAAGCAGTATTCGCACGTAAAGACGTAAAAGAACTTGCGTGCAAAGATGTTTGAGGCCGTTTTGCAGCGGCCCTCGCAAAAGTCGGTGAATTCGCTAAAAATCTCTTCCTGCGTCACGGTCCACGCGACAGATGCCACGGCCATCGACAGTATCACAATATTAAATATGACGTCGCCCATATAATTAGATAATCAATGAAAATGCATATTGCATCTGTCGGCTTCGCTACTTTTGGAAACGGCGGCAGCGAGCTCGTTATTAATTCTACTCGGCAGCCTCCAACTCCTCTTCGAGCAGTTGGCGTTCATAGAGGTCGGCGTATTCGCCGTCTAGGGCAAGCAGCTCGTCGTGAGTGCCGCGTTCGATGATGCGGCCCATCGCGAGGACGCAGATGAGGTCGGCGTCGCGGATGGTCGAGACGCGGTGCGAGACGATCAGCGTTGTGCGACCGGAGCGGACGTCGCGGAGGTTGTGGAGAATCTTTTCTTCGGTGTACGTGTCGACCGCGCTCAGTGAATCATCAAGAATGAGGATGCGCGGATCACGCATGATCGCACGAGCGATGGCGGTCCGCTGTTTTTGCCCGCCCGAGAGCGTGATGCCGCGTTCGCCGACGATCTGCTCAAACTTGCCGGGGAAATCTTTGATGTCATCGGCAAGGCCGGCGAGATCGGCGGCGGTTTCCACCGTCATTTGAGAATTGAGAGTTGAGAATTGAGAATTGGAATTCGATTCCCCATTTTCAATTCTCCATTCTCCATTCTCAATTCCAAATGCAATATTCGCCGCCAGCGTGTCGCTGAACAAAAACGTCTCCTGAGGGACAAAGCCGATCGAGCGGCGGAGCTGCTCGAGCGGGTACTGGCGGATCGGGACGCCGTCGACTAGCACGCATGCCAATCTCGAGATGAAGCAAGCTGCCCTTGACAAGGTCGAACCACAAGCAGGTCGCATTGGCCGCTTCCGGCCCCAAGACCAGCTGTCGGTTTCCCTTCAAGCTGTCACTTTTGAGCTTTCAATTGGCTCAACTGATCCTTTCATCGTGTCACCGCAAG
>JANYIL010000198.1 GCA_025362075.1 Chloracidobacterium sp.
TGCATTACCGGTGATGTAGGCGTTACCCGTCGCATCCACGGCGATCGCATGGCCTTCCGCAAAGCCGGTCGGGCCAAGGTAAGTTGAATAAACCAGCGAGGCGGCGCCCGAAGCATTCGTATTCAGCTTCGTCAAGAAACCCGAATTGAAATTGGTGGATGAGAAAGCGCTGGCCGTTATTGGAAAGCCGGTGCCAGTCCGTCCCGTTACGTATGCATTGCCGACTCCATCGGTCGCGACGCCGAAGGCACTATTACCCTGCGGGCCAAAAAGGTACGTCGAATAGCCAAGTGTCCCGTTGGGGTTTAACCTCGTAACAAAACCTCCGTCCACAGTATTATTGGTGGTCTTAGTTGGCTGAAAGGCAGTCGCGGCAGTTACCGGAAAGTCGAGGGAGGTCGTTCTGCCGGCCACATAGGCATTACCTGCGGCATCCACCGCAATGTCCCAGCCGTTCTCGAAACCGGAGCTACCACCGAGGTAGGTTGAGTAGATAAGTGCGGTGCCAGCGGTGTTGTACTTGCTGATGAATGCATCCTGAGTGCCACTTAAAGTAGCTTGAACCGGATTGACCGTGGGAAAGTTGGTCGATGCCGTGCTGCCGGTCACGTAGGCATTGCCCGACGGGTCAACCGCTACAGCATTAGCGGTGTCCGCAAAGTTGCCGTCGAGCAGCGAGCTGGTAAAGACGACTACCGGATCGATTACGAGCGGGGCAGCGTGATCATAGTCGCCAAGCGTGAATCCGACCGTCTGATTGTTGAGTGCGGATTGCGGATTGCGGATTTCATAATTGGCGGCGATTTCTATTCGTTCGTTGTTGATTGTTTGATAAACGACGGGCTTTTTCATCTGGACGTCGCTCTCGTTAACATGCAGGACAAGGCCGCCGGCTTCGTCGAGCTCGGCTTTGTAAGCGGTCGGAACCGCCCAGCGAATCTGTGACGCATCGGCGTTTGGGGCGACTATGAAATCATATTCAAGTTGCCGCTGGTTACCGTAGTAAACCAAATCCACGCCTTCATAAACCGCGTGATAGTTCACCTTTGCGAAAGTGGCAACATTTGTTCGCCAGTTCTTTGGATCATTGCCGACGAAATAATTGCTCTTCCCCGGAAGCAGATCACGTCCTTCGACCTCCGCCGCCGGATTCGCTCCCTTTAGCTCCATTCGCAAAACATTAGTGACCGGCTTCTTTTGCGAATCATTTGTTCGCTGCTGGAGCGAAAGAACAGCCTTGGTTGGAGCCAGAAAGAGCGTATAGCCTGAGCCGCGGGATAGAAACTGAACTTCGGCGGCTGTCTGCCCCTGATTGGCTTCGAAGCTGAGCGGCACACGGCCATAGTCTGCCCGCAGTCCACTCAATTCGTCAGCCTCCGGCTGATTGGCCGAGGCGACAGGGGTATCCTCTTGTACGTGTGTCACCCCCAGCCACAGCAACAGACTTGCCATTCCAAAAAACGCGAAAATTGATAATAGAAAAAACAATCGATGATTGCTTCGCTTGTTTGACGTGATAACCCTTCTAAGATTTTTCATTGCAGTCCTCCTTGTCTAAAACCTCATTTGTCCGTAAAATTTTTTCCTCTATCCATTACGCGGAAAGAAGCGTAGAATTAGCTCAAAAGTAGCTTCTTTTTTTTTCAAATCTGTGGAGATGTTTCCATGAGCGATATTACAAGGCTTCTGGACGATTATGCTAACGGCAACCGTGCGGTACTGGATGAGCTGCTGCCATTGGTGTACGCAGAGCTTCGCCGACTGGCGCATAGTTATCTTGCGGGTGAGCGCCATGGTATTACTCTTCAAACGACCGCGCTTGTCCACGAAGCCTATTTAAAGCTACTCAATCAGCATTCGGTCGATTTCAAAAATCGCGGGCAGTTTTTTGCGTTGTCCGCCCAGGCGATGCGCCGGATATTGCTCGACAACGCCCGCAGCCGGGACGCCGAAAAGCGTGGCAGCGGCCTTAAGATATCGCTCGAGGATATTAGCGATATAGCCGGCGACTCTAATCACGATCTTATCGAGTTGGACGCTGCTCTGACCGAGCTTGAGGCATTCGATCCGGCACAGGCGAAAATCATCGAATTGCGATATTTTGGCGGCATGACAATCGACGAAACGGCCGAAGTATTGAATATTTCGGCAGCAACAGTAAAACGCGAATGGGCAATGGCCCGGGCGTGGCTGTTTGAAAAGATCAAATGAGTGCGAATTATTGTATTTCAATCCGCACGTTCTACACTCCGCACTCGATTGAGCCGATTTCACCCGCGATTCCGCGTAATGTCTAAAGGAGCATTATGGATTCGACCCGCTGGATAAAGATCAAAGACCTTTTCATGACGGCATTTGATCTGTCGGAGCCCGAGCGTGCCGCGTTTCTCGCCACCTGCGACGCGGATTTGCTCCCTGAGGTGGAAAGGCTGCTGCGTGCCGATATAGACGCCGGCGAATTCATCAACGAGCCGGCGGCAGTCGACCTCGGGCTGGCCCAGGAACAAACGGTTGACCCGTACCTCGGCCAACAAATCGATTCCTACAAGATCGTTAAAGAGATCGGTCATGGCGGAATGGGGACTGTCTATCTCGCAACACACGCCGATGAGTCGGTTGACAAACAGGTCGCCCTAAAGCTGATAAAACGTGGCATGGACACGAATGCGGTCCTTAAGCGTTTTGTAATGGAGCGCCGGATCCTGGCTCAGCTCCAGCATCGCTTCATCGCAAATCTACTCGATGGCGGCTCGACCTCGGACGGCCTGCCTTATTTTGTGATGGAACACGTAGAGGGACTGCCTATCACAAAGTTCTGCGATTCTAACGAACTGTCCATCGACGAGCGTCTCGAACTTTTCCGGAAAGTCTGTTCCGCGATCTCTTATGCTCACCAAAACCTGGTCGTTCACCGCGACATCAAGCCCTCGAATATAATGGTGACCGTGGACGGTGTGCCTAAGCTGCTCGATTTCGGCATCGCGAAACTCCTCCACCCCGATTGGTCGCTTGACACAAATGAAGCGACAGCGACGATGTTTCGCGTGCTGACACCCGAATACGCAAGCCCTGAACAGATGCGCGGGGCCCCGATCACGACGACAAGCGACGTGTATTCG
>JANYIL010000207.1 GCA_025362075.1 Chloracidobacterium sp.
CGGGCCTCGGCGGTGCAGAGGGCTTCAAGCCAGCAGCATGAGAGGTATAGGCGTTTTTCGGTATTTGTGGTGAGTTTCTCTGCCTTTTGCAATGAATATGCGTCGAGGTTAGAGTCGAGATCGTAGGCGGCGGTGAGTTCGGTCTTGGTCTCGCGGGCACGTCCGAGGGCTTCTAAAACGTCGGTGATCCAGATTTTTAGCAGCGGTTCGGAGTCGTTTTCGCCTAATGCCTGTACGGCCCCGACGGCAAACCGGGCCTCGGCGTTCTCGAATGGATAAATGCCGACGCCGCTCGCTTCATCGTCCTTTTGCTTCCACTGAAACAGCTCGTCGGTATTAGCGTGCCGCATCCGGGCGGTGCGTTCGTCGAATGTCAGGAACCACTCGAGCAGATCGGCGACCGAGCCGGTGTCCAGCTCCCCCGTGTCGGTGCGGCGGAGTTTGGGTGGGGCGATCTCCTCTTTTTTTGCTTTGGCCATAAAAGTAGAACACGCCTGACGAGCCGGTTCTGTAACGTGAGTATAACTCAGGCCCGAATGGACGCGCGACTTGATCGACAGACTTGGCAGTCCGTCGTACGTAGGACAGGCCGAGAATGTTCACCGCGCGTAGACCCTCAAGTTGCATGGACACGCGAGTTGATCGACAGACTTGGCAGTCTGTCGTACAATCAACCCATAACCGTGGCAGATCAAACTCTCGAAAATCCAGCGATCAATATTGCCGATCAAGCCGACCGCGATCTCGGTTTTGGTTCGGTCGTCACGGGTCAGAGCCGCCAGCGTCTGCTCAATCCTGACGGCTCATTCAACGTCCAGCGCACCGGTCTGCCGGTCCTGTCATCGCTCAATCTTTTTCATTTAGTGCTCACGATGTCGTGGAGAAAGTTTCTCCTGCTCGTGCTGCTGCTCTATTTTACGAGCAACGTTGTCTTCGGCTCCGTCTATGCTTCGCTTGGGCCGGACGCGATCGTCGACACGACGGCAAACCCGATGACGAATTATTTCGTCCGCTGTTTCTTTTTCAGCGTCCAGACGTTTGCTACCATCGGCTACGGCACGATCCACCCGTCCGGCATTTTGCCGAACCTGCTCGTCACGCTCGAATCGTATTACAGCCTACTCGCAAACGCCCTGATCACGGGTGTCGTTTTCGCTCGCTTTGCGCGCCCGACGGCAAAGATCATGTTTAGCGACGTCGCCGTGATCGCCCCGTACCACGGCATCGAGGGATTGATGTTTCGCCTCGTGAACGGACGCAGTAACCAGCTTATCGAGGTCGGTATCCAGGTGCTTTTTGCACGTTTCGTTAACGAGGACGGGCGAACCGTTCGACGCTTTGATTTTCTCGAACTGGAGCGAAAGCGCGTCACCTTTCTACCGCTTGCGTTGACCGTCGTCCATCCGATCACGGATAATTCGCCACTCAAGGGCCTCTCGCAGAACGACCTGACAGCAACGGACGCCGAGCTGCTGATACTGATCACCGCAACCGACGAAACATTTGCCCAGACCGTGCATACGCGCTCGTCGTATAAGCCGCACGAGATCCGCTGCGGCCATAAATTTGTCAGTATCTACAACGAGGTCGAGGACGGCGAGCCGATCTCGATCAATATTAGAAAGTTGTCAAAGATAGAACCGGCAAGCAAGCAGCTGGCCGCTGGCAACTAGCCGCTATTTTTACGGTTTTATGTTCACAGGAATTGTTGAGGAGCTGGGCAAGATAGACTCGGTTGAGACGCACGAGGCGGGATCCCGAATCACTATAGCCGCCGAGTTGGTCACATCAGATATCGCAAACGGCGACTCGATCTCGGTCAACGGAGTCTGCCTGACGGCTATTGATGTCTCACCTGTCTCATTTGCCGCGGACGTTTCGCCCGAGACACTTGAGCGGTCAACGCTCGGTGATCTAAAAGTTGGTTCGCCTGTCAATCTCGAACGCGCGGTGACGCCCGCGACGCGGCTTGGCGGCCACATAGTCCAGGGCCATGTCGATGGATGCGGCACGTTTCTTTCCGCCGAACCGCAAGGCGATTTTTGGACGGTCCGGATCGGCTTTCCGCCCGAGATGGCAAAATATCTCGTCTACAAAGGCTCCGTGACCGTCGAAGGCATTTCGCTTACTGTCGCCGCCCTTGCCGAGGATCATTTCGACATCGCCGTCATTCCCAAAACCTGGGAGGTAACCAACCTATCTTCCATCCAACCCGGCAACTCGGTAAATCTCGAAGCCGATGTCATCGCCAAATACGTCGAGCGGATGATGCAATGTCAGAACCGGGAGCGATAGCGACTGGATTCCCCGATGTTGACACCGGAAGATACCCAGTCGCTACCGTTCCCGGCTGCGGACCAGGGCTACTTCGGCCCACCGGCGAGTTTGCCGATGAGCGTGAAAAGCGGCAGATACATCGAGATAACGATCGATCCGATGGTTACGCCGAGAAAGGCAATCAGGACGGGCTCCATCAAACCGAGCAGGTCGGCGATGGCGGTGTCGACCTCTTCTTCGTAAAAGTCGGCGATCTTGCCGAGCATGGCGTCCATGGCACCGGTTTGTTCGCCGACGCCCACCATCTGGCTGACCATGTGTGGGAAAACGTTTGTCGCCTTGAGCGGATCGACGAAGTTTTCACCGCGTTCGACGCCGGCACGGACCTTGAGAATTGCGTCTTCGACAATGACGTTGCCGGCTGTCTTGGCTGTGATGTCGAGGGATTGTAGAATCGGCACACCTGACGACAGGAGCGTCGAGAGAATGCGTGAGAACCGGGCAACGGCGACTTTTCTAAGGATACTGCCGAAGATCGGGGTCTTTAACAACAGCGAATCGATGTGCCATCGGCCCTTGGGAGTTTTGTAGTAGTAGCTGATAGCGACGGAGCTGCCGATTAGGATGGCGGCGGTTGCGAGACCGCCCCAGCCGGCGATAAAGCCGCTTATTCCCATCACGATGCGGGTTGGCAGCGGCAGCAGCTCGCCCGGGCCCAGCAGTCCGAGAAAGATCGATTGAAACTGCGGAATGACGACGATCATGATCAGCGTGATCGCTCCGATGGCAACTGTGATAACGGCCGCCGGATAGATCGATGCCGATACGATGCTGCGTTTAAGTTTTACGACCTTTTCGATCAACGTCGCGAGACGCTGCAGGATCAGATCGAGCACACCGCCCGTTTCGCCGGCCTCGACCATGTGGGTGTAGAGCGAGTCAAAGACCTTTGGATGCTTTTCAAGAGCGGCAAATAATGTCGAGCCTTCCTCAACGTTCTGGCGGACCTGTCTCAGCACGTCTTTGAAAAATGCATTCTGCTGCTGTTCACCCAAAATGTCGATACATTGGACGAGCGGCAAACCGGCGTCGATCATGACGGAAAACTGACGCGTGAACACGGCCAATTCCTTTGCCTTGACCTTTTTACGGCGACCGAGCTTTGGTATCGATATCTCGCGGCCCTTTTCCGAGGCCTGCGTCATCACGATCTGCTCACGCCTCAGCAGAGCACGCAGTTCATCCTGGGTAGCTGCTTCGCGTTCGCCCGCGACCAGTTCGTTAAGGCGGTTTCTTCCTTTAAAAGCGTATGTTGGCATGATTTACTCCAATTGAAAGTTGAGAATTGAGAATTGAAAATTCGAAGCAGCTCTTCTTGTCCTTAATTCTCAATTTTCCATTTTCCATTCTCCATTATTTATCTAGGGCGTTCTCCGACGGGGCGTCCCTGGGCATAGGGGCTGCTGCTGCCGGGTACGGGGCGTGTCATTGGCCGACCGACGCCGTTGCCGCCGTAGGCTTCGTTAAGGCCCGAGCCGCGGTCGATCAATTCTTTCAGCTCGTCGGCATTCGACGAACGCTGCATCGCCACGTCGAGAGTGATCTGGCGTTTGTGGTGCAGGGTCGCGAGCGACTGGTTAAATGTCTGCATGCCGTATTTATCCTGACCGGTCTGCATCATTGAGTAGATCTGGTGGACCTTGTCCTCGCGGATCAGGTTGCGGATAGCGGCATTTGGTACGAGGATCTCGAGGGCCATAACGCGGCCGTCGCCGGAGGCTTTTGGCAGCAGGGATTGGCAGAGGATGCCTTCGAGCACGAGCGAAAGCTGCGTACGGATCTGCGACTGCTGGCCGGCGGGGAAAACGTCGATGATACGGTTGATCGTCGAGTAAGCCGAATTCGTGTGCAGCGTGGCAAACGTCAAATGGCCGGTCTCGGCAATTCGCAGTGCCATCTCGATGGTCTCGAGATCACGCATTTCGCCGACGAGCACAACGTCAGGGTCCTGGCGAAGCGCGGTCCTAAGGGCCGCTCCGAATGAGTGAGTATCGGCGGCGACCTCACGCTGGTTAACGACGCAGTTCTTGTGATTATGGAGGAATTCGATCGGGTCCTCGATCGTCAGGATGTGGTCATGGCGGTCGATGTTGACCTTATCGACCATCGAGGCAAGCGTGGTCGATTTACCCGAGCCGGTCGGACCTGTAACGAGTACCAAACCGCGGGGTTTCTTACACATATCCGAAACCACGACGGGCAAACCGAGGGCTTCGAATGTCTTGATCTCATACGGAATAGCACGAAAAACCGCACCGACCGCCCCTTTCTGATTAAAGAGATTGGCACGAAATCGCGACATCCCCTTCAATCCGAATGAGAAATCGAGTTCGAGATTTTCCTCGAAACGATGCTTTTGCGCGTCGGTCAGGACCGAGTACGCCAGACGTTTCGTGTCCGATGGCGACATCGGCCCGAATCCCGGCAGAGGCGCGAGATGTCCGTGCACACGCACCTGTGGCGCAGTATTAGTTGAGAGGTGTAGGTCCGATCCGCCCAGGTCGGTCATCTTTCTAAGAAGATCGGGCAGGGTGATCTGCGATTCTACAGTTCCTGGTTGTTCGTAGCTCATATTTTTTGATTGGTGACGAGTGAATGGTGACAGATGACAAGTGTCAAATCACTTGTTACTCGTCACCCGTCACTATTTACTAATTCGATGCTCGCTGCGTTGGGCGAACGCGGCTCTTGAGTGAGTTAATGACCTTTTCCGATTCCTCGGCAAGACGTTCGGATTGGTCGACCGGCGAATTGGTCGTGACGCTGTAAATGTGGCCATCGACCTCGGTGAAGTAAAACATGCGGGACTGAACCTGGCCGCCTTTGCCCTGTGATTGGGCGACGACGACGTACACCGGCTGGCCGGCGATGTCCTTTTGATAGTCGTTTACGACCCAGCCGTTTTCGCGGACCATGCGGTCGATCACCTCGCGGCGGAGCGAGCTTGTGGCGACGCCGCCGACCGATTTGCGTCCGCCGTCGGTGCTTTGGCCCGACGGGCCGACAACCGAGATCGAAGCCGAACCGACCTGATCGCCAGCTGAATTATCAACGCGAAACTGCAATTCGGACGACGAGTTCTTGGCGGGTACCCAGCCTGTCGGAGCAGGATCGCCAGATGGCAGAACGGCGGGCGCCGGAGCTTCTGTTTTGTGAGTTGCGGTGGCAGACGGCTTTGCCGTCGTCTTGGCCGCCGGGGTGCCGTTTGTTGCCTGATTCTCACGTTCGAGCCGAAGCTGCTTGAGACGGAGCGCGCGCTTGCGTGCCGCGAGGGCCTTTCTCTGTCTGGCTCGTTTGTGGTACTGACGCCACCAGGCCTTGGAATACTTTTTGAACTTCCGGTGTTTGCGGTGCTTGTGCGGTCCCGCTTCCACCCCGTTGGTCGCCAATGGTATGATCGCGCCGACGCCGACCAATAAAGCTAACGATAATGCAATTGCCCTGACTAACATATATCCTCCCAAAATCCTTAAATAACCGTTTCCTTGACTACTTCCTCGATCGTCGTGATACCCTCCCGAATCTTGTAAAGCCCCGACTCGCGGAGAGTTATCATGCCCAATTCGATCGCTTTTCTCCGTAATTCCATTGCGCTGGCGCCAATAATGATCAATTCTCTAAGCTCGTCGGTGATCTCCATGACCTCATAGAGACCGACTCGGCCCTTAAAGCCCGTGTTGTTGCACACCGTGCAGCCTTTGCCCTTGTAGATCTTTAGTCCGCCGGCCTCTTCTTTCGAAAAACCGACCTCGATCAACCCTTCGGCTGGTAAATGTACCTCTTCCTTACACTCGCTGCAGATGCGGCGGATCAGACGTTGTGCCTGAATAATGTTTACCGATGTCGCGACCAGGAAGGGCTCGATACCCATGTTCACGAGACGCGAAATGGTCGAAGGCGCGTCGTTCGTGTGCAGCGTCGAGAGCACAAGGTGGCCCGTCAGTGCGGCCTTGATAGCGATCTCGGCCGTCTCGAAGTCACGGATTTCACCGACCAGGACGATGTTGGGATCCTGCCTTAGAAAGGAGCGAAGCGCGGCGGCAAAGTTGAGGCCGATCTGCTCCTTCATCTGCACCTGGTTGATGCCTTGAAGGTTGAATTCGACCGGATCTTCGGCCGTCATGATGTTGGTCTCGGAAGTATTTAGTGCTTGGATGGCCGAGTAGAGCGTATTCGTCTTACCCGAACCAGTCGGGCCAGTGACGAGCACCATTCCGTACGGATTGGCGATCGCACGCTTGAATTTATCGAGACTTTCCTGCTCAAAACCGAGCTTGGTCATGTCGAGCATGAGCTTGTCTTTATCAAGCAGACGGAGCACGACCTTTTCGCCAAAGAGCGTCGGCAGCGTCGAGACACGAAAATCGAGTTCGCGCGACCGGTTGTCGATCTTGACCTTGATCTTGATGCGTCCGTCCTGGGGCAGCCGTTTCTCGGAAATATCGAGCTTCGACATGATCTTGAGCCGCGAAATTAGCGGATCGCGGATCTTGAGCGGCGGATGCATTACGTCGTAGAGCACACCGTCAATACGAAAACGGATGCGGAAATCTTTTTCGTACGGCTCGACGTGTATATCCGAGGCCCCGCGGCGTAAGCTGTCGACCAGCAAAACATTGACGAGCCGGACGACCGGAGCATCTTCGCTGGCGCGTGCTAGAGCGGCGAGATCGATCTCGTCATTTTCCTCGACAACCTCAAATTCCTCACCCTCGCCACCATCGAATTCAAATCTGTCGAGCGAGACGTCGAGGTCGGATTCGTTAAGCCTATCGTTCGGATTGTCTACCTTGAAGCCGTGTTTTTTATGTCCGTTCGAGCTTTTATGGCCGTTCGTGCCGTGCGAACCATTTCCGTTGCCGGCTCCGATATGCTCGGCTTCGGCCGCAAAGGCTGGATCGAAAATATCGATCTCGCTCGAACCGCTGTAATATTTTGAAACCGCGAGTTGAATCGAAGTCTCGGACGCGATCACCGGTTCGACGTTAAGTCCGGTCATGAACTTAATGTCGTCCATCGCAAAGACGTTCGTCGGGTCGGCCATCGCAAGCGTCAGGGTTGCCCCGACCTTTGAGATCGGGAGTACCGAGTATTTGAGGGCGACGTCCTCCGAGATGAGCTTGATCACCTCTTTTTCTATCTGAAAAAGATCGAGGTTGATAGACGGCACTCCATATTGACGTGACAGCACGGCGGTCACGACATCGTCGGAGACATAACCGAGCTTAACGAGGTTGGATCCGAGACGACCGCCGTTGGCACGTTGGAATTCGAGCGTCTCGCGCAGTTGCTGCGACGTGATCAGATTTTCGCGGACAAGGATTTCCCCTAATTTTGCTGACATTCTTAGTGAGGGACCTTCTTGACTCTGTCGGGACCCGGGCAATGGGGTCTTTATTGAGGCAGTAATTCGGTCAAATTAATCGAGCGGTGTCTATAGGAAAACGATGATAAACATCGTTGACAATTAATAATACATTGTTAAACTCCGGCATGTCAACAAATCTTTTGAGGATTTATTCGGTCAATTTGGACGGGACGGGACGAGCGTCTAGTCGGTCAGTTTGACGTGCCTCATGTTTGCGGACCACGGCTTACGGCGGTGCAGATATATCCAAAAAAAATGCCAAACCCGGCTGTCTGAGAATATAATTGAGAGAAAGAGCAAAATCCAAAAATAAAATATTTGTCATTCGCGGCAATATGTGTTAAAAACTTGTCAGCGAATTACGTTTCCAGTATTACCAACGAAGGCCTCTATGTTGTCGAGTTTTTACAAACTGGCTATTTGGCTCGTTATCTCAGTAGTTATGGGAGTGCCGTTGGCCTATGCCCAGCCCTCAAGCGGCCGTTTGATTGGAAAAACCCTCGGTAAGGACGGCAAGCCGGTAGCGGGCGTCGTCATCAATGTAGTCAATCAAACAAGTTCTGAGCTGTCGACGACCCGATCGAAGCCGGACGGCAGCTATGCGTTGCGTCTGCGTGCCGGAGCCTATAAGATGAGCGTCGGTCCGCCGTACGAGGCTCGGTTTGACCGGGGAAAGGCGGCCGATTATGGCATTTTTTCCAATTTTATCTGCGACGACACCAAGAAAAAATGTGCGACGCTCGAAAATGTGATCATCGACGGCACCGAGCGAAAGATCGATTTTGTCGTCGTTGACCCCGCCAAGGATACCGAACCCTCGGCAACTGGGGCGAAACCCGCCGGCCCCGACCGGCGTGAGGTTCGCGACCGATGGCGGATAGAATTCCCCGAATACGACCGCTATGGCGATAAAGGGGCTCGTGGCCGCGATATTCCGTTCAAACGCGGCAGTTGGTATAACCCTTACGACCGCAATGTACTGAAAGGCGATTTCCCGATCAAGGGAAACGACATTTTCATGATCTTGTCAGGCGTCAGCACGACAGGTGTCGAGATCCGACGGACCCCGGTCGGGACCAATGTCAGCTCCGCCAACGCCAACACCAACAACCCTTTCGGCCACCCGGAAAGCTTTTCGGTCAATGAAACGATCCAGTTTTCGTTCGAGCTATTTAAGGGTGAGACCACCTTTAAGCCACGCAAATGGGCGATCAAGATCTCGCCCACATTCAGCGTGCCCAATTACCTCAACGCCCGCGAAAACGGCATCGTAAACATCGACGTCCGCCGCGGAACAAACCGCACCGATTATCAGGCCTCGCTCGAGGAGGCTTTTGCCGAGGTCAAGCTCTTTGACACGGACCGAAACTACGATTTTGTATCCGTCAGGGCCGGGATACAGTCATTTAATGCCGATTTTCGGGGGTTTTTGTTCTCGGACAACAACCTCGGGGCCCGTGTTTTTGGCGGTTTTTCGAACAATAAATCGCAGTTCAACGTCGCATATTTTCGCCAGCTCGAAAAAGACACAAACAGCGGCCTGAACAACATGAACAAGCTTCGGCGGCAGAATGTTTACATCGCCAATTTTTTCCGGCAGGACTTTCTGGCTCACGGTTACACGATCGAAGCGGTGGCGGCGTATAACGACGACCGGGCCTCGCTCCAATATGACGAAAACGGATTTGTCGTGCGACCGGCTGCGGTCGGAACCGTCAGGCCGCATTCGGTTCACGCGGGTTATATTGGATTTAATGGCGACGGGCACATCGGGATGCTCAATCTGACGAATTCGTATTACTTTGCATTCGGCCACGATGATCTGAACCCGATCGCCGGCAAACGGACCGAGATCAGAGCTCACATGGCGGCGGTCGAGGCGTCGATTGATAAGAATTGGCTGCGGTTTAGGACATCGGCTTTCTTTGCGTCGGGCGACAAGAATCCTACCGACAATAAGGCAAACGGTTTCGACGCGATCTTTGACGACCCGAACTTTGTCGGCGGGCAGTTTTCATACTGGAATCGACAGGGCATCCGCCTGGTCTCGACGGGCGTTGGGCTGGTGCAAGGTAACAGCCTGCTGCCCAGCCTCCGGTCAAGTAAGAGCCAGGGCCAGGCTAATTTCGTTAATCCGGGCATCGAGATTCTCAATGCCGGCGTTGACGCCGAAATAACGCAGACGGTCAAGGCCATTTTCAACGTAAATTATCTACGTTTTCACCGCACCGAATCGCTCGAATACATCCTGTTTCAGCCACGGGTAAGGCACGAGATAGGTTACGACCTGAGCCTCGGCGTCGTGTACAGACCGTTTCTGATCAACAATTTGACGTTCACATTCGGCGGTAATGTACTGAATCCGGGCAAGGGATTTAAGGATATTTTTACGGATCGTCCGCGAAACTGTCCGATCCCGAATTTTTGCACCGGCGACACGACTAATCCTAGCAAACTGCAGTATTCATTATTCAGCCAGATTAAGCTGATCTTTTAGAGGATAAAATGGCCGCTGGAACTAACACACAAATTCGCGTCAAATTGATCGTATTATTGTCGTTCGTGTCCTTTCTGGTTGCCGCCATTTGGAAATCGGAGACGTTCGCGAAACGGCAGGACACCGCTCCTCCGAAACCGTCCGCCGCGGCGAACGCCGCCAAACTTCAGGCCACCCCGACCCCTGCGCCGACGGCCGCGAAGCCCGCGACGGCACCGGCACCAGCCGCCCCGACCGAGCCAAAACCCGAAGGCTGTCTCAAGTGTCATAACAATATCGAGCCTATGCACCGGTATAACGCGACCGGCGACGTTTTTGACAAGCTCGTCGAGGGAAAAGACGCCCAGGGCCTCAGCTGCACAGGATGTCACGGCGGCAATCCGGCGTCCGAGACTCAAAAAGACGCTCACGTCCAGCCAAAATTCCCGGCCGCATGGGGCTGCAAAAACGGCGAATGCTCGAGCCACAACCCGGAACGGTCTAATACCCTGATCGCGAAGGAGAGCCGCGAATTTGTCCGGTTTGTTAACCCCGGCGATATGCGTGTTGTCAGCCAATCGTGCGGCGAATGTCACTCGGACGAGAACAGAGCAAATTCGCGGAGCATGATGGCCCATGGGTCGATGCTGTGGGGAGCGGCGCTTTACAACAACGGCGGTTACCCGATCAAGGACGCTCATTTTGGCGAAAGCTACACCGAGGACGGCACGCCGCAAGCCCTTATCGCAAGTCCCGCTCCGACACGCGAACAGCAGGCTTTCAAAGGCTTTCTACCGATCCTGAATCCGCTGCCCCGTTGGGAAGTAACACAGCCGGGCAACATTCTGCGCGTTTTCGAGCGCGGCGGCAAACGCAGGCTCGAAATCGGGAACCCGGACAAAGACGAGGACAACGGCAAACCGGACAAAGGCCTGAGTCCACGGGGTCTCGGCACCAATAACCGCACCGATCCGGTGTATCTGGGCCTGCAAAAAACCAGACTTCTTGACCCGACGCTTAATTTCCTGGGTACCAACGATCACTCGGGCGACTATCGCTCGGCGGGTTGTACTGCGTGTCATGTGATCTACGCGAATGACACCAGCAAGTTTGCCTCCGGCCATTACGCGTCGGCGGGAAATCAGGGATTTTCGCAGTCGGCAGACACCAAGATCCCGAAAAATGAACCCGGGCATCCGATAAAGCACCAATTCACGTCGCAGATACCGACATCGCAATGCATGGTCTGTCACATGCATCCGGGCACGAATATGGTCGCCACCTACCTGGGCCAGACGTGGTGGGATAACGAAACGGACGGCAAACAGATGTATCCCTCCGACCATCAGATCAATCCCAGCGAATCGGAATCGATGGAAAAGCTGGATAAGAATCCCGAGGCTGCATCGCTTCGCGGGTTGTGGTCCGATTCCATCTTTCTGCAAAAGACCGGGACGGCGGATTTCAACGCCAAGCTCAAGAATGTGCAATTTGCCGATTCGCACGGGCACGGCTGGTTGTTTAAGAACGTCTACAAGAAAGACCGCAAGGGCAATCTGCTCGATGCAGATGGCAAGATCGTCGCTCCGGACGATCCGAATAAATTCAACAAGGCGGTCCATTTGCAGGATATCCACCTTGAGAAAGGCATGCACTGCGCCGACTGCCATTTCAAGCAGGATAGCCACGGAACAGGGGTTCTCTACGACGAGCCGCGAGCGGCCATCGAGATAGGCTGTGTCGATTGCCACGGTTCGATCAAGGCCAAGGCGAACGGCATCACGAGCGGCGAGGCGGCGCTGGAGCCAACCAGCAAGAACGAGCTCGCCCAACGCAAAACCGCCAACAAGCCGCTGATCGGCCGCGATTTGACGCGTCTTCAATTTCGCTCTTCCGATGGCAAAAAACTGTCCGTTTTGCAGACCCTTGCCACGGACGCTCAGGCAAACGGCAAGAAATGCAAGGATACGGACGGCAAGCCGGTAGTCCTAAAGAAAGGTGATATAGTTCAAAACTCGATGGTCGAACTAGGCCTTTGCTGGAAAGTAAAGCAAACGATCGATACCGTCACCCCCGGCAACACCGATTACAATGAAAAATCGGCCTATGCCAAGACGATGCAAAAGAACAATACGACCTGGGGCAACCCGGCGGCAAAGGACGAATTGCTTGCTCACCGCGATACCAGCATGACGTGCTATGCGTGTCACACCTCGTGGGTGACGAGCTGTTTCGGCTGCCATTTGAGCATGCAGGCAAACAGCAAAATGCCTAATCGCCACAACGAAGGCGGCGACACACGCAATTTCACGTCGTACAATTTTCAGGTAATTCGCGACGATATATTTATGCTCGGCAAGGACGGTACTGTCACGGGGCACAAAATCGCTCCTGTTGCTTCGCGGTCGGCGGTCCTCGTTAGCTCACAAAACCAGAACCGCGAATGGATATACGAGCAGCAGCAAACCGTTTCGGCCGAAGGGTTTTCGGGCCAGACATTTAATACCCATGTGCCGCACACCGTCCGGGGCAAGGAAACTCAAGGCTGCTCGGATTGCCACGTTTCCAAAGACAAGGACAATAATGCGTGGCTCGCTCAGGTCACATTGCAGGGGACAAATTTCGTCAACTTCATGGGCCGCTACATTTACGTCGCCGCGACTGACGCCCTCGAGGCGGTTGCCGTCACCGAGCATACCGAGCCGCAAGCGGTTTACGGCAGTAATCTGCATAAGCTCGCCTACAAAGACAATTTCGACCAATTCGTCGGCGATGGCCGCAAGTTGAAAGAGCATTACGAAAACAAGGGTCGACCCGAGGCGCTTTCGGTACAGGTGCGCGGCGAATATGCGTATGTCGCGGCCGGCAAGGGCGGATTACGCGTCTATGACGTCGCGCAGATCGATCACAAGGGATTTTCGGAACGAATAACGACTGCTCCTGTTTCTCCGCTTGGACAAAAGTTTTATGTGCCGAGCAAGTTTGCAACGGCCGTTGCCGCACCGTCGACCTTGGCGGTCGATCCGGCACGCTGGCGAACCGTTCAGAATGAGGATGGAACCTTAAAGCAGGTGCCGCCCGACGAAGCCCTGCGGCTGAATGCTGAGGCGGATAAAGCAGGGAAGCCGCGTCCGGCCATCAACGAGGAAGGTCCGATCCATCCGCTTTATGCGTACCTATATGTTGCGGACAAATTTGAGGGACTGATCCTGGTTAATGCCGCGACGCTGCTCGACGGCGACCCGCGAAATAATTTCCTCAGTCGTGCTCTGACATATAATCCGAACGGAGTATTGAACGGCGCTAACAACATAATGCTCGCTGGGAATTTTGCCTACGTCACCACCGATAGGGCCCTGGTGATTGTAGATCTCTCGACACCGCTTCAGCCGAAAGTTACGGCCCAGGTTCCGCTTAATCAGCCAAAGGCGGTGGCGGTTCAGTTCCTCTACGCCTTCGCGGTAGATGCCGATGGGCTCAAGGTTATCGATATCAAAAACCTCCAAACCAAGGGAGATGCCCACCTTGTCGATGGAGCGGCCATTGCCCTAAAACACGCGAGCGATGTCTACGTTGCCCGCACCTACGCCTATGTCGCGAATGGCGAAGACGGTGTCGCCATCATAGATGTCGAAAAGCCCGAGCAGCCGAAGCTTGACCAGACATTTAATGCCGAGGGCAAGCTGAATGACGCCCACGCGGTAAAGGTGGCGATGACCAACGCGAGCCTCTACGCCTATGTCGCCGATGGTAAAAATGGGTTGAAAATATTGCAACTTACCGACCCCGAGACTATGCCAAATTACGCTGGATTTAGTCCGCGGCCGGAGCCGAAATTGATCGCGTCGTTCAAGACCAAGGGCGAGGCCCTCAATATCTCGAAGGGACTCGACCGAGATCGTGCGGCTGACGAGAGCGGCAACCAGATAGCCGTGTTTGGCCGCCGCGGAGCCCGGCCTTTCGGCTTTGACGATGTAATGAAGCTGCTCAGGACCAACGACGGAACCGGCGATTTCTTCAGCGTGTCGGATGCTCCGACGAAATAGATCGGCCTCGATTCCACATTGTCATCGCCGGTCGCCGTGCCACCTTGTCCTCCATCAATACTCGCTTGATCTTTCGCGAGAACCGGTTCGCCAGCCGCTTCTTAGACTGACAACGACTCTAGTATGCTGGTTAAAAGTTAAACCGAAGAGCAAATTGGATCTGGCGATTAGTTCCCAAACCTACTACCCGTTCGACAGTGGTGCGGAGAAGTCCGAATGTCGACCCTGCTCGCGGCTGAGTAAATGCCTCGCCCGGTTGGGCTCCGGAACCTAATACGAAGCCGCCCGCACCGCCGTTCGCCGTTGTGCTAAACGTCAGGCTGGGCAATGGGCTGGCCAGCGTTGAGGCCGGATCGCCGAAATTGGTCTGGTTAAGGATGTTGAAGACCTCGGTTCGAAACTCCAGATTGTATCGTTCGCTAAATCGAAAACGCTTTTTTAAGATCAGATCGACCTGACGGAACGGCTGACCCTTCAGAGCGTTGCGCGGAAGGTTGCCGAATGTTCCTGCGGCCGGAGCGGTGAAGGCTGCGGGATTTAGGAAATTTCGATCATTGTTCAAATAGGGTGAAACACCCGCTATTAAATTGGGACGCCGGGTTTGACGCGACGAACCGCCGCCGGGAGCGTTTTGCACTGCCGTAAAACCTATCGGAAGGGGCCTTGCCGTACTGATCGTTGGAACGTTGATTGTAAAGCCACTCGCCACGGTCGTAGTAGATGTATCGCTATTGTTCAGAACGCAGCCCGCCGCAAGGCCGCAGACCGCAACCGTATCGGGACGGGTTATCGTTATATCAATTGGTAGTCCGCTTCGTGCATTGATGATAGTGCCGATCTCCCAGTCGCCGAGAATTGCGTTTCCTGTCGAGCCGAAATTAAACTTTCTGCCGTTACCTACCGGCAGATCATAAACCGCACTGAGGTTAAAAGTGTTGCGTACGTCAAAACTATTGTAGCTGCGGTCAGCCTCGTAGTTATTAACATCGCCGGACGGACGTGCCGTGCCGCCAATCGGCTGGGCAGCCGTTCGAGCCTCGTTCGAACCTGAGCTCAATCCAAAACTCTTTGACAACGCATATTGTGCATTCAGCGTTAGTCCTGTCGAAATTCTACGCGATAACGAGAGTTGGAAAGAGTTGTATGAGTCGGTAGCGCCGCTTGTTTTCGTGTCGATCTCGGCAAAAGGTTTGCAGATAGCGTTTGCCGCCGAAGCTCCGCAAGCCGACGTAGCGGCCGCATTAAGGATATCAAATACGCGAATTGTGGTTACACCGACAACCTGTCCGGCTGCATTTGTCCTGTTGACCACACCGGCAGTCGTCGGGTAGGCCGTACCGTCAAGGATCGTGACGTTTCCGCCGCGCAGGGTGTTTGTCAGGCCACGCAGGAATAGATTTCTTCCTTGTGCTCCGACGTATGCGACAGTTGCCGTCACTTTGTACGGAAGTTCCTGCTGCCACGAGAATGTATAGTTGTATACTTTCTCCGGAACGATGTATTCCGATGTATAAGCACGGGGCTGGTACTGACGATTATTGGGATTGTTAATAAAATTCGTCCTAAGGGTACTAACAAAACCGGCGATGTTAGGATCGAACCGAACTGTAGAGCTTCCCGTCTGAGTAGCGTTGATACGATCGCTTTCAATCGGCTGAATCTGGTCCTCGACCTGTCCGGGCCCGTAATAGACGCCGCCGCCGCTGCGAAATAGCGTTTTGCCGCCACCGAAAAATCCGGTACCCCCGGGATTTGGTGACCATGTAAGACCGACACGCGGACCAAAGGCTTTTTTATCGGTCTTGAACGCCGCCAAGTTTGAGGGTTTTACTACCCCATTTGTGGTGTCGAAAAGCACCTGGCCATCGCGGGCCTCCCGCAGAGGAGTGTAATACTCATAACGCAATCCAAAATTTAGCGTCAGATTTGGGCGAATCTTCCATTCGTCTTGAGCAAACCCGATGTAGTATTCCTGCTTTGCCTGGCGATTTCCGGTAATGCCGTTATTGAACGGACTCGGATCACTGAGGTCGCCCTGATACTGAACTGAAGCAAGATTGTTAGCGAGAAAATCCGTAAGACTATTAAAAACAAACGTCGAACCGCCATTACGGTCTGTATAGAGACGGCTCGGACGAAACTCCATGCCGAATTTCATACTGTGGTTACCACTAATGTAGGTAAGATTGTCGATAAATGATAGTGAATATGCCGTATAAGGTTGTCCACGGCCGTTCGCCGCGCTATTGGCACGAATCAAACCGCCTGGATTCGACGTTCCGGCTGAGGTTCCCTGTCCGGGAATGTTAAAGTTTGCCGTGTTACCCGAAATATTGATTGCTGCCGCAGAAAGGTCGATACCAGCGATTGACCGGGCCACTCCGTTTGTCCTGGTAAATGCGCTGTTGTAACCAATCTTTACCTCATTGATGAGATTTGGATTGATCACCCGCTGCCAACTTGCGACCGCATTTTGCGGATTTGCGACAAAGACCAGGTTTCTACCAGACACACCCTCCGGCTGAGTATTGTTTCCGTTATCACGAAACGCACGGAAATAAATTCTGTCCTTTTGGGTCGGCGAATAATCTACACGGAGCGAATAGGCACTTTCTTTAACTTTTTGATTTGCCGACAATTGAGCAACATCAAACAGATTCGTTCCGGTTCCGCGAGCGATAATCACAGCTCGCGGGTCGCGAAAAGCGGGTAGAGCCGCAATCGTTCGCGACGTCACACCTGGAGATTCCTGACATGCCGCAGTACCCGTTCCGAGTGGAGGGGCGCATATACGAGCGACGTCACCGGGTACCGCCTCAATCGCGTTGATGCCGGCTCCTAAACGATAGCCCTCGTAGCTGCCAAAAAAGAATAATTTGTTCTTAATAAACGGGCCGCCAAGCGAACCGCCAAACTGATTAAGGCGAAGCGACGATTTTATTCCAATAATATTGTCGAAAAAGTTGGCCGAGTCGAGCGCATTATTGCGGAAATACTCGAAGGCTGAGCCGTGAAACTGATTTCCGCCGGACTTTGTAACGATGCTTATCTGTCCGCCCGTTCCGGTTCCTAATTCCGCCGGATAATTGCTGGAATCAACCTTGAATTCCTGTACGTTTTCAAGGCTCGACTGTAGACGAAATGGGGACGCAATCTGGGCGTTCAGCGTTCCCGGATTGGCGTCGATGACCGCCGTACCTTCGATGCCATCGTAACGAACTATGTTTTGTTCGGTGGCCCGGGCATTAAACCGAATATCGCCGAAGGTGCCGGAACCACTATTCGTCGCTCCCGGTGCCTGGAGATAGAGCTGCGAAAGCTGGCGGCCATTGAGGGGCAGTGCTTCCACCTCACGCGGTGTGACGTTAACTGCCTGGCTGGCTGAGGCCGTGTTAATGGCTGTATCGTCACCGGCCACAATATCGACGTTAGCCGCCACGCCTTTTGGATGAAGCGAAATGACGACGGTCGCCAGCTGTCCGACAAGGAGTTCGACACCTTTCTGAGTGCCAACGTCAAAGTTATCAGCACTCGCAGTAACCGTGTAAGTCGTAGGATTCAACGCTACAACCTGAAACGCTCCTTCCTTATCCGACGTTGCGGTTCGCTCCTCGCCGGTCTTGTCATTTTTGATGATGACCTTGGCACCTGAAACTCCCGCGCCATTTGCGTCGGTCACGATCCCAGCGATACGTCCCTGATCGGACTGGGCCGAGACGCTCAAAAAAGAAAATATTAATATAAGTATCGCGGTAAAATTCGACGCGGTAAAATTCGTTTTCATTATCACTCCTGTAGAAACTGTTTTTTCGTAAGAAAAGCGGAGGCCCTATACAGCAATAGCTGTAAAAGCGCCCCGCCTTGGTTCCTCAATTTGTTAAATTTCCGGTTAGCAAAGAGAAGAATAAAGGCGCGAGGTTAATACGGAGTGAATTAGCTGTTAAATTGATGTTAACTCTTAATGGGGGAATACTACTTACCTTGAAACTACCCACTATCCTCTGAATAAGATATGTTTCTTCAGTGGTTAGGCGGCAGTAATAAGTGCTCAGCTTTTATAGTCTGATTTGTCGTCCAGTAAAGCTCCCTACTAATGATTCGGATTGAGGGCCGTGCCGTCAAGTTCCAGCTTTTTGCGGAGATTCTTTGCATCAACGAGGTCCATTGGTCTTCCGGTCATCTCCTTGTTCGTGATAAGGTCCGGGATCGAAATGAAATTCACCGAAATGTTGTCCACTTCGGCAACGACTCGCCTTCTCCAGCATTCGTTAAAATCCATTTCGGCGAGAGCGGCAATGATGTCGATTCGGAGCGGTTCAACACCGATCTGATAAAACATATCGTCGGCTGTTAGGTCATCAAGGGATAGGTCAGATATCGGTGCACCGTATGCTTTGAGTGCTTCTAAAACCCTGACTGCGTTTTTTTCGGAGTTGTTTACCCAGACATCTAGATCTTTGGTGTATCTCGGCTCGGTGTGCTTGCCGACCGCATAACCGCCGACTACGAGGTATTCAGCCCCGACGTCGTTTAAGGCTCGCAACAGTTCGTTGAAGTCTGAGTTCATTTGGATCGCCACCTTTCATCGCGTGGGCAGTTTCGACCAACTCCCACATCGCGGTCATTCGCTGGTCGTCGGTTAGGCTCTGCCAGAATTCTATATCGAAAGAGCGGTCGTCCCCGTCGCTCAACTTTCCCTTGCGAGTCATTACCAACCGGCCTTTCTCATCGATATATTTTGTTGTCGTATCTGCCACTTATCCCTTATTTTATCATAGTTTTTGAGATTCAACGGGTTAGATAATTGTCGTCACGATCTCGCGGATGCTTCGCTGCAGCTCGCGGTCGTCGGTGATCGGCGAGCAAATTGCGACCTCGGCGGCGGCGATGGGTGAGATACCCTTGGCGATCAGTTGAGCGGCGTATATCAAGAGGCGGGTCGAGACGCCTTCTTCGAGGCCGTGGCCGCGTAGGTTTCTTACTTTTTGACCGATCTTGACTAGGTCGGCGGCAGTCGCTAGGTCGATGCCGCCCTCTTTGGCGACGATCTTGGCCTCGGCCTCGGGGGCAGGGTAATCGAACTCCATCGCGATAAATCGCTGCCTCGTGGATTGCTTCAGATCCTTCAGAACGGACTGGTAGCCGGGATTGTACGAGACGACCAGCATGAATTCGGGCGGAGCCTCGATCACCGTGCCGCGTTTCTCGATCGGCAGCCGGCGGCGGTCGTCGGTCAGCGGGTGGATGATAACAACCGTGTCCTTGCGGGCCTCGACGACCTCGTCGAGATAGCAGATCGCCCCGGCCCGGACGGCGGCGGTCAGTGGCCCGTCGTGCCAGACGGTTTCTTCGCCCTCGAGCAGAAAGCGGCCGACGAGATCAGTCGATGAGAGATCCTCGTGACAGGCGACGGTAATGAGCGGTCGGTCCATGCGGTGGGCCATGTACTCGACAAAGCGCGTCTTACCGCAACCCGTTGGCCCCTTGAGCATCGCCGGCAGCTTTGCGGCATACGCCGCCTCGAACAACTCGACCTCGTTTCCAACGGGCAGATAAAACGGCTCATCCGCGACCTTGTATTTCTCCACTGCAGTTTCCATATTTAAAAGACTATTTTCAATGCAAAGCCGCAAAGAACGCAAAGCGCAAAGAGAATTAGGCAAAATCATCTTTGCGTCTTTGCAACTTGGTGCCTTTGCGTTAAAAAATCATGGTAGATGCTGAAAATCATCAACGCCGAAACTGATAACGATCTCGCAGAAGTCGGCAAGCTGTTCCGCGAATACGAAACCTCGCTGGATCTCGAACTTTGTTTTCAGGGCTTTGAAGAAGAGTTGCGGAGCTTGCCGGGTAAGTATGCCAGGCCTGACGGGCGGCTGCTTCTTGCTTACAGCGGCGGGCGACTCGCGGGCTGTATCGTCCTCAGAAAACTCGAAGACGAAATTTGCGAGATGAAGCGGCTCTACGTGCGGGACGAATTTCGCGGACAAAAGATCGGCATCACCCTGATCGAACGCCTTATCGCCGAGGCCCGCGAGATCGGCTATACCAGGATGAGACTCGATACTCACCCGCCAAAAATGGGAAAAGCTGTGAGCCTCTACGAATCTCTCGGCTTTTCACCAATTCCGCCATATTACGACAACCCCAACGACGGCGTTCTATTTATGCAGCTGTCGCTCTGATCATTTCTCCTCGAAGATCTTTTCGCCATTTTTACGCACGGACACTTCGTTGCCGTCGTTGTCATACTCAACCATGCCGTCCTTGACCCCGTCTTTGAGGCTAATGGTCCACAGCGTTCTCGCCCCTTTATTATTAAACGGCGATTTGCGGCGGCGAATGCTGAAACTGCCGACACTGGCATTTGGCATTTCAACACGCGCCTTCACTTTTTGCAGAAAGTCGGCTGCCTTTGTCAGGTCAATGTCTGCAAATGCAAAATTTTCGTTGCCGGGAATACTCATGATCGGAGTTTTAATAAGGCCCGTTTTGGACAGTCCATTGATGTCAAATTTGTATTCGTCGCCGACCTTTGGGTTTTCGACATTCGGAACCTTACAGATCAGGTATTTGTCGTACATAACGATCTCGACGATCTGGGACCGGCCGGCAAGATGTTTGGTCAAAGCGTCCTGCGCTTTTTTCAATTCGTCCTTTGAAAAGATCGTGTAGTCCTTAGCCTTGGCCGTTCGCGACACGTCGACGCCGAGCAGCTGACCTTTTTGGTCGGCCACGGCGGTCACGTTTTCGCGAGCACCGTTAATTTCGATGTGCCAGCGAGCGTTGCCCAAAGCACCGGCGGTGTTGTCCGTAAGAGCAAATTCCCGCTGAAATGTCAGCCGATAGATCTTGCCACCTTCGATGCCGGCGCGGTCGATAGCCTCTTTTGTAAATTTTGGAATTGCCGAAAAGTCGATCTCATCGAACGGGAAAGAGCTTTTCTCAACATCGTTATTCATCGCGTTGAGCTGTACCGGTGTCGGCCCGCTCACAAAACCGGCCACGTACTTATACTCGTCAACGTTTTTGGGTTTGTCCGGGTCCTGTGCCTGCACGCGGAATTCGTTCTCATCGATAAATATCTCGATGACCTTGAGCGGCTTCCCAACCTTGTCCCTGATCGCTTTGGCGGCGTTTTGCGCATTGTCGCCATCGAAGTACTGGCCCTTTTTAGGCATCAGGTTCTTGATGCTGCCGCAACCCAATATGACAAAGATCACGAGCGGGAAAACGATGAACAGATTGCGTGAGTTTTTCATACAATGGGTCTCCACCTATAGTCCCTCGCCGTAGCCTCCGCCATACATGTTTGGCGGCGGCGGCATCATATTGAAATTTTGCTGGATCAGCGGGAACACCTGCCGGTAGGCAAATGCATTTGCCGCATAGAGTATCGGGATAACAAAGAATATACCGATGCAGAGAGCCAGAATGCCGAGCAAGGCGATCAGGAATTCAAAAATAAAGAGCACGATCAACCCGCCAACATTAGACATCGCGGCCCTCGCGCTTAGTTTAATCGCGTCGACGGCATTGAGGTCGCGCTCCATCGCGAGCGGGATCGCAAAGAACAGCAAGACTCGCCACGCAACACCAAAAATGATCAGGACGAACGCCACGATGGCGATCACGATCAAGGCGCCGCTGGCAAGCAATTCCGGGCCATTTGGTGCAAAAAAATCAAAATCCTTACCTTTCCCGTTCGATAACCCGAAGTTCCCAACCTGCACAACAATGCGCAGGATCTGGCCGATGATCTCGGGTATCGCCTGCACCAGCCCGATAACCATTAGCGGCACAAATTTCTCAAATCCCTTAAACATCATCCCAAACTCGACCGGCTCGCCATTCATCTCGCGCAGGACGACATAATAGACCCCGCCAAGTATCGGCCCAACGAGAAACAGGCTGACGCACGGGATGCACCCGGACAGGATCATCGCGATCAGGGCAATTCCCAGATACATGCCGTAATTTTGCTTGACCAGATTCCACGCGTTGCTGACGCAGTCGCCGGCATTTATCGCACTCGGGTAAAAGTCGCTATTATTCATAGGTTTAAATTGTTTGGACTGAAAAGAAGTCTAACTCAAATTGCGGTTTTTGAAAACAAAAACCCGCCCATGCCAACCAAAATTGCTCTTGGCTGGCACGGGCGGTCCGTGTGCTCCGCCGCGTTATTGCGGGGCGTTGTTCTTTTTCGGCATCTTGTCGTCCATCATCGCTGTCTGATAAACAAAGGTCGCGAGGATGATCGCCATCTGCTTCATGTCGTCGCCCTGGATGCGGTCGAAAACGTCCATATTTGAGTGGTGCGTACGCTGGTTGTACTCGATCTCGTCCTGGATGAACTGAAAACCGGGCAGGCCGATCGCGTCAAAGCTCTGATGGTCGGTACCGCCGGTATTCGCAACCGAGATGGTGTTAGCGCTCATATCGAGCTTATCTTTTTCGTATTTGGCGGCGTCGTACCATTTTGGATCCCGAAACGCGTTAAACCATTGGCTAAAGATAGGGCGTACGTTGTCGTTGCCCTGCTCATAAATGCCGCGGATCTTGCCCGTGCCGTTGTCGATATTGAAGTAGGCCGAGAGCTTGTCATATTCCGGCAGTTTGGTAAGTTTCTGAAGTGGACGATTCGCTCCGCCGCCTCCACCACCGCCGCCGAATGCCGGCGTCGTACCATCGCCAAGATAGCCAAAATGCTGTTTTACGTACGCCCTGGACCCTAGCAAACCCTGCTCTTCGCCGGTCCACAGAGCGATGCGGATCGTCCGTCGCGGCTGCAATCCTAATGTCTTTAGGATGCGTACCGCTTCCATCATAACGGCGCATCCGGCGCCGTTATCGGTCGCTCCGGTTCCTGACTGCCATGAGTCGAGGTGGCCGCCGAGCATAACGATCTCATCGGCCTTGTCGGTGCCTGGGATCTCGGCGATCGTGTTGTAGCCGTTTGTGTCGGTATCCTGAAATTCCACAGCGAGATCAACGGTCATCGTTATCTTTTCACCCGCATCAACCATACGGGCAACGCGGTTAAAGTGTTCGGCGGCGGCGCTAAACTGGATTGGCACATTCGCGCCTTTTTCATAGTAACGCGGGCCCGGAGCAGCTCCCGGAGCACCTGGGGGCGGGGCGGCCGCACCGGGGGCGGGGGCCGGTTGAACGGCTGTTGCCTGCGAGACAAAGATCGTTCCGCCGTCACCGCGCGCTCCGTCAACGATCACAGCCGCACCCTCTTCCGACAAAAACCGGAAACGAGCGGCCGGTGAGAGGGCGCCTGGCTGCTGATTATTCG
>JANYIL010000216.1 GCA_025362075.1 Chloracidobacterium sp.
GCCGAACGGCACGGGAATTTTTTCGTAAAGCCGCCGTCCCGGTAAAATTTGTAATAGTCGGTGTAAAACCTGACGCACTTGAACCTTTTCTTGAGGTCCAGTACATAATCGGCAACCTTGTCGAGGGCCGCTTGTTCCATCTCAACATTCTCGGTCTCAAATGTGGTGCGGACGACGTTGTGGACAGCCTCGGTGTGCAGCAAAAAGCCGCGTTCCGTGCAGTATTCGGCCAGCGGTTCGAGGTCTTCGAGATTTGTCTCGTCGACGGCGGCGTTGATCTGGATGAGGTTGTGTTCGAGCTTATTTTCCGCGATGTAATCGAGCGCCGCCAGAATCGTCGGCAGCCCGTCGATGCCCCGCCGCTGGTTAAATTTTTCGCGGTCGAGCGTGTCGATAGAAACCTCGAGCTGGTCGAGTTTTACGCACGACTCGGCGTATTTCTTGAGAGCCAGGCCGTTGGTCGGCATCGAGGTAAAAAAGCCTTTTTTAGCCGCATACTCGATATATTCCGGGACGTTGGGGTTCATCAGCGGCTCACCGCCGGACATGCTCCACGCAAAAACGCCCATATCGGCGGCCTCGTCCATTCGCTTGAAAACACGGTCGCGTACCGCCCGGTCCTCGGGCTGCTGATTTTGCCAGATCGCGCAGTAGCCGCATTTCATGTTGCAGTGCAGCGTGGTTTCAAACATGACCATGAATGGCCGGTTAAAACCGTGCCGCAGCTGCCGCAACGCGTTTCTGAACATTAACTTTTTTTGCATAAAACGTAGACTGCCGGGGCGATGACCTGACGGCGCAATTCACCCTGACCTTGTTCTTAATATTATGGCAAACCTCGTGCCGTTAAGAAACCGTGATTATTCAGTAATTTACAGGCTATTTGAAGGGAAAATCAGGGGCAATGCGCCGCCTTCGCGATTAATCGGGGCGGCAAAATGTCACAGCGCGAAATATGCTGACTATCGACGCCGGATGTCGAAGTTATAACGTAAAAGCAGAGACTGGCGCGAGGCCGTTTCGCCGTAGTCGGTCGAGAATATGTATTCGAACATAAAGTTAGGCTTAAACCGCCAACCTAACCCGTAATTCGAATAAAAATTCGCAAACAAGTCGCTGCTGCGGCCTGAAGGAGCAAATACACCGGCCCGGTCGAGGACGTGGCCGAACCGGTCAGGATACAGCTGTAGATCATTCGTCCGCAATTTGCCGATCGACATCAAAGATGTGCTGGCAAAGAGTTTGCTCCACAGGTCTTTTTGGAGAGCGACGTGAAACGAGAGATAGTCCGTGTGGCCGAGCTTGCTTTCCAGAAGTTTGGTTGTCGCGTTTTCGGTTCGGTCGCCCGCCGAACGGATAAGGCCGCCGGCCACGTCGAAACTCAAGATCGTCCGCGGGCTCAGTATCAAACCGAGGCCGACACCAACGGTCGTCCGCCGCGTCGTCGTATTCTCATTTGAATCGACAATAGCGGAACGATGAATGTCTTCGAACCGGTGTGCAAGCAGCCAGCCGCCTTCCATGCCGATATAGACACGCCGCGACAGCGACCAACGGGCCTTAAAACCGACCTCGGAGGAATCGCTCGACGCCCGCAAGAAATCATTTTGGACCGGTGCGTCATTGATTGTGTGAAAATTGTCAAAACTCCCGCCATGGTTAAAGCTGCGGCGGAAAAATCCACCAAGTTTGAACTGTCCAAAATCGTTGACGAAACCGAACGTCAGCCGCGTCCGGTTAGCCTCGGAGCGGGAAGATCGGCTTTCGGTAATTGAAAAGTTCGTGATGTCGCGCTGCGTCGCGGTCTCGTCGAGATACGCGGTGACGCGCACGTCCCCCGGGATCATGTCGCGCAGGGCCTTGGCCCACTGCTTGTGACGGGCCGGAACGGTTGGCTTCACGGTCGGGCAGCCTATCACCCGTGCTAGCTTGATTCCATGGCCGCAGACGCGAGCCCCGCTTCGCCGGTCCCGGCGCTGGTCACGCGCTTCGCCGACTGCAAGCCGGGCAAGAGCGAGGACGACGA
>JANYIL010000255.1 GCA_025362075.1 Chloracidobacterium sp.
TCGCTTCTTTTACATCCTCAATTTTGATGATGCCGTTTTCATAAACCGGCAAGTAGGTCACTTCGTAACCAGATTTTTCAAGGTCTTCGCAAACATTTAGGACGGCCGAATGCTCGATGGCCGAGGTGATAATGTGAGGAACGCGGACACTCTTGTCCGCACCTCCGATCGAATTGCGGACAAGAGTGTCCGCGTTCCGTTCGAGCAGGCCGCGTATGGCAAGATTGTTCGCTTCGGTGCCGCCGGATGTGAAGACGATCTCGTTTGGACGGGCGTTAATTAGGGCAGCGACCTGATGCCTTGCCTTATCAACCGCCGCACGAGCCTCTTGCCCAAAGAAATGAATGCTGGACGCGTTGCCGAATTTTCCCGTTAAATAGGGGAGCATCGCCTCAACGACCGCCGGGTCGACCGGCGTCGTTGCGCTGCTGTCAAGATAAATCCGGCGGAACATAGCTAGATTCTAACCCATCGCGGGAATTGCCACGAGTGTTCTGGAAAAAAATGACTTTTTGAAAAGGACAAAATAGTAGATAGAAAAAGAAAATAGCCGGACGTATGCCGACTATTTCGTGACCGAACTGAGTTCACAACAAACTACTAATCGCTGGTTATGATCGATTTGAATTTTCCTTTTTCCCAAACATATGAGGTACCCGATTTCTCCCAAATTGCGGATAGAATTGCGTCGGTTTTATAGGTAAAGGATTTTTTCTTGTCGTGATCGAAATCCCTTTTACCTTTCTTAACCGTTTGAATATAATCGCCGCCCTGAAGTTTATAGGAACTGTAGCCTGTCGCATTTTTGATAAAGGCTATCGTCCAGGACATCGGCATCGATTTTCCATCAACTTTCTGACTGCCGTATTCAATCAATACGGCGTAATCTGAGCTGCCGTCGCCGTTCCAGTCGCCTTTTACTAAATTGGGAGCATCAGCTATTTTTTCTTTCAAAAAATAGTCGGAAACGCCTTTACTTACCGTAGCCATCTTCCAGCCGGAATAGTTTTTGTCTAATAGCTGTTTACATTCGACAGGAAGGTCGAAAGACATTGCATTTGTAGAAACTAAACAAATGCCAGAAAGCACCAGTGTTAAAATCAATTTATTTTTCATCATATTTTACTTTTTCTAACTTTCCTTTTGTTCTTTATATTTTCGACCTATACACAGTAGGGAATTTGGAACTGCCTGGCAAGGGCGAAAAACCGAAAAGGATCGGGCCGATCGTTAAATGGTACCGCTGGTATCGTGGTTGCCCTAAGCGCTTAGAATAAGATAAATTAGACGATGGAGTCATGCGTCTGCATCTAATAGTCGGTGAATAGTTAGAGGGATCAAATGGATTTTGCGACAAAAGAGATTTTTAAGCGATATGCGAGCATAATGGTCGGCAGGCCGATCTCGCCGGTATTTTTGAACATTCTGGTGACGAGCGTCTGCGACATGCGGTGTACCCACTGCTTTTTCACCGAGGAACTGGACGACAGGCCCCGTAAAAAATTGCAAATGAAGGCCGATGAGATAGCAAAGATCTCGGAAACCCTCGGCGGTAATCTCGGAGTGCTGGTGCTCGCGGGTGGCGAGCCTTTTACTCGAAAAGACCTGCCGGAGATCGTCCGGGCGTTTTACGAAAACAACAAGCTCGATTCGGTTTACCTAATGTCCAATGGACAGATACATCCGCGTATTTTCCCGGACGTGACGCGAATATTGCAGGAATGTCCGAACCTTAACGTGACGGTCGCTCTCGGCATTGACGGGATGAAAGAAGCTCACGAAAAGATTCGCGGCAAAGAGGGAAGCTGGGACAAGGCGATCCACACGGCCCGTACCCTTCAGCAGATGAAGGCTGAGCAGTTTCCACGGCTGGATATCCAGACTTGTACGTGTGTCATGCATTCGAACGAGGACACGATATTCGACTGGTATGATTTCCTCAAGCACGACCTCAAGCCCGACAAGGTGAATATCAACTACATTCGCCCGCCGTCGGCCGATCCGATCGAATTGCAGTTTGACCATAAGCGTTACAGCCAGCTCGCCAATATGATACTCGACGACACCAAGAACGCCGCGCTCAAGAACAGCTACGGCGGAAAATCTGGTGTGTTTAAGGCTGCGGTCGACATCTACATGCACGAGATCATCGCCAAGACTAAGGAAGAGAACAAGGCGCAGCTCAAATGCTACGCGGGCAGCGCCGGTGCGGTTATCTATGACAATGGCGCTTTGTCGTCGTGCGAGAACAAATCGGACGTGCTCAATCTCCGCGATTACGACTGGGATTTCCAGGCTGCATGGAAAACGGACATGATGGCGGCCCGCCGAAAAGAGGCCGGTGCCGGATGTTACTGCACGCACGAATCGAACTGCTTCTATCCGTCGCTGCCGCTGAATCCGACGCACCTGATCAAGATCAAGCGACTCGAAGGTCAGATGAAAAAGGCCGCGAAGGAAATGGGCTTTGCGGCGGCGAGGGAAATTGCTCTGAAAGCGTAAAAATATGGACTGGAAAGAAGTTACGGAAAACCCAAATTTACAGAACCTCCCGTTTAAGATTGAGTTAAACGAGTGGGGGCAGATCGTTATGAATCCGGTAAAACTTAGTCATTCAGCATATCAGGGCGAGATTGTTAATAGATTAAGAGCTTTGCTCCCTGACATGGGTCGAATCCTTGTCGAATGCGCCGTTTGGACCAAAAAGGGAACGAAGGTGGCGGATGTTGCTTGGTTTTCCGACGAACTGTGGAAGAGTCAAAAGGGTAAAACCGAAGCTCTGATTGCCCCTGAGCTTTGTGTCGAGGTCGCGTCGATGAGCAACACCCAAGGTGAAATGGTTGAGAAACGCAAGTTGTATTTTCAGCAGGGTGCAATAGAATTTTGGTTCTGTGACAACTACGGCAACATCACTTTTTACAATTCTGATGGCCCGCTCAAAAACTCTATCCTTTTTCCCGAATTTCCAAACCAAGTCGAAATCTGAAACGTGCAGCCAAATACTCCAAAAATTCTCATAATCTCATCCGACACCGGCGGTGGGCATCGTTCGGCGGCGAAGACCATCGCCGACGGGCTTGAGAAATTTTGGAAGGGCGAATCGGCAGCGGTTCGTACTATAAAGGCGGTCGAAGAGTCACATCACGTCACCGACAAGCTCGTAAATCTTTACAACTGGGTGCTTCAGAACAAGCAGCACTGGATGAAGTATCTCTATTGGGCGATTAATAAGGTACGGCCCGAGACACGCGAATTTTTCATGAAGCGCTGCATCGGATTTTGCAAGGAATCGTTTGAAAAATGGTGTCCGCACATTGTCGTGAGTGTTCATCCGTTGACGCAGCATATCTTTGCCCGCATCCTTAAGGAGCTTAATCTTATAGATAAGGTTCCGCTTGTAACTGTTGTAACAGACCCATGTTACGGGTTTTGGAAAGGCTGGGCATGCGACGATGTCTCACTGTATCTGGTAGCAAATGAAGACGCTGAGCGACAACTTGTTGACTACGGCATCTCGCCTGAGAAGATCAAGATCTCGGGTATGCCGGTCAATCCAAAATTTCACGAGGTTAACGAACACGATGCCCAGAACGCCCGCAGAATTTACGGGCTCGATCCCGACAAATTTACAGTTTTTGTGAACGCAGGATGGATCGGCGGCGGCAATATTCCGAAGATCTTCAGGGAATTCGTTCGCGGCGAATTGGACGTTCAGGCGATCTTTCTCGCCGGCAAGAACGAGGAGCTTCGGCTCGAGGCCGAGCGATTGGCCAAGACGGCAAAATTCCCCATCAAGGTCATAGGTTATTCGGATGAGATTGAGAAAGTAATGCAGTCGGCCAATGTCATGATCTCAAAACTGGGCGGCCTGACCACATTTGAAGCCTTGGCCTGCCGCCTCCCTATCATTGCCGATGCGACAACACCGCCGATGCCGCAGGAGGCGGGAACGTCGGCCCTGATCGAACGCCGTGGGGCGGGCATTCTGCTCAAACGGTCGATCGATATAGTGCCGACTATTCAGAATCTTATAAACGATAATGGCGATTATTCGCGTATGAAAGCCGCAACCATCGGCATGACGATGCCCAACTCGACCGAATATATTATTCAAGAGATCAATGCCCTCTGGCCGAAAGCTCAGGCCGCCGCAGCACCGGTATCCTAACTCATCCATTGGTCAAGAGTACATATCCGCGCGATTTCACTTTTCGGTCGGATTTGATTAACCTTTATTCTTTGGATAAGTTTCAACGAGGAAAAATCATTTGGCTCTTTTACTAGAAGGAAAACGTGCGTTCGTGTCAGGCGGAACGCGAGGCATCGGTGCCGCTATTTGTGATGTTTTCGCCCGCGAGGGGGCTGACGTTGCTTTCAATTATCATTCCCGCGACGATCTTGCCGAGGAAGTCAAAGCAAAGATCGAGGCCCACGGATGCAGGGCTCTCGGATTTAAGGTCTCGGTCACCGACCGATACGGCATGAAACATGTCGCCCGCGAAATAAAAGAGGCGTGGGGGCCGATCAACGTTTTGGTGAATAATGCCGCTGTCAATAAAGGCGACAACTTCGCGACGACGACAGACAAGAGTTGGGATTGGGTCGTTGACACAAATGTTGGCAGCCTGTTCGCGGTGACCAAGCCGTTTTACAAACAGATGATCCGTGCCCGCGAAGGCTCGATCCTCAATATCACGTCGGTCGGCGCGATCCGTAGCCTGCCGACCTCGGTCCATTACGCCACGTCAAAGGCGGCGATGATCGGATTTACCAAATGCCTGGCCCGCGAAGCCGCAAACTTTGGCGTGACGGTCAATGCGATCGCCGCTGGTATCTTCGACACAGACCTTGCCCATACGCTGCCCGAACGCCTGCTGCAAATGCACGATTTCTGGGTTTCAAAGGGCCGCCTCGGCCGCCCCGAAGAGCTAGCCGAGTACGCCGCCTTTATGACCAGCGACCGCAACAGCTTTATGAGCGGCGAGGTCGTTATTGTCGACGGCGGAGCGATCACTTAATTTAACTGACGACAAATTTTGTTGCCGTCTTATACAGGAGCAAACGTTATGAGAAGAATTCCTATTGGGAAACTTATTCTGGCGACGGCCATCTCGGTATTACTGATACCGGGCGTTTTTGCGCAAAACCGCACAACGACCGACGCTGAGACCATCGCAAAGCGAAACGCCGTCGAGGCCGAGCTCGAATCGGTTGCGACGATCTTCCGCAAAGTAATGGTTCCGATGCGTGATGGCAAGCGTATGGCTGCGGATGTCTATCGGCCTAAGGACAACACGAAGCAATACCCGATCATCTTTTCGCGAACTCCTTACAACTTCAATTTTTGGGATGTCAGGCTCGGTGCTCCGCGTGACATGACAACTATTCTTGATGCCGTCAAACGCGGGTACGCCTACGTTGTGATGAATGAGCGCGGCCATTTTTTCTCTGAGGGCAATTACGACATCCTCGGGCCGCCGACAACTGACGGTGACGATGCCATTACGGAAATGGCTAAGCAACCGTGGTCGAACGGTAAGGTCGGAACGATCGGCTGTTCGTCGACAGCCGAATGGCAGATGGGCGTCGCCGCACGCGGCAATCCGGCGTTTACAACTATGATCGCACAGGGCTTCGGAGCCGGTGTCGGGCGCGTCGGGCCATACTATGAGCAGGGAAACTGGTACCGGGGCGGAGCTGTCCAAATGCTTTTTATCGCCTGGCTATACGGCGAGCAAAACCAGGTGAGGCCGATGATGCCGGCGGGATCTACCCAGGAGGACATGATCAGGGCTTCGAAATCTTTCGATCTGGCACAACAGGCTCCGGCGGTTGACTGGGCAAAGGCACTGCGACATTTGCCCGAGATGGACATTATCAAGGCCGTCGACGGCCCGCGTGGTATCTTTGCGGACGAAATGCCCGTTCCGACCGGCGGGGCGATGATCAAACGCGCTCCGAACGATCCGGCATGGTACAAGGGCGGCCTGTTTCACGACAACCTGAAGATCAACATCCCCGGGTTTTGGTTCATGTCGTGGTACGACGTCTCTGTGGGGCCAAATCTTGCGACCTACAATGACGTTCGCAAAACGGCGAGCCCCGAAATCGCGGATAAACAGTACGCCGTTATTGCACCGACGCTTCATTGCAGCTACACCCGGGCGACCGAGGACACTGTCGTCGGCGAGCGTCACATGGGTGACGCTCGGCTTGATTACAGCAAAATGACCTATGACTGGTTCGATCATTTTCTGAAGGGCGAGAATAACGACGTTCTCAAAATGCCAAAGGTCCAGTACTACACAATGGGCATGAACAAATGGCAGTCGTCAGACCAGTGGCCGCCAAAAGGTGCCGAGTCAATGAAGTTTTACCTGTCGAGCGGCGGCAAGGCAAATACATTGACCGGCGATGGAATGCTAACCGCAACGCAGCCCGCAGTCGACGCACCTGACAGTTTTACGTACGACCCGATGAATCCTGTGCCGTCGTATGGCGGCAACGTCTGCTGTACCGGAAACGCCGTCACGGGCGGAGCCTGGGACCAGCGAAAGATGGAAGAGCGGCCTGACATTCTGGTTTACAGCTCGGACATTCTCAAAGAAGGCTTCGAGCTTAGCGGCCCGATCAATGTCAGTCTTTACGTTTCCTCCGACGCAAAGGATACGGACTTTACGGTGAAATTAATTGATGTTGACGAAACCGGCAAGGCCTGGAATCTCGACGAAACGATCCAGCGAATGCGCTACCGCGATGGCTACGACAAGCCGCTGGCATGGATGGAATCGGGCAAAGTTTACAAAATGTCGTTCCAGCCGATGAACACCAGCAACTACTTCGCCCCCGGCCACCGGATCAGGATCGAGGTGTCAAGCAGCAATTTCCCCCGCTTTGACCGCAACATGAACACTGGCGGCAAGAATTACGACGAAACAACCGGCGTGACCGCTCACAATGCGATCCACCATTCAAAAGAGTATCCGGCTGAGGTGACGATTTCTGTCATCAGGAAGAAATAATTTGTCCGCCAAGACCACGCTTCAGCCAATTTTGGCTTCCAATAGTCAATGCGGCTCAAAATAAAGTTATTGGCACTAGTATTTGCGTTGTTATCGCTGTCTGCCTTGTCATTTGGTCAGGCGAACCGTGACATTAACAATCTTGAAGCTCCCACGCCGGTAAAACCGACCGTTAAGGGGAACATTGGCCGGATCGAGGGCGAGCTGAAAGAGAATGGTCAGGTGTCGATGGCTAGCATCTCTTGCGGTGGCTCGGGTGACGGCCCTCCTGAAACGGCAGCCGAAATAATGCATTCGATGTTCTGCGGTGCGTCGGCGGTTTTGATCGGTACGGCAGTTGGTAAGCAGTCGAAATTGAACGAAGACGGAAGCTGGATAGTGACGGACTATTCAATTCACGTCGAGAGAATATTCAAGAATGATGGAGCAGCTGCCATTCGGCGAGGCGGCAACGTAACTGTCACGATGTCTGGCGGCCAGATTAGTATTGACGGCAAGATCGCGATGGCAAAGGACGAGAATGTGTTTCTTAATTCGTCGGATCCCTACATCTTCTTTCTTAAGCGGATGCCAGCAAATAGAGCATACACGCCTATGGCGGGCAGCGGATTTGTATCTGCGGCTGATGGCAAACTCTACACGCTGGGAAAGAGGCCGGAGAATTTGGCTGAGACGTCGCTCGGCTATCTTGATCTCATAAGCTCCGCTGCAAAGACCCCTTGTCAGAAAACGCAGAAGTAGATTACCGGATTGCTATTTTTCCAATCTCTCCTTCGCCCGGTCGATAAACACGCGGATCATCTCGGTGACGCGTTTGGTCATTTCGTTGGAGATGAGCGATTCACCGGCGAGGCCCGCTAGCATGTGCAGATCGCGGGCGGATTTGCGGCGGAGTTCGACGACCTGGGAAAAGTGTACGAGGGTCACGTTTTTCGCTTTTTCAAGGAAATCGGCGCTGTAGCGGAGGAAATTTTCGGCTTCGCTGCGCATCGGCAGCCATTCGATGCGTTCTTCCGAACTCTCACCAAGCTCCAGCACGAATTTTTGCAGTATCTGTCCAACCACCGGGATCTGGGTATTGACCCGCCAATGGGCGACGCCTTTGGCGTCAATGTGTATCTGATCGACGCCCGGCATCATCTCGGCAAAATTTGTGATGTCCGAGAAAAACTCCCGAACCTTGTCAATATTTGACCGTACCTCGATGTCGTCGGCGTAGCCTGCGCGTACTGTAAACATAAATTATCGCTCGGGGTTGTCGCTAATTTTGCTAACCTAATACGATATTAGCCTTTAGCGGCTAAAACGTAAAAACGAGGGAGAAAGTTTTGAGCAACCCGCACATCTGCCCGAATTGCCATTTTCCCAAAATGAAAGACTGGGATGAACTGAGCGATGAGCAAAAAATGCTGGTCGAGCGTCTGCCGATGTCCGCAGAATATTCGTCAAAGATAAGACAAAAACACCGCTTTTGCACACGGTGCTGGTTTGAAGAAACAGTGCCGCAATCGACCCTCGCCTAGGGCACCGGCCTGACTGAAAAATCGAAGAATGTTGCCCCTACCGAGTTGCCTGTTCCCAGCAGATAAAATCCGTATTCGCCGCTCTTGAGCACTTGTTTTGGAGTCACCTTGAATATACCGTCGCCGACTTTTTCGTAGCTAAATTCGACAAGGTTATCGTCTGGGATGCCGGTTTTCGAATAGTAGGAATTCGATTTACCGACGGCGACCTCACGGCTCTTGCCCTTTACATCAAATTTGACCATCTGAAACTGATTGACCGACGCCGGAAAATATTTGATCGTCGTCATGGTCCGGTCTTTTGGATTGAGGTAGAAATAGAAGACCGGCTGCGGATCCTTCACAATTAGATTTGCCGACGAACCCGGAATTTTTACCTTTTCCTTGCTCATCCATATTCCGTAGGTCAGCTTGGTTCCAGCCATGCCCGCGGTGCGGCCACCGGTTACGGCATTCGACTCAAGCTCGGTCAGTTTCTTTTCGCCGCTCTTTTCGATGTAGAGATAGACGCCGATGTCGTGTGGGGTCATCGGGTCATTCTGATCGTTGGAAGCCACGCTGCGACCGCGATTTTCGGCAGTGGGCGGTTCGGACGATTCGCTGTAGCCCTGCATCGCCATCAGTATCTCTTCGTTAATGCCTGACTCTTTCAGGCGGATAAGCTCATTCGTCGTAAGGTTAAATCTGCTTTTCGATGTCCTGATCTTTGTGACTATGACGTTGGTCGTGATCCCGGCCTTGACCATCGAGATCACCGAATCGTTTGTAAGCACTTCGCTGCCCGCCTGCGAGTGAGCCGGCGGGGCTGCCAAAAATAAGGCAAGCACGAGTAGAATTGCGGGGAACACGTTACCGACAGCGGGTAATGCTTTTTTCATAAAGAACATTCTCCAAGGGGCGACTATTTCTTTCGGATAAGTTGCGGACATCTTTCAGAAGCTGAAAAACATGAGCAAGTTGCCCACGAATTGTGGAATTGTCAGAGAGGGGTGACATAACCCGCAGAATATTCGATACAGTTTATACCGCCATTCGTTATGGAGAGCAAGATAAAGGGCCGCCCTTTCAGACAGCCCCGCCACATGAAATCAAACGAATCAGCAGATCAGATTGCCGCTAATTCTTATCATTTTTTTCTTCTTTTTCGTGACGCATCGCCCGCACTCGCCGATTATGGGACAACGGGCAGGCCGTGATGCGTCCAATGAATCAGGAAAAATGGACGTTGATGGATAATGCGATTGACGATGTGCTAAGGAAAGTTCGCGCCGTAAATCCAAACGATGCGGAGTGTCGTACGTCACTGGAATCATTGATCGCCGTGATCAACACCCTCGATAAGCAGAAGTAGGGCCTTCGATGGCGCCGGTGGTCGGATTCGCTCCGGAGAATCGAACGGTGGATAATTGTATTGATCAAGACTTGCTCTTACTACTTGATTTCACTCGCGCCCCTTATCATATTGGTAAGGTTTTTGGCGGGTTCATCTCGGCCCATTTAAGTAGCGGTTTTATCTTTGTTTCAAATTCGTCGGCAAAGATAACGCCATCGATGCGGTCAATGATATTTCCTTTTCGGTCGATTATAACGGTAATGGGCAAGGTGTCGCCAATTTCGAAGAGATTCTTTGTTGCGTTTGAACCTAACAGGATCGGGTAATTAATCTTATTTTTAATAACAAAACGGCGAACTTTAGCAATGTTTGTCGGAGGGTATGTAATGCCGACTATCTGTAAGCCGTTGGCCCTTTATTGATCCTGCCGTTTTATTTGCCCTCGCAACTCATGGCGCGTGGTACGCGTTTAGGGTTGATGAGCAGAATTTTGTTTAAGTAATTCCGCACGGAGCAGAAAACTTCCTTCCGTGACGATCATGTCACCAACATTTAGCCCTTCCGACACCACAAATTGGCCGTTGTTTTTCTTGCCAAGACGCACCGTTTTGACAATGAAAACATTAGGTTTGTCGGTGGCGACAAAGACGACCTGTTTGTCGCTCATATTCTGAACGGCGGTGGCTGGAATCGTGGGCATTGTGCGTTCGGAGTTTCCCATTGTGCCGAAAGCCACATTGACATACATTCCGATCTTTAGGACCTGCCCCGGGTTGTCGAGTTCGATACGGACTTGGGCCGTGCGTGTTTCCAGATTGATATTCGGGTCAATATAAGTGACGTGGCCGCGAAAGAGCCGACCCGGATACGAATCGGTCGTAACGCTCGCACCGGTGCCTTCGCGGAGCATTGCGAGGTCTTTTTCGTAAACCTGAGCAATAGCCCAGACGCTGGCTAGATTTGTGACACGCATCAATTCCTTGTTTGGTTCGACGACCTCTCTTTGATTCACCATACGCTTTGTGATCGATCCGGCAACCGGTGACGTCAGAACGAGTTCTGACGTGATCTGCGATGGAGCACGGAGTGAATTGACACGCTGGGGTGATAGTCCAAGAAGCTGCAGCCTTTGACGCGCGGTCGCAAGATCCGATTCAGCGGTTTGACGCTTGACGGCGGCCTGCTCAAATTCGCCACGGCTGACGGGGTTAATCTCGGCAACCTGAACAGCGCGGTTGTAGCGATTCTTTGCCTCGACTACGTTGGCTTCGGCGGTTACCAGCTTTGTCGTCGCCATTTCATATTCCTCGCGGCTAACGGCTCCGATCTCAAGAAGCTTGACCGTCCGGTCGTGATGTTTGTGATGTTCGACTAACTCGGCATCGGCGATCTTTAATGCCGCCAACGCCCGATCGAGATCCGCGTTACTCGTCGGACTGATCTTTACAAGACGAGCCGCCCTATCATAGTTTTGCCGAGCGGTCTGTGCTTCGGTTTGCAACGCAAGATAACGAGATTGTGAGGCCGCAAGTTCATCGCTGAAAATGACGGCGAGGGTTTGTCCTTTTGCAACCGTTTGGCCGAGTTCGGCGTTTACCGTTCGCAGAACTCCGCCGAGCAACGAAATAACGGGTGTCTCCTTGTAAGCGTTAGGTTGAATAACGCCGGTCGCGGCGACGGACATTGCTTCGGATGAGAGCGTCTCACCGACCCTCTCGATCTTGAGGCCGATTTTATCCATTTGATCGGGGAGAATTGTTACGGTTTGTTCGCTGGATGTTTCGGTCTGTCCGCTGGTGTTGTCACCGAATGTCACCGTTCGCGGCGGCTGTACGACCCGTCCGGTATCACGACCCCGCAAAAACCAATAACCAAACGCACCGATAACCAAAACGCCTACCACCGCTGACGCAATGTAGATCGGTTTGCGATTCGGCGTTTCTTCGGCAACAATTTCTTCGTTATTTTCTTCGCTCATTTCTTTTTCAACTCCGGTGCATTGGTCACCCGCATTATTTCAATGTTCGCAATGTAAGTTTCGAGTTCGGCATCGATTAATTCATTCTCGATGTCGAGAAATCGCCGTTCCTCGGCAATATATTCAAGCAAACTCCGCGATCCAAGTTCGTAGGTTTGCCAGATGACCTGTAAGTTCGCATTCGCCTGATCTCGAACACCGTTTTGGAAAATTGAGAGTGAACGTGCGGCTCGTTTGTATTTCGCAAAGGCCGTTGCAACCTCGCGCCGTATCGTCAATTCACCAAACTCAACTCGTCGCTGAGCCGCTTGTTGTTCAAACATCGCCGCTTCGACCGCTCCTTGATTCCGATTACGAACCGGCAAATTGATCTCAACGCCAAACGTAAAAAAATGAAAAACATCCTGAACCGGACGCAATATACCCCGATCATCAAAACCGCTCACTGGAAAGCTTGAGTTTATCCGCTGGTAGCCGGCCTTAACGCTGGCGTCCAGCTTGCCTTCGGACTTTGCCTGCTCGATCTTTGCCACAGCAAGCTTCTCCACCGTCCTTGCACCTTGCAGATCGGGCCGCTCGCGCAACGCATTGTCGGTTGACTCAATCAACAACGGCAAAGACGCAATCAGATTGTCGAAATTACCGCGAAGCCTGAGCGGTTCGTCAGGGTTCATGCCGATCATATTGCGAAGCTCGAACATTGCAATCTCTACCTTGCCTTCGGCGGTCTCGCGGATCGACTGTAATCGATTTACCTCGACTAGAAAGACGTTTTGTTCAAGCGGCGCGATCTTCCCTTCCGTGACTCTCGCCGCGACCAGATCGTAACTCTGTTTGGCGGCGGCCAGCGTCTTTTCCGTCACGTCGAGCTTTTTAATCGCGGCTAAGGCCTCGCCGAACTTTAATCGCACATCCCCCGCTAGTAACCGCTCCTGATTGGCAAGCTCAAACTCGCGGGCTTCCAATTCTCTTTGTGCAATAGCGATTCTCGCCGCGCGGCGACCGCCCAGCTCAAGCGGCAGCGACAATTCGGACAACTGGCTATTATCGGCTCCGTTAATCTGCCGGGCACCGCTCGCGGAAAGGGTCGGATTCGGCCTTAAGGATGCTTGTTTGACCAGAGCACGTGCCGCATCCGTGTCTTTTCGCAAAGCTTGAAGCTCACCATTGTCTTCGAGTGCAAGGGCAACCGCCTGGTCGGCGGTCATTCCGTTTTGCGGGTCCAAATACAAAATTGAAGCAGGTTCAGGCTTTGAAATGGCCTGGGCCAGGTTTGTTTGCACAAATTGAACCGAGAGCGCAAAAATAGTCACAAACAAAACGGGTAAACTGTTAAATGTTCGTAGATTATTCAACATCTCGCCTCAACTCGCGTTCTCTTAACCAATAGAAAATAACCGGCGTGATTATCAGTACATGCAGCAAGCTCGAAACCATCCCGCCCAAAACCGGTGCGGCAAGCGGTTTCATTACTTCGGAACCGGCACTTGTGCTCCACATGATAGGCAATAGTCCGGCTACGACCGTCGTAACCGTCATTACCTTTGGCCGCAGACGCAATAACGCTCCGTCGATTACCGCCTGCAAAAGTTCCTTTTTCGTTAATTGCCGTTCGAGTTCGTTCCGTTTATTTTTGACGGATTCGTTCAAATAGATAACCATTACGACCGCCGTCTGCACCGCCGTTCCAAACAACGCGATAAATCCGACCCAAACCGCAACCGAAAAGTTGTAGCCGAGAAGCCATACAAGATATACGCCGCCCGTCAGGGCAAACGGGACTGCCATTAAGACGTGTGCCGCTTCGAGCGCGGAGTGATAGGTCAGATAAAGCAAACCAAAGATAACGAGCAAAACAATCGGCACAACAAAAAGCAGTCGGCTTTTGGCTCGCTGCTGATTTTCGTATTGCCCGCTCCATGCAATGTAGTATCCGGCTGGAAGCTGAACTTGCTGCGAAACGGCTTTTTTCGCCTCATCAACAAAACTACCAACGTCCCGACCTCTAACATTCAGCAGCACAGTCCCGCGAAGCAATCCGTTTTCGCTCTGGATCATCGTTGCACCTTCGACCTTTCGAACGTCGGCAACTTGAGAGAGCGGTACGGTGCCGCCTTTACTCATTGCTATAGGAATTTGACTGAGCGCCTCGGGTGTATCGCGAAACTGCTTTGCATACCGAACGCGGACGGGAAAACGGCGCCGTCCTTCGACCGTGACGGAAAGATTTGTCTCACCGATGCCTTTTTCGATGGTGTCCTGAATTACGCCCACATCAATTCCATATCGTGCCGCCGCCGGACGATTGATCTTTATATCTATGTAAGGTGAACCGCCGATCTGTTCGGGATAAACGTCGGCTGATCCACGAACTTTTTTGACAGTCTCGGCAACTTGCCGGGAAATCGCTTCTAACTGTTTAAGATCGTTACCGAAAATCTTGATGCCGACCTGTGTTCTGATTCCGGTCGAAAGCATCTCGATGCGGTTGATGATCGGCTGTGTCCATATGTTCGTAATGCCAGGCATCCGCAGTTTCTCATCCATTTCGGTAATAAGATCCTCGCGGGTCATGCCTGGACGCCACTGCTCCGGCGGGTTGAGGTGAATGATTGTTTCATTCATATTCGTCGGCGCCGGATCGGTCGAAGTATCAGCCCGCCCGGCTTTGCCGACGGCCATTTCGACTTCGGGAAACGAGGCAAGCATTTCGCCCTGTTTGCTCATGATCCTTTGGGCCTCGTCAATCGAGATCGCCGGATCGGTTACGGGCATAAACATAACGTCGCCTTCGTTCAAAGGCGGCATAAACTCGCTGCCGATGCCGGTTGCCAAAAATATTGCGATGAAAAATAAGACCAAGGCCGCTCCGATTGATCGAGCCGGGTGGTTGAGGGCAAATTTCAAAACCGGTTCGTAAATGCGGCGAAGAAAACGCATTACCGGATTGTGCTCCTCGGAATGAACCTTGCCGCCAATTAGATATGTGCAAAGAACCGGCACAAGCGTGAGTGCAAGTAGTGTCGCTCCGGCCATCGCAAAGGTCTTTGTAAAAGCAAGCGGATGAAAGAGCTTTCCTTCCTGGCCGATCAACGCAAAAACCGGAATAAAAGCAAGGATGATGATCGCCATCGAAAAGAAAACGGGTCGTCCGACGAGCTTGGTTGATTCGAGAACGACGTTCCAAACCGCTTTGCGATCTTTCGGGTCAACGGCCCGTATCTCCATAAAACGAAAGGCATTTTCCGTCACGACAATCCCAGCATCGACAAGAACACCAATCGCTATCGCAATACCTGATAAAGACATTAGATTCGAGCTAATGCCCATGAAATACATAAAGAGAAATGACATCAGAACGGCAAGTGGCAGCGGAATTGTGACAATGAGAATCGAGCGGAAATGCGCTAGGAAAATAATATGCGCAAGGGTGACAAGAATTAGCTCTTCGATCAAAGATCGCTTTAGCGTGTCGGTCGCCCGATTGATAAGCTGCGTTCGGTCATAGAATGGGACAATGCGGACACCGGGCGGCAATCCGGCCTGCAACGCTTCGATCTTTTGCTTAACCGCGTCGATGACCTCAAGCGTGTTGATACCGTATCTTGCAATCACAACACCGCCTACGGCCTCCGTGCCATTCTTATCGAGAGCACCGGTGCGAAAGGCATTTCCGAGCTTTACTTCGGCAACATTTTTGACATGGATCGGTGTGCCGTTTGACGAGCCGATCATTATGTTCTCGACATCTTCCAATGAGCCGATCAAGCCTATGCCGCGAACGACCGCCCATTGACCGCCTTGCTCGACAACATTACCGCCGACGTTGTTGTTCGACTTTTGAACCGCCTCTACGACGGTCGAGATCGGAATATTCACGCCGCGCAGTTTATTCGGGTCAATGTCGATCTGATATTGCTGAACGTAACCTCCGACTGAAGCAACCTCGGCGACACCAGGAACCGAATTGAGTTGGTAACGCACAAACCAGTCTTGGACGGTACGCAGGTCACGCAGGTTCATGTCGTCGGATTCCAATGTGTACCAAAAGACTTGTCCGACGCCGGTAGCGTCCGGGCCAAGAGTCGGCACAACGCCTTCGGGCAACTGTTTTGAGACAAGATTTAGCCGTTCCAAAACCCGTGTCCGCGCCCAGTAAAGATCTACATTGTCCTCAAAGATAATGTTGATCATCGAGAAGCTAAAAGCGGAGTTTGCACGAATTACCCGCACGCCCGGAAGCCCTTGGAGATTTGTGACGAGCGGATATGTCACCTGATCTTCGACTTCTTGCGGCGAGCGTCCTGTCCAATCGGTAAAAACAATTACCTGATTGTCTGAGAGGTCGGGAATAGCGTCTATCGGAGTGCGAACAAGCGCCCAATAGCCCGCCACCGCCACGCCTAAATAAAAGACGATAACGATGCCGCGATTCTTTAACGACCACTCGATGAGTTTGTGGATCATACGGCTCTATTTAGCATTGATCGGTAGTGTAAACGATCCCTTTCCGGCGGGGCCTTCGTAGGTAATTTGTGCCTGCCATTCTCCGGCCATTTCGATCTCGACCTTGCCTTTGTAAACACCCGGTGTCCCTGTCGTCGTCAGCGTCGCAGCATTATTCATTGCCCCCATGCCGCCCATCGCCCCCATGTGGTTGCTAAATGCCACTGCACCGACATCGACCGGTTTTCCCGAAGCGTCAGCAAAAGTCAATGCGAATTCCTGCGAGCCTTTTCTTAAAACACCGTCGGCATTTGCAATAGTCGCGGTCAGGTTGTTTCCGGCGGGGCCGGTGGCAATTGTTTTGCCCGAAGGAGCAGTACCAGAACTTGACCCGGAACCGCAGGCCGCAATAAACACGATCACGGAGAAAAGCGTAATAGAACCAATAATTGAAATAGTCTTTCTCATTTTGTAGCCTCCTTAAAGGTAAATTAATTTCTCGTCCTTTTTTCTCTATCAATCAATTGACGACGATCTTGCCGCGCAGCATATCCATGCCGCATGTGAAATTGAACGAGCCGGTCTTTCGTGGGCTGAACGTTACCGTGACAGGTACGTTAAGCGGCAGATCGCGATTGACGCCGTAAGCCGGAATACCATTTCCTGGCCGCATGTTGCGTTGGTTTTGCGGACAAAGGTCAATTTCGCGAGAGCAAATCGTCTTTGCAGCAACATGATGAAGCGTTTTCACCAACGCTTATTGTATTCGCGAACGTCGCCTCGCTAAGTCCCAAAACGAACAGGACGGCAAGCGCGAGTATTATTCTTTTTGTCATTTGTAACCTCACTAATTAAATTTTAGAAAATAGCTAAACAGGGCGCAAAAAGACCCGGAGCTTAAAAAAAACACGCAGATGTGTTTTCTAAATTCTAAACGTGCGGTTTATGAGAAAGGTGTTGTTCTTTAGCAGAACAGCGGAAAGGTATGGGTAAGCAGGAGCGAAATTTGTTTGAGTTGTCACAAGCCGCAGCTTTATAACCGTAGTAGTTGGTGCGATGACAGCAACCTGCTGGTTACTGTCCGTTGTTCGGGTCTTGTCAAAGAAAGCCGGGATGAAAGCACAGCAATCCATTCCTTGTCCACTACTTTGCTTTTCAACTTTTTCAGAATCTTTTTCTTTCTCGGTTTTATCACAATGAACGCCGAGTCTCGCTAACGGACACGATTCCATTGCGTCCACGGCCTGATGACAGCAAAGCAAAAACAAAACGCCGCTCAACCATATCGCCATAAATCCAGCGAATGTTTTAAGTGCAAGCTTTTTTAGTCTCTGAGATCGCATAACGTCTAGTTTGGATAATAGCACAACTTCGCTAGATACTTTACTTCCGCATTTCGTCAATCATATCGGAGATGGTTTGTTTTAGGTGGCCGGTGACGATCTCGTATTGTTCGTCGCCTACCAGGGATGAGGGATAAAGGACGAGGGATGAATCAGAACCGGCGGATACGACGGCTTTCGATTCATCCTTCATCCTTCCGCCTTCATCCTTTAGCACATCCCGTGCAAAGAACGGTTTGCCGATGGTTATTTTGACCTTTCCGGGACGAATCCGCCATGAATTGCGGGCCCAGACTTTGTAGAGGCCATCCATAGCGACGGGGACTATGGGCAGGTCGAGCTCGGTGGCGAGGATGGCAGCACCTTTTTTGAAGCCGTGCAGCTCGCCGTCGAATGCACGCTCGCCTTCGGGATAGATGTTCAGCACCTTACCGGCACGCAGGCCGATGGCACTGATCTTCATCGCACGCATCAGCTCGGTGTCGGGGTTGACAGGGACTACGTTGAGCATTCGCGCGATGAACTGCATCAGTTTGTTGCTGAAAAACTCACTCGCTCCGACGTGAAAGACGTTCTTAAAGAGCGGAAATTTGTAATTCGAGCAGAGCACAAATGGATCGAGAAAACTCTGATGATTTGGGCAAATAAGAAATGCGGATTGCGGATTGCGGATTGCGGATTCGTCTGAATCACGGTTCGTAGCTGCATCAAGGTTTTCAAGGCCTGTGACTTCAAGACGAAGAAATATCTTAAAGATCACCCAGAAACATTTGTAGACCACGAACGCGAACGCCGAAAAGAAAGGTTTATTCTTGAGTACGGACTGAATTTCGGGAAAATCGCCATCGGCTTCGCGGACGATCTTGCCCCAGTTGAGATCGACCGAGACCGACTCGGCATCTTCGCCCACGTGGCTGTTTACAAGCTCGATAACATTTGCGACGGTCAACGCCTGAGCGGCTTCGTCGGTCTCAAATTCGGTGCCAAATGCCTGTTCGAGGGCGGCGAACGCCTCGGCACGGGCGAGGCTGTCGAGGCCTAGATCGATCTCCAGATTCATGCCCGGATGAATCGTATCAACATCCTTTGCGTTCTGTTTAATTGCTGTAATGACGGTGGCCGCCGTCTTGCTTTCCATCAACGCTGTGTCTGCGGCGGACATATCCCACGCCTTGATCTCCTTGGTATCGGTGGCGATCTCGCCGCTTTCGACCTCTTTTTTGAGCTGAAAACGCTTGATCTTATTAGTCGCGGTCCGTGGCAGCGGCTCGACGCGGATGATGTAGTCGCGGACGCGTTGATACTCCGGCAGTTCGCGACCGAGGCTGTCGAGGGCATGGCGGACGGCTTCTTTGGAATTGGCGATGCCGTTGGCTTTGAGATAGGCGAAATCAGGTACGACGACAGCCGCTAGCTTTTCGGCTCCGGCAAACGCTTCGCTTTCGTCGGCGACACCGATGATCGCCAGCTCGGCGACGTAAGGGCATTTGAGGTAATGTACCTCGAGATCCTCAGGGTGGACATTTTTGCCCGACGGCAGGACGATCACGTCTTTGCCGCGGCCAACGATGTAAAGAAAGCCGTCGCCATCGATGCGTCCTAGATCGCCGGATCGAAACCAGCCGTCTTCGGTAAAGGCTTCAGCGGTCGCGGTTGGATTCTTGTAGTAACCGTCAAAGACCATCGTGCCGCGAATAAGCACCTCGCCAACGCCGTCTTTGTCAGGATCGAGTATCTTGATCTCGGCACCTTTCATCGGCTTTCCGACCGAGCCGACGCGATTGTCGTCCTCGTAAGTCGCGGTGGCGGCACCGCTCGTTTCGGTCAGGCCGTAGCCTTGAATGATCGTGAAGCCCAGGCGGTGAAAATCCTCGGCAACCGCGTCGTCAAAACGCGAACCTGCGGAGATCGCTATTCGCAAACGCCCGCCGAAAGAATCGTGGACCTGGCCAAAGAATTTGCGGCCTAGATTAATGTTAAAAGTGTCGCGAAAGAAACCGTTCGTTCGTAGCATCGTACGAAATACGAGCTGGACGGATTTCGGTTTCGCCAGCACGGCGTCGAATATTTTCTTGTGAAACAGGTACCAGAGCCGCGGAACAGTTGTGAGAATCGTCGGCTTGAAAGCCTTTAAAGACTCGCTAAGCTCTGCCGGGGTCAGTTCTTTTAAATATCCGACCTGGCAGCCAAACGTCGTCGAGACCCACAGATTAATAATTTGTAGATACGCGTGGAACAGCGGCAAAAGGCTCAAGATAAGCTCTTTATCTGAGAGTTTTAGCACGTCGTTCACACCCGAAAGTTCGCCGACGATGTTGCCGTGCGTCAGCGGAACCCCCTTTGGTGTGCCGGTCGTGCCGCTGGTGTACATCAGGAGAGCGACGTCGTTCCCGGCGGCTTTAGGTATTTCGTCGGCGTAGCTGGCGGGGAATTCAGTGGAGGACCAGTCCTCAAAGTCAGAACCGTGAGCGGTAGCGACGGGATTCTTACCGTCGGGCGAGCGGAACCCAGTCGCTACCGCTCCCGGTTCTGACACGCTCCACACGACTGCCGGGATATTGCGGCTTAGCTTTTCCTGCATTTGCGAGAAACGCTCTTTTTGGTCTGGCGAGAGAAATGCGACCTTTGCTTCGGAATTTTCTAAGAAATTTGTAATAGTCTCGATCTCGCCGTGCGGGTCGAGCGGGACGCAGACGGCCCCGTGATACAGCGTGCCGAGATAGGCGATGGCCCACGACGGATGATTTTCGCCGATCAGCGCGACCCGGTCGCCGAACCCGACCTTTTCCTGGCCGAGGCGATAGGCGACCGACCGGATCTTATGGAGCATCTCGGCGAACGTGTAGACCTCGGCATCGCTGCCGACGACACGCATCGCGATCTTGTCCGGGCGCTGTTCGAAGGCCTCGATCAGCATTGTGCAAAATGTTTCCGCCATAATTTAGTTTTTAACGTTTTAATATCCTGTATCTGACCAGGCCGGAAACGACGTTTTGCCCGACCGCGAGCGGAAAGGCCGAGGTTTCAGTCTTTGGCCGGGTAACGATTATAGTCTTTTTCTCGCCGAGATTAAGGCTGACGGTCACGCGTTCGAAAGCTCCGACAAAGCTTAGGCCATCGACCACGCCGCTTGTCAGACGGTGGTAATGCTGGGTCAAATTTTCAGGCTTTCGCAAGAAGACGTCCTCCGGACGGAAGACGAGCGTCACATTGTCGCCCTCGTTCAGCTTCTGCTGATCGTCGAGTTCGAGCCAGATGTCCCGGTGCGAGAATTTCCCGTCCTTTATCACGCCCTCGATCAGGTTGGCTGCACCGAGAAATGTCGCCACATGTTCGGTAAGAGGCGTGTTATAGACGTCAAATGGCGTGCCGATCTGTTCGAGTTTGCCTGCATTGAGTACCGCAACGCGGTCGCCGAGTTCGAGGGCCTCTTCCTGATCGTGAGTGATGAAGATCGACGGCACCTTGATCTCCTTAAGCAGCGAGCGGATCTCACGGCGAAGCATACCCCGGATCTGCGCATCGAGGGCGCCGAATGGCTCATCAAAAAGCAAAACCTCTGGCTCGTAAGCGAGCGCCCGCGCTATCGCTACGCGCTGCTGTTGGCCGCCGGAAAGCTGCGATGGATGTTTTTTTCGATGATCCTCCAAATGGACGAGCTCAATCAGCCGATTAACAGTTTCTTTGATCTCGACGCGTTTTTTATGCCGGATACGCAGTCCATAGGCGATGTTGTCCTCGACGCTCATTTTAGGAAACAGTGCGTACGACTGAAATATCACGCCGGTCCCGCGTTGCCGAGCCGGAAGCTGCGTTACGTCCTTGCCGTGGAGGATCACGCGTCCGGCGTCGGGCATTTCGAGGCCCGCAATGATTCGGAGAATCGTAGTTTTGCCGCTGCCCGATGCACCGAGCAGCACGACGATCTCGTCTTCGTCGACCGAAAAATTGATATTTTGCAGTACCATCGCCGAGCCAAAGCTCTTGCTCAGACCCATTACGGTTACGGCGGCCTTGCCCACATCCATCGGCGTTACGTGAATATCAAATTCCATAAAACGAACTATTCGGCCTCGAGCCAGTCGCG
>JANYIL010000003.1 GCA_025362075.1 Chloracidobacterium sp.
TTGATTGGCGCTTTCTGGAAGTGAATCCTTCGTTCGAGAAACAAACGGGAATGCACGATACGGTGGGGAAACTGGTTCGCGATATGGTCCCGGATCATGAACAACATTGGTTTGACATCTACGGCAAAGTCGCCCTGACGGGCGAACCGATTCGCTTTGTCAACGAAGCAAAGGGGCTCGACCGCTGGTTCGATCTCTATGCCTTTCGGATCGGCGGGCCGGACAGCCGGAAGGTCGCCGTCATTTTTAGCAACATCACCGAACGCAAACAGGAGGAACAACGAATCGAAATGCGCTCCGCCCTTTCGCGGAAACTGGCTGGTTCGACCGAGGAAGCGGAGATCGTTAGAATCGCCGTCGAGGCCGTGGGACACCACCTCAACGGTCATCGCTGCTATTTCGTCGAATGTCTGGCCGACGAGAACCGGCTTATTGTCAGCCACAACTGGGTCCGCGATGAGGCACCCAGTATCGCCGGAGAACTAAGCCTCTTTGACTTTGGCGGCCCTGATTGGTGGCGTCAGTTTGCCAGCGGCGATTTTTTTATCGAAGACGTGGCGACCAACCCGCTGACCCAGGCGAACAGCGCCAGTTATCATGCGGTGGGCGTCCCCTCCTATGCCGTCCAACCTTTTCGCCGGGAAGGGCCTTGGACGGTTTGCCTCGTCGTCACGGAAGCGTCGCCGCGAAAGTGGACGGCCTACGACCTGCGTGTCATGGATGATGTCGTGGCTCGCGTTTGGCCTTTGGTCGAGCGGGCGCGCTCCGTGCGGGAGCTGCGCAAAAGCGAATTTCAGTTGCGCCTCACGCTCGATTCGACCGAGCTGGGGGCTTGGAACATCGACCCCGTGACCAACGCAATTTCCACGGACGAGCGGTTCCGAGCCATCTTCGGAGTTACGGCAAAGGACCTTTCCTACGAGCAGATGTTCGACATTGTCCATCCGGATGACCGGGGCGGGGTCAGTGATGCGGTGGCGGAGGCAATTCGGCCCGACGACCCGGTGCCTTTCGAAGCCGAATACCGCGTGGTGCGTACGGATGGGTCGCTCCATTGGGTGTTCAGCAAGGGACGGGCGAACTTTGGGAATGGGCCGGCAGGACGAACACTCCTGAGCTTCGACGGAACTGTTGCTGACATCACCGAACGTAAACAGCACGAAGCTAACCTCGCCTTTCTCGCCGATATCGGCCAGGACCTTGCACAAATCACGAATGTCGAGGAAACGATGCAAACCATTGGGGCCAAGATCGGCAAGCACTTTGGCGCCACGTTATGCACCTTTGCCGATATCAACATGGCGGCGGACAGAGCATCCTTCGAACACGAATGGTGCTCGGACGGCGCCGACAGCCTCATCGGTGAGTATAAAATGTCGGAATTCGTCACGGAGGAATTTTCCCGCGACTCGATGGCCGGTATTCCCATTGTTGTTCAGGACGCCTTTTCCAGTCCGTACGCTGTGGGGGAAAATGTCGCCGCCTCTAATGTCCGGTCGTTCGTCACCATACCGTTGATTAGAAACGGGGCATGGCGTTTTCAACTCGGGATCCATGATTCAGCCATCCACGCGTGGCGCGAGGACGAGGTCGAATTGCTCCGCGAGCTCGCGACGCGCATCTTTACGCGACTCGAACGCGCCCGGGCGGAAGAGGCCTTGGCCGAATCGGAAGAACGAACCCGCGCCATAGTCGAGAATGTTTCCGAATACGCCATCATAACGATGAACGCGGCCGGCATTATCACTGGCTGGAACACGGGTGCGGAAAAGATATTCGGTTACGCCAGAGAAGAAGTGATCGGGAGCGACGCGGAGGTCATTTTCACCCCCGAAGACCGGGAAGCGGGCATCCCCGAGCGGGAAATGCGAACGGCCTTAGCTGAAGGGAGCTCACTCGATGAGCGCTACCACATCAGGAAAGACGGTGTGCGGATATTTGTTTCAGGAACGCTCAGCCGGCTCCCGCTCGGTCCCGCCGCGGGTTTCGTTAAGATCGTGCGTGATATGACCGAGCAGATCGCCGCGGAAAAGGTCAGGCAGAGCGCTGAGACGCTGCGCACTCTCGTTCGCGGGCAGGAACACGAACGCAAGCGTCTCGCCAGGGACCTGCACGACGAGCTCGGCCAACAGCTTACCGCCCTCAGAATGAAGCTGGATTTGCTGCACAAGTCGGGCGGCGCCTCAAATCCGTTGCTGGACGAGATAATCGGCATGGCGGAGGATGTCGACGAGGGCGTGGATCGGCTGGCGTGGGATCTGCGACCTGCAGCGCTCGACGATTTGGGCCTGCATTCCGCCCTCGACCGTTTTGTCGGGGAATGGTCGCGGCACACCAAGATAAGGGCCGAATTGATCAATTCGAATCTGCACGGCGTGCGCCTAACGTCTGAGGTCGAAACGAACCTCTACCGAATCGCCCAGGAGGCCCTAAATAACGTTCATAAGCACTCACGAGCGGCTAACGTCGCGGTGATGCTTCGTAAACGCGACGATTCGATTATGATGATGATCGAAGACGATGGCAAAGGCTTCGACCCGAGGGGGAAAAATATCGGGGCCGGCGGTCTGGGCCTTACCGGCATGCGGGAACGTGCCGCGCTGATCAATGGGGATTTCGAGATCGATTCTGCTCCCGGAAAGGGCGCCACGATATATCTGCGCGTACCGCTCAACGCAATAAGGAGCGAGGATGAAGAATGAGTGGCCTTGCCGCAATGAATTTATTAGCTGTCGGAAAAGCGGAGCTTTCCCGCAAATAGACGGGTATGGCCCGCAGAGGTCGAAAATCGGTGCTCACCGGTGTTCAGCCTGCTAAAATCCTGTTACTTTAGATTTTTCTTGAAAAACGCAAGTGTCCGTTCCCAGGCTAATTTCGCGGCATCAGGATCGTAGCGTGGAGTCGTGTCATTGTGAAAGCCGTGCTGTTTGCCTTCATAAGTGAAGATCTCGTACTTTTTCTTGTTGGCTTTCAAGGCGGTTTCATAAGCCGCGATGCCAGCGTTTACGCCCGTATCGTTGCCGGCGTAGTGAAGCATCAGCGGTGCGAATATCTTTGGGACATCGTCGGCACCGGCCTGGCGGCCATAGAAGGCGACTCCGGCATTTAGATCCTTGCCCAGGCGGACGGCGAGTTGATTGACCATTCCGCCGCCGAAGCAGAAACCCACCGCACCCAATTTACCGGTACTGTCAGGCCGGGCCTTTAACCATTTGGCTGCGGCGACAAAATCCTCGGTCATCTTCTTGCCGTCCACTGTGCGAAATGCCGCTGCTCCTTTTTCGTCCGTGCCGGGATAGCCGCCGACAGACGACAATCCGTCGGGAGCAAAGGCCATATAACCAACCTTTGCGAGCCTCCGGGCAACGTCCTCGATATATGGATTTAGGCCGCGATTCTCATGGATGACGAGCACCGTTGCAAACTTCTTACCCTTAGCAGGACGCGCTAAGTAACCCTTGATCGAACCGTTGCCATTGGGTGAAGGCACGGTTTCGTAACCGACTTTCAGGTCCTTATCGTCTGGCTTTACCGTCTGTGCCCAAGCATAGTTAGGCGTCAGGCTCTCAAAGATCGCCGCGGCTGTCAGCCCGCCCACAGCAAACTTCCCTATCCCGCTCAGGAACGACCGCCGGTCAATATCGCCATGCTGATACTCGTGAAATAGGTCCAATAGCTCCTGCGGATACTCGTCTGCGGTTTTACGTTCCATGTTCTCTCCTCGATTCGAAGTCTATTTAATCACTAATTGGCCTTGGGCTTTGCGGCGGGTGTGCGTTTGGCGCTCCAAGTGGCGTCGCCCTGTCCGCCGAACGAGACGCTGCCGCTGATGGCGTCGCCCGTGACCTTGCCTGTCATATCCATTTCGAGGTCGTGGCCATTGTATTGTATGGTGTACGCGAAACTGAGGTCGGCGCCTTTGACCGTTCCCTGTAGCGGCAGGTCGCCGTCCGAACGCTTGACCGTTCCGGTTAGCTTTTCGCCGTCAACCTTAAAGACGATCTTAAAATTCCGGACGCCGCCGGGTGTTTCCATCGCCGCATCCCACTCGCCCGCGACCGATTTAGACTGCGCGAAGATCTGCCCCGCACCCGTTAAAAACAGCCCTGCGGTCATGACCGCAATGATCATTAATTTTTTCATATTAGTCTCTGGAAATACCGATCATGCTTTGGCACCCGGGCCAAATTCCTCGACGAAGTACGCCGCGAGCGTCAGTACGATCAGGGCGATGCCGACGAACATGATATTCCGCACCGGCCCAAAGAGTCCAAAGAAAAACGCCGCCAAACCGACCACAAGCATCAAGTTTGCCGCACGACCAGCCAATTTTGATATTCCACCTGCTTGATTCATGAAGATAACAATATCAAACACCCGCAAAGTTCGCCAGCCGGGTATATGGTGGTACACTAAAATTTCCCTGACCTCACATTACCGGAGAAAAACGATTGGATATGAAAAAGTCGCGGAGACTATTTAACGTCGTAGGTTTGTTGGTTATTTGCGGTTTCGTTCAAACGGCGGCAGGCCAGTGCCCGAAGATTGAGATTAGCGGAAATTATTCGATCATGGACGGCGACGTTACCTCATTCTCGGTCTCTATCAATGGCGGCGACCTGCGTTTTACGCCAAAATTCGATTGGGTCATATCGGCGGGCAAGCTCAAATCGGGCCAGGGCACATCCGTCATCAAGGTTGATACTGCGGGAAAGGGTGGCCAAGCCATAACCGCCACAGTGGAGATTGGCGGATTACCGGCATTATGCCCCCGAACCTCAAGTATCAGCGCCGATGTGGACAAAAAACCGGAGGCGACGAAGATCGATGAATTTGGCAGCGTCAACGAGGAAGACGAAATGGCCCGCCTCGACAACTTTGCCCTACAGCTCATGAATAGCCCCAATGACCAGGGTTGGGTCGTCGTTTATGCTGGAGAATCAGGCAAACAGGCCGCCGCAAAGGCGGTGATCGCGCGAATCCGGACGTATCTCGTCAAAACGAGAGGCGTAGATGCTTCCCGGATAATGACCCTGGAGGGCATGAAAAAGGACAATCCGAGCCGCGAACTTTGGTTAGTTCCACCGGGAGCGGCTCCGCCCGGACAGGCTCCGGATAAGAAAAAACCAGTGGGAAAACAATAGGCCTGCCATTGCGCTGGCGTCGCGTGATATTATTTCAATTATTTCTTTCGGAGGTATTTTGCGATGAATAAAACGGTAATCAACACGATATTTGCGACGACTCTGGTTGTCGCGTTTGCCATTTGCTTATCGGCGCAGGATCAGAAGCCCCCCCCCAACCCACCGGGAGCCCCGCCCGTTTCCCCGTGCCCAAAATTGGAGGTTCATTCCACCACGCCGGTTCCTGTCAAAGAAGGGCGTCCCGTAAAATTTACGGCAACGCTGAGCGGTGGCGATGCTAAGGTCACGCCGATCTACATTTGGACCACTACGGCCGGTTCGATCGTTTCAGGCCAGGCGACCGGCACGCTCGAGGTCGATTCGAGTGGCGCCGGGGCCGAGAAGACTATAACAGCCTCGATCCTGATCGGCGGATTTCCGGGCGAGTGCAAAGCGGATGCCAGCACGACGATCCAGGTCATACCGCCCGCCAGAAAAATAGACGAATACGGGCCTACAAAGGAGGAAGATGAGACGGCCCGGCTCGACAGTTTTGCAGGCGGTGTCGGAGCAAATGAACTGGCGTTCGTTATCACATATGCGGGGCGCACAAGCCCTCGTGGCCAGTCGGGTATCGAACTAAGGCGTATCAGGACCTATCTGGCTAAGGTCGGAATTTCGCCCGACCGGGTCGGCGCCATTGACGGCGGTTTCAAGGAGGAGGTCACGCACGAACTGTGGATCGTCCCGATCGGAGCCGACACTCCGCGTCCAACCCCGACTATCGCCGCGAAGGACATCGTTTAT
>JANYIL010000028.1 GCA_025362075.1 Chloracidobacterium sp.
GTGTCGTCAAGGGCCTCTCGGCCGACACGACTGGCATAATCCTCGGCACAACGTTCGACCAGACGGGGCGGATCACCATCCCGTCAATCGCCGGAGCCAGCATTTCGGGCCGTGTGACAACCCCCGATGGCCGCGGCGTTCGCGGAGCAACGGTGACGATCGTCGACCGGGTCGGCTTTGCACGGACCGTGACAACGAGTTCGTTCGGCTACTATACGTTCGACGGCCTTGGAACCGGCGCGAGCTACACGGTCGGCGTTGCCTCACGGCAGTACCGCTTCGCCAGCCGCTCAATCGAACTAACCGACAGCCTCGCGGATGTCGACTTTACCGGATTGGATTAACATCCTATCCATAACCTAAACCAAAAAGGCGGCCTTCGCGAGGCCGCCTTTTTTATTCGAAACTTTGGTCTGACAGTCAGCGATCAACTCGCCTTAAATATTTCATCGTCGACCTTTTGACCGTACGTCACCGTGCCGATCGTGGTTTCTTCGATCTGTTTGTCGTCGGCCCAGAGAACAGTGCGGTAAGGAACGAGGGTGCCTTGGGCACTGTTGTAATCGTAGAATTTGCGCCTGTATTTTACGCCTCCGTCTTCGTAGGTAAGCATCATAATACGAAACGTTTTGGCGCTGAGATAATAGCGGGTCTTGCGCTCTTTCTTGTCCGTGAGGTCGATCACATAATACTCGACACCCATTATCTTTTCCTTGGCCGGCGTCATCTCGATCCTGGACTCGTCTTCCTTATATCTAAGCAGAGCTTCGATGCCGTGAATGATCTGGTTTTCAAAGCCCTTAGATGCGTCCTCGCGCGGCTCGAACACCGAGTTGTTAAAGATGCCATAGATCTTTTGGCCCGCAAAAACCAGCGAGTACCTCGCGTTCGGAAATTCCTGATCGAGGCGGATCTTTTCCTTATCTAATGTCTCAGCCCTGATCACAAAACGCTGATAGGTCGATTGCTCGATCTTGCCATCGGCCGACGTGTAGGTCGCTTTGCCCCGCTCAAGCGTGGTTTTACGGATCTGGTTAAGCTTCGTCCGGCCCTCGGGATAGGCGTACGCAAAGATCAACGCCGCTTCAAGGACCTGCTCGGCTGTGACCGGTTTTGCAGAAACAATGGTTTTGTCCGGCGTCGGACTCGGCTTGGCCGTCGCCTTTGGCGCCGGGTTGAGTGGCCGAGGCGGCGGCGTGGAAATCTGTGAATATACAGACAGAACACCCGTCACCACAAACAACGCAGTAAAGATCGAACTATTTAAACGCAAAGACACCAGGTAATTTCTCCGGATAGTTTAGGCTATTTAGTAAATGCGGATTGTAACATAAACGCCTGGATTAGGCACAGGCACACCGCTTAACACTCCTTATTGATGATGTATCCGATGCAAAAGATGCAAACTGTCAGTTGAAAGTGAACAGTGAACAGTGAATAGTGAAAAGTGAACAGTGGATCCGGAAAACTTTTCACTATTCACTATTCGCTACTCACTATGTTGCACGTTGCTCTCGTCGAACCCGAGATACCGCCAAATACCGGCAATATAGCGCGGCTGTGCGCCGCGACAGGCGCGGGGCTGCATATTGTCGGCGTTACAGGTTTTAGGATGGACGACCGGACCCTAAAACGATCAGGCCTCGATTATTGGGACGAGGTCGATCTTCACAGGCATATCGACCTTGATGGACTCTATGCTTATTTGCCGGGTTCGCGTTTTCTGTATATCACAACAAAGGCTGAGCGGTTTTATACCGAGTGGGAATACGCCAGTGAAGATTGCCTCGTTTTCGGCCGCGAGACACGTGGCTTGCCCGAAGACTTGCTCCGATCAAACTGGGAACGCTGCCTCACCATCCCAATGCCGAACAAAAACGTCCGCAGCCTCAATCTCGCCACCAGCGTCGGCATAGTGCTTTATGAAGCCCTGCGTCAGACCCGCGCTTGACCCATAGTTTAATGACAAATCTTTACATCATTACGCATTTTTCAGACACCTTTACGGCGATCAAACACGTCAAACTAACGTCATGAAATATGGACGTATCCTAAATAAGGGTACTGGAGGTTATATGAATAAATTTAGATCATTTTTCGCAATATTCGCGGCGATCGCCGCAGTGTCAATAGTAAGCGTTACCGGACAGGCGGCCGGCAAGCCAGCCAAGACCATCGAGCAGAAGGTGGCGCATGAGATCAACATGGTAGCTAACTACGGCGTATTCGATCACATTACGTTTCAGGTTTCGGGTAAAAACGTGACTTTGAATGGAGCGGTAAATTCGTTGGGAACGCGGCGTGAGGCCGAAAACCGCGTCAAATCGATCCCGGGTATCGCGAGCGTTGTAAATAATATCAAGGACCTTCCGCCGTCATCTTTTGACGATGCAATTCGCCGCCAGACGCTGCGGACGTTTATCGCACATGGCCCGGGCCAGTATTTTTGGGAAATAAACCCCGATGTTCGCATTATCGTCAACCACGGTAACGTGACGCTTGAGGGCTATGTGTACAACTCGGGCGACAGCAATACCCTGAACATCCTCGCAAACGGTATTTCAGGTGTGTTTAGCGTCCAAAATAACCTAATAGTAGGGAAACTAGACGATAGATAAACGGCGATAGTTTTTCCTTTTTCTTTGGCCGGGCAACACTGCGCGGCCTTTTTTGTTAGGAAGAAACCACGAACCGAAACCTGAAAGGCACTTTTCGTGCAATTTTGTGTAATTTCGTGGTTACTCCTTTTCGTTTTTGCCTTTGATCACCGAATCAGTCATTATAATCGTTTGCCTTAGGGCGGGGATTTACAACTATGATCACCTCAGATAAGATACGCAACATCGCCATCATCGCTCACGTTGACCACGGCAAGACGACGCTTGTCGATGCAATGCTGGCACAATCCGGCACGCACCGTGACAACGAAACGGTCGTTGACCGCGTGATGGATTCGATGGACCTCGAACGCGAACGCGGCATCACGATCATGGCGAAAAATACGTCTGTCCGCTATGGCGATTACAAAATTAACATTCTCGACACACCGGGCCACGCCGATTTTGGCGGCGAGGTCGAGCGCGTTTTGAAGATGGTCGATGGGATCGTGCTGCTCGTGGACGCCGCCGAAGGATGCTTGCCGCAGACGCGTTTTGTGTTGCGAAAAGCTCTGGAATTAAAGCTGCCCGCGATCGCTCTCGTCAACAAGATCGATCGTCAGGATTCGCGTCCAGAGGAAGTCCTTGACGAGATCTACGACCTTTTTATCGATCTCGGAGCTAACGATCATCAGATCGAATTCCCTGTTCTTTACTCGATCTCGCGTGACGGCGTTGCGAAAAAACAACTTGCCGACGAATCAAAAAATCTGATCCCGCTGTTTGATCAGATCATCGAGACGATTCCTGCTCCACATGCACTTCGCGACGATTCATTGCAGCTTTTGGTTGCGAATATCGACTATAATCCTTTCGTGGGACGCCTCGCAATCGGCCGTATTTTCTCGGGCGAGATCGCAAAGAATCAGGAAGTCGTCGTCGCAAAACGTGACGGTTCTTCGCAGAAGACCCGCGTCAAAGATATGTTTGTTTTCGAAGGCCTCGAACGCACGAACGTCACCGAAGCCGGAACAGGCGAGATCGTCGCCCTTGCCGGATTTGACGATATCGAGATCGGCGAGACGATCACATCGGTCGAAAATCCAAAGGCCCTGCCCGTTATCGCCGTTGACGAACCGACTATCGCGATGATCTTTGGCGTCAACACTTCGCCGTTTTCGGGCATCGACGGCAAATTTGTCACTTCGCGCCAGATCAAGGAACGCCTCGACCGCGAACTGCTCGGCAATGTCTCGCTCCGTGTCGATCAGACAGAGGCGGCGGAACAATTTAAGGTGTCGGGCCGCGGCGAATTACAGCTCGCGATCCTCATCGAAATGATGCGTCGCGAAGGCTACGAACTGCAGGTCTCAAAACCCGAGGTCATCACCAAACGCGACGAAAAGACCAACGAATTGCTCGAACCGATCGAACTCGTGGTTATCGACGTTCCCGAGGAATTCATTGGCGTGGTCACCGAAGCCATGGGCCGACGCAAGGGTCAGATGACCAAGATGATCAACAACGGCTCGGGCCGCGTCAGGCTTGAATTCGAGGTTCCTTCCAGGGGGCTGATCGGTTTTCGCGGCGAATTTCTGACGGAAACCAAGGGAACGGGATTGCTAAATACGCTTTTCCTGCGGTTCGACAAATGGCAGGGCGATATGAAATCGCGTCAGACTGGCTCACTCGTATCGGATCGTATGGGTGAAACTAACACCTATGCTCTCTATAATTTACAAGAACGCGGCGTGCTCTTCGTCAAACCGCAGATCAAGGTCTACGAAGGCATGATCGTCGGCGAAAACGCCCGCGCGGTCGATCTCGACGTAAATCCGATCAAAGAGAAAAAACTCTCTAACATGCGAACAACCTCCGCCGACGAAGCCATGCGCCTCGTCCCGCAACGCGAAATGTCGCTCGAACGCGCCCTCGAATTCATCGCCGATGACGAGCTAATCGAGGTCACGCCAAAGGCCATCCGCCTCCGCAAACGCGTTCTGAAAGCCAACGAACGGCCAAAGAAATAATGCAGTGGACTCTCGCGTAAATTTTGCACAACCCAGCGAGCGGATTTAGCAATCAGCTTTTCAAATGGTATGGGATGTTCGTTACGATGATCCGTTCCTTGAATAAAAGCGCGCCTTTTAGCAACAGAGAGCTTTGGTTGTGAAGCAGATGCTGCCACCATTTTGCGGGGACGAATTCCGGTAGGACAACAGTGACAAGGTCGTTGCCGTTCTTATAACTGACCCGATTTATGTAGCGCAGCAAGGGGCGGGTTAATTCACGGTAAGGTGACGAAATGATTTCGAGTTTGACGCCAAAATTCAATTTATCCCAACGCTCACGAAGTTTCGATGTGGCCTCTTCGTCAAAGTCAACGTAAACAGCCGTAACATTGTCCGGCGAGATCGACTTGGCGTAGCGTAATGCGCCGATAACGCCGCGATGAATACCTGAAATCGGAACGATAACGGTGTGGTGAATAGGTTCGAGCGTGTCGTCGATGGCTTCGAGGGAAAGTTGTCGTGCGACAGAGACATAATGCCGGTGTATGGCGTGAAACATGATTACCAATAACGGAATCATAACGACGACAAGCCATGCGCCGTGCATAAATTTCGTCGCGACGAACACCGTTAAGACTATGGCGGTCGCTATCGCACCGACGAGATTGATCGCGAGTGACCTTTTCCAGTGCCGTCGTTCCGTTACCTCGTCGCTAACGAATCGAGGAGCTTTGCTTTGCTCGATTGCCAGGTGAATATCAGGCAAAGCAGTGTTGCTCTCAACGTCACTTTGATGTATTGCATCGTCGTATATCTCGCCGCGACGTACCTTGAGCCAATGTCTAACCATTCCGGCCTGCGAAAGCGTAAACGACAGAAACACTCCGACGGCGTATAAAGGGATCAAGCGACTTGTATCGCCCGCAAAACCGATAATTAAAAGCGACGAAAACACGGCGAGAATAAAAATGCCGTTGGAAAACACGAGCTTGTCACCGCGATTGCCAAACTGTTTCGGAATGAAACGGTCACGAGCAAGTAGGCTCGAAAGACGCGGGAAATCGGCGAATGCGGTGTTTGCCGCAAGGATTAGGATCGCGGCGGTCGCGGCTTGAATTACATAGTAAAACCAGGCCATCGGGCCGCCGAAGATGTACCGGGCAAACTGCGAAATAACGGTTTCGTCCGCGTGGGGATGAACGCCAAAAAGATATGCCAGCGTACTTGTGCCGAGAAACATAATGCCTAGCAGAACGGCCATCGAGATCAGCGTCCGTGCCGCGTTGCGCGATTCGGGCTGCTTAAAGGCCTGTACGCCATTAGAGATTGCCTCGACACCAGTAAGAGCGGAACAGCCATTCGAGAACGCGCCGAGGATAAGGAATACTGTTAGCGCCTGCGGTACGTAACCTTCGGCGAGCTTGATGTTTTCGCCGGGTGTGGCGACAGTACCACCGTAAACAAAATAGTAAACCAGACCATACCCGATCATGAAAAGAAACGAAACCAGAAAAATGTAGGTTGGCAGCGCGAAAAGCGAACCTGATTCGCGCACGCCGCGTAAATTGGCAACGGCGATCAAAACAATAAATCCGACGCCAATCAAAATTTTGTAGTCGGTTATCCACGCAAAGGACGTTCCCTGGGCCGCCGATGTGATCGCCGCAACACCTGCGGCGACCGAAACCGATACCGTTAGGACATAATCGATCAGCAAGGACGCCGCAGCTATGAGGCCGGGTGTCGTTCCCAGATTCTCTTTTGCCACAATATAGGCTCCGCCTCCGGTTGGGTATGCATGAATTGTCTGACGGTAACTAAGCGTTACAATCGCCAGAAGCAACGCGATTCCTATCGAAATCGGAATTACATATTGAAAAGCACCGGATTGGCCTGCGGCAACCGCGACAGCAAGAACCAGAAGGATTTCCTCGGTTGCATATGCAGTGGATGAAAGTGCATCTGAAGAAAAAACGGCGAGTGCTACTTTCTTGGTAAGGCGTTCATGAATAGCTTGTTCGGTCCGCAATGCCCTGCCGACAAGCACACGTTTTAATCTGCCCAGAAAATTCATATATCAAAAGAAAAACGCACCGTCATCGCGGCGCGTGTTATCAAACCCAATGCTATAGGTTAAGTTATAAAAAAGTTATAAAGATTTACGAGAGTCACGTCTTTTTCGCTCATCATCACAATCGAAATAGTGACAAGCTGCAAAAAGCAGAAAAAACGCGCAGACGAGCATGATGGTGATTAAGGAATCGCTGTTCCATCCCTCAAGCAAAGTGATGGGCCATATTAACAACGCCGCTGTTCCGAGAATCATCCCAAGAGCAATTGCACAGGTCGCAAGCGTCGATAGAATAGTTGATATTTGTTTTTTCGAACCGAACGTAACGAATATATTTTCTGATTGAGACGTCATATCTTCCATACCCCTGCGAACAGTCTGTTGAACTGAACGTTACGACTTCAATCGTAATTAGAAAGGTATAAAAGCGGTGTAAAAAGAATATTAAAAACTTATAAAGTCAGGGCGACGGCAGGAAACGATAACCGATCCACGGCTCGGTCAATAGATAATGCGGTGCTGAGGGGTTTGGTTCTATCTTTTTACGGAGTGATCCGACGAGAACACGGAGAGCTTCGGGTTGCTCAGTATAATAGTTCCCCCAGATTTTCTGTAGCAAAACGGTATGTGTTAGCACGCGGTCATGATTTCTTACGAGGCAGACAAGCAACTCAAATTCCTTTGGCGTCAATCGTACCTCGACTCCACAAACCTCGGCCCGATGCGCATCGATATCTATTCGAAAATCCCCGATCTCGACAGCATTATCTTCACGCTCCGGACGTCGGCGAAGTGCAGAACGGACACGTGCCAATAGCTCGCCGCTGCCGAAAGGCTTTGTAATGTAATCATCCGCACCGGCATCGAGAGCCTCGACAATCGTTTCTTCGTCGTTTCGCACTGAGAGCACAATAATGGGAATGCCCGAAATTTCACGGATTTGCTTGCATAACTCCATGCCGCCCAACTTCGGCATTTGCAAATCAGTTATGAGAAGATCGGGCGACCATTCCCGGAATATTGCTAACGCAGATTCACCCTCTGTCGCTGTGCGGGTGGAATATTGCGGCGCCGACAACACATGACGCAGCACCCGAACGATCTGTGTCTCGTCGTCCACAATCAAAATTTTTTGCGGTTCACTCATTACTAACTTCAATGGGCAATTCGAAAAGGAAACGGGTGCCGTGCTCGGCGTCTTCGATCCATATTCTACCATCGTGCGCTTCAATGATTCCGTTTGCGATCGCGAGCCCCATTCCGAAGCCCTTAGATGCTTTATCAGCGCGATAAAATTTATGGAATACGTTCTCGCGCTCACTTAAAGGAATTCCTATTCCCTCGTCATCGACGGAAAAGCGAACAGTGCCTTTATTACGGTCTGAGCGGATTACAATCTCGCCGCCGACAGCTGAATACTTGACGGCGTTGTCGATAAGGTTATACAAAACTTCTGCAATAGCCTTTGGCCCTACGCTGAGCGTGGGCAGATTCGGCTCAATTTTCACCGTTACGGCATGATTTTTCGTGATTCCCGATGCTCTCTGTAGTGCATTTGCAATTATCTCGTCAGCAGTGACGGGCGTCCGGCGCCAATTGACATCACCTGCCTCAATTCTGGCGAGCTCGACCATCGATTCTACAAACGAATTGAGCCGATCTGTCTCTTCATCAATGACCTCCAGCAAATCACCGCTTCTTTCCGGATTAAGAGTGCGGTGGATCGCATCCTTCCTATGCTCCTCAAGTAGCATTGTGGTCGCCGCCTTGATCGATGTCAGCGGTGTGCGGAGGTCATGAGAAACCGCATCAAGCAAAGACGACTTTAGTTTCTCGCTTCGTTTTAACGCTTCGGCTTGACTCGCCTGCTCGAATGCACCCCGTAATTCTTTATATAAGCCTTCCGCAACTTCTGCCCTATGCTTGGCCTTCGCCGAAAGCTGGCCAACTGTCGCGGCGATAGCCAGGAAGACGAAAAGCGAAATCCAATTCTGCGGTTCGGCTATCGTAAGCGTATATAATGGAGGAAGAAAGAAAAAGTTAAGCGAGAACGCCGCTATTAAAGACGTAAGCAGTGCCGGACGGCTTCCGAAAAGGGTCGCGACGACAAGAACGAGAAGTAAAAATACCAGAGCAATCGTAGTCGAGTTAAAATGTACCCGAAATTGAACGAGAATAAGAGTTGTTACCGCTACGCCGATAGTGGCAATTAGATAAAGGAAAAAACTTTGGGATTTTCGCCTGTCGTCCGAATCGCCTTTATTCATGAGATGAGCCGGGGAAAGTGAGCATTAACCAGTTTAGTTTAGCAGAACCCAGTCGCTAACGCTCGGGTTCTGACAAGCTTCGTATTTCACTTTTATCGGATTCAATATATCATCCGCCGTGATCGAGCGGGCCGTCGACATCGACGTAAACCCGATCAAAGAGAAAAAACTCTCAAACATGCGTACAACCTCCGCCGACGAAGCCATGCGCCTCGTCCCCCAACGCGAAATGTCGCTCGAACGTGCCCTCGAATTCATCGCCGACGACGAGCTGATCGAGGTCACACCAAAAGCCATCCGCCTACGCAAACGCGTACTAAAAGCCAACGAACGGCCAAAGAAATAGTTCGGAGTTCAACTTTAAGTTGGCACCAGTAAGAAGTCAGCTAAAGCTGGAACTCTGAACCATTTCCGAACGACGCGCTCAAAACAAAGCCGCCGCTCCATAGACTAATTTTCCGTTTTCAATCCGGGCGGCGGAGGTAAACGGGTGAATTACATTCTTTCCTTTATCCATTATATGCTCGACGGTCACGCCCGCCGCTTTTAGGTAATCCGAGATCATCGACCTGTGACAACGCCACCAGACCGCCTCGGCGCACATAATGGCTGTTCGTTTTCTTTCGCCTAATTGCAACAGTTCATCTATGCCGTCCCGAAACTCTCCGGTTTCCATATAGTCCGCGTATCCGCGAAATGCCGCGTTACGCCAAACCGTATTCGGCGAATCGGGTCGCGTGCGGCGTCGTCCGCCGAGTTGTTTAAACGGCACATACTCTATTCCACATTCTGGAAGCGAAACCGCCAGCGCCTCTGCTCCAAAATGCGGATATCTGCGTGACCCCGGATAGCTGCGCACGTCGGCCAACGCTTCGATCCGGTTGACGCTAAGCAGTTCGAGGAAATCGGCCAGATCACGCGTCGAATGGCCGATAGTCCAGATTTTTAGTTTCTGTTTACTCAGGGTTTCCAGTTTTTATCAGCGCTTTCTTCGCTTGCGGCGAGAACCTTTCCCAACAGTTCGAGTGCGTTTTTTCTTGACTCTTTAACCGACATGCCCATTGCCTCCGCTGCTTTTTCAAAGGTCTCGTTTGTAATGTTTTCCGGTTTGCCCATGTCGTTGTTGGGCATTTGACAGCCACAGTTATAACACATAAAAATCTCCTATTCGCCGGATTTATCCCGGGTAACGCCCCTATGATACGGGCAGATTTGATTGCTTCGCCGGGTGAGCAAAATGGTTGCGGCTATCGCCAGAATGTTGACGCACTGCACAATTACAAAAAGCATTTCGCTGCGAAACCATGAATAAGTCAAAAGGAACGTACTCGACACGAGCCAAATAGACCACATCCATAGACTAACGCCCCACGCGCACCTTGCGGCCCACAGATGATATATCTGCGGGCCGTAGGCGATAATAACCAGCGTCGTTCCTACCCAGCCGATAATTTCCATTCAGTTGCCGCGAACCAGACTATTTAGCCAATGCCGCGTACTCACTTCGCCTTGTAGCCAGCCGTTACCTCGCCCTTATGAGCTGCGAAGGCGGCTAGAACCTCTCCCTTCTCACGAGCAGGCACTTTGGCCCAGTCAAGGGTGCGCCCTAGCTCGGCCGCGACCTCGTCGAATTCCGCTGGCGAGATTCTGAGGTCACGATGTGCTTCCTCAAGACCCAATTCAGTCTTTCCCGGTTTTGTCGGCGAGAATTTGAATGGCCCGCCCGAGACGTCGCAGACCCACAGGGCGCGCATGAACTTAAGGCCCGGCAACCGGCCCAAGTTGTTCCTGTGCCAGTTCCTGAGCGCCGGGTTCTTCGAATTCTTTCCCACGATCGGGTTCACCACAACCGCGTCGCTAAAGTGGTCAACTACCGCAGAGATAGCGAAGACGCCGCCCAGTCGTTCATACAGACTCTTCTCGGTCTGAGCAGCGGCTTGCATGGAAGTTGCGATAAGAATGGCTGTTAGAGCCATTACCTTCACGAGTGATTTAATGATTGAAATTTGTGTTCTCATGATTTTATTTCCTTCTGTTTTGCTTTGATAACAAGCGTCGTTCCTACTCAGTCGATAATTTCCCGGCTTCGATCTAGACCGCGCGTTTCAGCTCGTCCACGAATTTAAGAGACTCGCGCCTCACGTGATCCGAGAGACGCGGGTCGATGATGCTCTTGATGCGAGCGGCTTCGATACCTCTCGCTGCCTTAGTCGTGAAATCAAGGAGCGTTTCCGCCGCGCTCAGGATCGCGTTGGTTTCCGGGTTTTCAACTAGCGAACCCACAACGGTCGTCGGTTCGTGAACAATTGCCACCGCCGCTCCCGCAATTGCACCGTGATTATGCAAATCGCGAAAGACGTGGCTCGTTTTCATCGCTGTCTCTATTAGCTCGAATTCCTCAGGGTCAAGCAGATGGGCGACGAACCGGCAATGCTCGTCCATGATGTTTGTCCAGAATGTTGAGACTTCGTCTTTATCAAGCTCGGATTCGCCGCCGGCCAGCGTCTCGAGCCGCCGCGTCCAACGTTCGGCCTCGTGTTGTGTGTGTTCGAAGAAGAGCGGCCACACCAGACTGCGCAATTTGCCCGTCGCCTGTGCTTCGCCGAGACGTGCTTTGTAGTCAATGAACGGTTTGACCGCTTCCGTAAAATTACTTGCAAAACTTTTGAGTGCGCTTTGCTCCGGCGGCCCGGCGGAATCGATTTGCTGATACAAATCAGTAAATGTCTTATTGAAGCTAATAGCCTCTTCGCGTTCCGGCCCGGCGACCTCGGGCGGCATGAGCAGGGCAAAGAAAAGTGCGTGTTCCGCCATGATATCGGTCGCAAAACGCGCGTCCGCCCAGGCGTGTGCCGACGGGTGTTTATTTTCAGCGGCCGGCACGGTGACCGGCTTTTCATACGGCGGCTCTATTTCCTTACCGCCGCTGCGTGTATAGGAAAAGAATCCGGTGGTTTCCTTTGTTAACGATGTTGCTTGTGACATTTGTGCCTCCAATATCCGATCTTGTTAAACCCGTTCTACATGTGAGGGATCAATATCGACTCAGCACAGAACTTTGTAGCAATACGAATAGGAATAGCAAAAATAATGTCGTCGCTCCGTGCGATAGCATACACACCCGAGCGGCCGTGACGGTAATAGTGAGAAAAAAGGCGAAGGCTGCATCTCCCTCACACCGGATTGCCCCCGCCTCCGTAATTAACAACACCCTCTCGGTTTTAAAATGAGCGCTGTAAACTTAAGCCCATATCATTTCCAAAAACTCAAGTGAGTTTCAGTTTAAAACCTTTCACTCAAACGACCGAGGGCAAGGGCCCCGAGTGCCAATCCCAGATCGCGCAGCGCCACATCAAAATATCCCGGTATCAGCAACAGGTTTATGATTATCAGCACGAGCCAGAGAGAAACAACATATGCAAATATTTTGGGCTTGAGAAAAACCCCGATACCCGCGAGGATCTCGATAACCCCTGCAACCATCATAAATTGGTGCCCATGACCGCCCAACATATTATTTACAAACGCGGGCAGGTATTGGTCCCAATTAACCAGTAAATGCGTGAATTTGTCCGCCCCTGCAATGATCGGCGCCACCGTGAAAGCAATCCGTAGTATTTGAAAAGCCTGATAACTGGGGTTTGCCATATCGGCCTTGCCATCTAAAGTTGTGTCCATATTTTCCTCCTAAGTCTTCAAAATCGGCCAAAACAAATGTCTGTAGCCAAATACTATTTTAATAGATATAATAAGTCAAGAAGATTATTGACTTATTGGTGTTATTAAGAATTTTAAGATACTATAGCCTGGAGCAATATGATGAAGACGACTAAATCCGATAAGAGATTTTTTGAAAGCACTCGCGGGCAAATTGTTTCGCTGCTACAGGGATCGAACAAGACCGTGAACGAATTGGCGGAAGATTTAGGGTTGTCGGACAATGCTGTCCGTGCACATCTGATTACGCTCGAACGAGATCACCTGGTGGTGCAGGCCGGCATGGTCAAGGGATTTCGGAAACCGCATTTCACCTATGCGCTCGGCCCCGAGGCTCGCGGTTTGTTCCCAAAATCGTACGACGCTCTTTTCAACCAGCTTTTGACAGTTTTGAAGAATACGTTGTCCCCGCTAGCACTGAAAAAGACACTTTCGGAAGTTGGCCGCAAGTTTGGCATGAACGCCGCCCCGGCCGAAAGCCTCGATGGCCGTCTTGCACAAGCCCTTGCCGCATTAAAGGAGGTTGGCGGAGCCGCCGCTATCGTAAAAGAAGACGGTCGCGTGTTGATAAAAAGCGAAAGTTGCCCTTTTGCCGAGGCTGTCGCCGAGCACCCCGAGGTTTGCAAGGTCGCCGAAGCGATGGTCGGAGAGATCGTGGAACGAAAAGTCATCGAACGATGCGACCGTACCGCTTCGCCAAAATGCTGCTTTGAGATCGGCCTCACGTGATCTATATAGAAACGGTCGGGAAATCCAGCCTTAAGATTTTTTTCTGAAACGTTATACTCTAATAATTAGTATTACAGACAATATCTGCTATGGTCGAAGAATTTGCTCCAGAGATGCCCGCGCTCGTCGGTGAAGAGATCGCCGAGCCGGTCGAGCAGCCAAAGAAAAAATACGACCGCTCGATCGTCGAAGGGCCGCTTGCACGCGCAGTTTGGAAGATCGCGTGGCCGACGATGCTGACAAACGTGATCGCGGGTATGCAGAATCTGGTGGACCAAATATTGGTCGGCAATCTGGTCGGGTATAAAGCAAACGCCGCGATCGGGGTCAGCAATCAAATATTTATCCTCGTTATCGTTTTTATTTCGTCGTTATTTATCGGAATGAGCGTCATGGTGGCGCGTTTTGCCGGTGCCTATGCTCCCGAAAAGGTCAATCGCACCGTCTATCAGGCTTTTCTCGCAGCGGTGTTCATCGCCGTATTTATCATGGCACCCGTCGGCTATTTTGCGGCGCCATATTTATTAGACCTGATCAGCGGGGACGCGGGCGTCAAGGCCGAGGCGTTGCCGTTCCTGCGAATATCATTTGCCTTCAGTCTCGGCTTGCTCATCTACTTTATGACCAGTGGTGCGCTGAGAGCCGCTGGAGACGCAAAAACCCCGATGAGAATGGGCGTCGCAATGACCCTGCTAAATCTGGTCCTTAACATAATCCTCATTCGCGGACTCGGCCCCATACCGGCCTTTGGTACGGCCGGATCGGCGATGGGAACGGCAGCGGCAACGGGCCTCGTTGGAATGTATGCAATTTACAGCTTATGGAACGGACGATGGGTAGTCGGATTTCCGCGAGGCGTCGGTTGGGGGCCTGACTGGGCGGTGATACGTTCGTTGTTTAAATTCGGCTTGCCCAGCGGCATTCAGGGCGTAATGGGAAATGTCGGGGGATTTCTGATGTTCGGGTTTATGGGATCGCTGCTCGACGGTGCGGCCGCCCAGGCGGCGTATGCGGTCTGCTACGGGCAGCTTTTTTCCCTTATTGTCTGGGGTTCAAACGGCCTGATGGGAGCGACTTCGGCGGTCGTCGGACAAAATCTGGGTGCCGGACATCCGGACAGGGCGTACTCGGCGGTTAGAACAGCAGCCAGTTTTGGCTTAACCGGCTCGGTCATCCTTGGATTTATCTTTTTCTTTTTTCCGCATCAATTGCTCGGAATATTCGGCATGAGCGACCCGGCAGCGGTTGAGATCGGAACGCAATTACTGACGGTTTTAGCGTTCTCGGGACTTTTTATCTCGGTCGCACTGACCTACACCGGCGGATTACAGGGCAGCGGCGATACCAAAAGCCCGCTGTATATTTCGATCATCTCGCAGGTAATAATTCCGCTCGGCATCTGCTTTGTTATTAAAAATGTCAGCACCCTCCAACCCGTCCACATCTGGCTCGCGGTCCTTGCGGGCCATGTTACGCGTTGCACGCTGAGCGTAACGAGGTTTCTACAGGGTAAATGGCGGGCGATCACGGTAGATATTGAGTCGACTGCGGGTTAATCAGCCTCTTCTTTTTCTTCGTCGTCAGGTTTGTATAGCTCGTAACCGTGAGCATCGTCATAGTAATATTCGCGGCGTTTTTGTTCCTCTTCCAAGGTGGACATATCCGGTTTTTCGTCTTTCTTTTCTTCGCTCATGAGCTTCTTCTTCGGCTTTTCGGGCATGAATCATTTATAATCGATTCAAATCTGTTTACCAACTTAAATCTATGAAAGCGAAAAAATATATATTGAGTTTCGGTCTCGTCGCGGCTTCCATTCTGTCGACGTATTTCATTACCCACACGACCGCACAGCAAGGTGTTCCGGCAGTGCAGGCATCCGTCGACAACGAATATCAGGCCGGAGCCACACTGTGGATGCAAAAGGCCGGCGAATACCGGTCGCTGGCATATCAGGCGTTTAACCTCGCGCGCTGGCGGCTCGATGCCGATTTTGACAAGAAAAATATCAAGAAACTACCGAAAGTCGACCGAAAACGGCCGCGAGCTGTCATCGTAGATATCGACGAGACCGTTCTCGATAATTCACCCGCTCAGGCCTTCAACATAAAGAATCGCCTGCCGTTTGGCGTTAAAGATTGGTACGCGTGGGGCGAGATGCGAAAGGCAAAGGCGATCCCCGGTGCGGTGGATTTTCTTAACTATGCCAATTCCAAAGGCGTGCGAGTGTTTTTCGTTTCAAATCGTGACAATGTTCAGAAACAGGCGACCATCGATAATCTCAAGAACGTCGGTTTCGCGAACGTCACCGAAGAAAATGTTGTCTTACGAACAACCGAATCGAGCAAAGAGGCCCGCCGTCAGGCGATCGCCGCCAAATACCGGATCGTGCTACTGATGGGTGATAACCTTGACGACCTTTCCAACGTATTTGAACGCAAATCCATCGCCGACCGCTTTGGCGAGGTCGATAAGGTCAAAGACGATTGGGGCAAACGCTGGATCGTCCTGCCAAACGCGATGTACGGCACCTGGGAAAGCGCGATCTACGAATATAAAGCTCTTACCGACGCCCAGAAAAGCGAAAAACGTGTAAATGCTCTGGAATTGCCGTAAAATATAGGTATGAAGCGAACACCTGAAGAAAAACTTCTAAATCCGCGACCAGGCAGTAAAGTTGCCGCCGCGCGCGACTTTGGTATCGATCTGACACTGACCGTTTCTCAGTTGCGGCTTACACCTCAACAAAGAATCGACAATCTGCAATCGGGCATGAAGTTTCTGGCTGAACTGGCAAAAGCACGAAAAGCTGGCCCTGTCGAAAAGCGGGAAAAAGCATGATCGATCTTGAAAAAGCGATTACCAGCCTCGCCGCCAACGATGTCGATTATGTAATTGTCGGAGGCGTTGCAATTTCCCTTCATTCATCAGGATATATCACTCAAGATCTTGATTTTTGTTACTCGCGTAGTAAAGATAATATTCACCGCCTCTTCAATGCGTTGAGTTCATTTGATCCGATGCCGCGCAACTGGCCGGAAGGCTTGCCGTTCATTTTTGACGAAAGCACTCTGCGGAACGGGACAAATTTCACGTTTGATACATCAATCGGAGCAATCGATCTTCTAGCCGAAGTCAAAGGCATCGGCAGCTACCCGGAGGCACTCGCCAATTCGGTTATATACAATCTTTACGGTGCTCAGGTAAACGCTTTCAATCTAGACGCACTGATAGTTTCAAAGACTGCGGCAGATCGGCCGAAAGATCATTTGGTGCTTCCGGAATTGTTGGCCCTGAGAGAAGCTCTTGATCCCGACGAAGAATAATCAATGAAAAATAAACTTGCTTTTCGATGCTCGTTTTTCCTTTTTACTTTTGCCACTTGTCTTGCTCTGGGTGTTTGCGCCCAGAACCTGACTGTGCCGCAGATCATGGCCGAGCCGTCGATTGCCGGGACGCGTCCGTCCGGTGAGCGGCTTTCGCCTGACGGGTCAAAGGTCATTTTCCTCTGGAACGCCGAAAACAAATTGCCGCTCGATCTTTATATCGTCTCGACAAGCGGCGGCACGCCACAGGTGCTGCTCAAGGTCAGCGATTTTCCGGCTCCGCCGCCGAGGACTGACAAGGAAAATAAACTCGATTACGGGCTGGTCGTTCGCGACCAATTTGTACGCGACCGCGAAAGCAGCTTTGGCGGGATGGACTGGGCGCCGGATTCAAAACGAATATTGTTTACGCAAGGCGGCGACCTGTATGTTTTTACGCTTGGCGAGGCAAAACCCAAACGCTATACAAAAACTCAGTCGCCTGAGGTGGCGGCTCGATTTATCGAAAACGACCGGATCATGTATCAGTCGGGTGGAAACATATTTGTTCTGAACATCGCCGACGCGAGCACCGTCCAACTCACGCGTGAGGCAGATCAGACGACTTTTATCGGTGTTGGCAATGCGACCGTGTCTAAGGACGGCAAGATGCTGGCATACACCGTTTCCGACACGTCGAAGCAGCGGGCGTTGTTCGTACCGAATTATCTCGGAGAATTTGTCGAGGCACCGACCTTTCGTCGTGGATGGTCCGAGCAAAAAATAATGGTCGTCCCCACCGACGGGAGCCGCGACACGCCATCCGAGATCAAGCTGCCAAAGAGCGAGGGCGTGAGCAATTTTCGCCGCATGGCATGGGCCGCCGACGGCCGCAGCCTGATCGTCGACCGCAACGACAAAGACACCAAGCGGCGGCAGCTATTTTACATCCACAACGCCGCGAGCAAAGACGAACAGCTCGTCATGATCTCAGACGAGACCGACGACAAATGGCAAGCTCCGCTTTCCGCCATCTTCGAGCCGAACCCTAATGACGCTAACCAGGTATTTTTCTGTTCGGAAAAGGACGGCTACAACCACATATATCTTGCGACGCTCGAAAAGCGAACACCCGAGTCGAATCCGACCGGCGCGGCAAGACAGGAAAATCCTACTGATCCAGGTTATTCTGGTAAGGTCGATGTGAAGCAGCTCACAAAAGGCAATTGGCAAGTTGAATGGGCGAAATGGTCCGCGGATGATAGGATTCTCTTCTCGTCGACTCAGGGAAACACAGCAGAGCGGCAGTTTTTTCAGATATTCCCTGCCAACCCCTCGATAGTTAACAAAATCAGCAATGAGAAAGGAATGAAATTAAATCCTCAATTAGAGGATGTTGGCGGAACGGTTCTTACCTATATATTTGAGCGGTCCACTTGGAACGGGCCCGACGAAATATTTGCTGCTGATAGCTGTAATGTTAAATGTGAAATGCGCGCTCCTCGTCAGCTGACTAAAACCGCCCCTGAAATGTTTGCTCGACGAGGGTGGACAGAGCCTAAATTCATCGACATTCCATCCCGTGACGGCAAACAGATCAAATCAAAGGTCTATCTTCCAACCGGTTTCGACAAGGCCAAAAAGTACCCGATGGTCGTCTTTGTTCACGGGGCCGGTTACCTGCAAAACACGATCAACGGCTGGAATAATTACTATCGCGAGTTTATGTTCAACGAACTGCTTGCTCAGCGAGGCTATATCATTCTCGACATCGACTATCGCGGCTCCGCCGGTTATGGACGCGATTGGCGAACGGATGTTTACGATTTTCTCGGCGGCAAGGACTACAACGACCACCTGGACGCGATGGATTACATGGTCAAGAATTACAGCGTAAACCCGGCGAAAATTGGCGTTTACGGCGGCAGCTATGGCGGATTTATGGCCGAGATGCTGGCGTTTCGTGCGGCTGACAAGATCGCGGCGGCGGCGGCGTTGCGGCCGGTGGCTGATTGGAAGAATTATTATGCTTCGTCGCCGGGTTACACCGCCCAGCGGCTTGGGTTCCCCGACAAGAATCCAGAGGCGTACAAACGCAGTTCGCCGATCTCGTATGCGGACGGGCTAAAAACACAGCTTCTCATTCTTCACGGCATTGTTGATGACAATGTCCACGTCGAGGATTCGATGCAGTTGACCGAAAAACTGATCCGCCTCGGCAAGACCGAGTATTTCAGCGAGCAGTTTTATCCGTCCGAAAATCACGGTTTTGTCCGACCCGAAAGCTGGACGGATGAATACAGTCGAATTTTGACCTTCTTCGAAAAAAACCTAAAACCGTAGTTAACTTAGAAGACATGAATGTAGCCACGAATGACACGAATAAGAAGAAAATGGTTAGTGCTATTCGTGTAATTCGTGGCTAAAACCTTCTTGAACTAAACGCTCTTGCGGAACAAATAAGACACCCGGATAAAAAATCTGCGGCCATCGCGGCGAAAAGCGTCGTCAAACCGGTTGCGAAATTCGTTAAACCCGCGATAGGTAGCGTTGTCATTGTATCCAACGTAAAATGCCGTTCCGGGACTTGGGCTCCAACCGAGCAGGATCTGTGAGTTTATCGTTCCGTAAACCGTTTCATAATCCATTCGCACCCGTGCAAAAGTAAACCGGGTGAATTGATACGTCGAGCGAAGGGAGTAAATATTCGAATCAAATGCCGTCAGCATCGTATCATTCCGTTTCAGCTTTTGGCGTTCGAGGCTGAGATCGATACTCCACGGATCAGTCGGCCGCAAACTAAGCCTAAGACTGTACTGAAATCTGCTTCCCGTTCCCGGATCCAATTTTGAGCTGCCCGCCAGAGCAGCGGGCGACACACGGGGATAGCGTTTGCTGGCTCCGAAGTCAAAGTCAAAAGCATTTGTCGTGATTCCAACACCGGCTCCTACGCTAATTTTCTTACTAAATGTTTTTTCGACCCTGACATCGGTCGTGAATTGGTTTGCCCTGCGAAAACCTTCGCCGAAAAAAATGCCTTGCTGGATCGCATTCCGCCTTGCCCCAAATTCGTCTTCGTAGATTTTGCTGATCTCAAAATCTGTTCCGCTATTAAAATGCAATTGCTTTTGAAGATTCCAGTCGGTATCAAAACTTGTACGAAATTGCTGCAATCTGCCTTGCCCGTCGACTGAAAGGGTGCCTGAGGTGCGAGTCGTGAGCCCGATCAGCGTCCTTTTCGCGTTCGGTTCCGTCCCGAGCCGAAAGCCGCCCGAGACGCTATGAGTATTCGTCCGTCTCGTAAAACCGACATCCGCGCGGTAATCTTTTGTCCGTCCGCTGATACCAAAACGATACCCATGGTTCTTCCCCGTATGGTCGTAATTTGCATCATACGCCAGCCCGTTGCCGTGGCGATAAACCGTGTTATCAATATCGGGATTGTAAAAATTTCGGGCGGAATTTGTCGCCACGAGCTGAAAGTTGATCGCGGTTTGCTGATCGAGCTGATATTTGCCGTCGATTCCGGCCAGATTATTGTGTTTTTGCGCGCCGTAATGGTAGGTTGTTGCAATAAATCCGATATTGGACTGCACGCCAAAATCGCGTTTGAGCCGAATCACGCCTATGTAGGCTTTGGTGTTGGTTCCGGGAAACCGGTCAATTGCAGAAAGGAATCCAAACGTATTGCGGCCGATTTTCCCGGTCAGCTTCACCGCAACGTCGGGATCGGCAATATTGCGCGTATTTACTACTTGAAGCGAGGTACGAAAATAATCGATGCCTTCGAGAAAAAACGTGCGTTTTTCCGGAAAAAAAATCGGAAAGCGCTCGTTAGCCCTGACGACCGGCGCGTCAGCCTCAACTTCGGCAAAATCGGGGTTTATCGCGGCATCGAGCGTTACATTCGGCGTGATTTGATACTTTAGTGAAACGCCGATGTCTTTCTTGATCGGGCGATTTACTAACCTCGAACCGAGCGGCTGCCTCGTGTCCGCAATGCGATCGCCCGACTCGCTAAGAGTAATGCTCGGTACTATTTCCAGCGTCTTTTCAGTCTTAATGTCGTCCAGGCCAGTGATCTTTCCGATCTGCCTGAGCGCGGAAACATCGCGGGCGATCGGCATCCACGAATCGTTTTCATTATTGATCCGTGGAATGCGTCGACCGACATTAAATCCCCAAAATTTTCCTTTCCCCGCCACATAACGAAGCGATTTGAACGGAATTTTGGCTTCGACCGAAAAACCGTCATCGAGCAGCACACCCTTTGATTCCATGACGATATCGACACTAAAATCGGGACCGCCGCCCTGCCGCTGATTTTCCTCGGTCTGAATCGCATCGGCCTGGATACCAAGTGGATTAAAAAACAGTTGATACGCCCGCCGTTGATCATTAAACGTATCGAGCGTGATCCGCACATTGTCGTCGGCAAAAACATCGTCCCGCTTTGCTATGGTCGCACGAACGACATTCGGATTTTCAAAGGCGTGCCAGGCGACGTAGAGATTACTTTCGTCGTAGCCAACGTAAGCGATAGTCTCGCGTGACGGCGCTATGTTGTCGCCCGGCTGGATCTGGACAAAATCCTTAAAAACAGCAGCATTTTTCCAAACCTCGTCGTCAAGCTTGCCGTCAATTACAGGCGATGTTTCGAATTTGGGAATGGTAACCGGACTATTCCGGTCGTTCGTCACAATTGAGCCACTTGGCCCGCCCTGGCCAAAAACAGAAATTAGCGAGACCGTAAGAAAGACGAGTATTGCAAAAAAATTATTCACGATGTTTTGATTTTGGGCTGTGTTTTAATGCTCTTTGAACGCAATCAAAACTAAAATTGTTTCATTAGAATGGATTTTTCACAAGTGAATCGGGGCGTAGTATTGTAATTCAGGTCGCGGTACATCTCTGTTCAAACTACCTTGCAATTGAAAACCGGCCTTTGTTAGTGGATAATATGGAGTTTCCTTGAGACTTTCTAAAAGGTCGGAAAATATTAAGGCATGAGAATTTTAGTGACCGGCGGCGCCGGATTTATCGGCTCGCATCTTTGCGAAAGGCTCCTGAACGAAGGCAACGAGGTCATCTGCCTCGATAATTTTTTCACAGGCCGCAAGGTAAATATCGCCCATCTCGTTGCTAACAGTGGGTTTGAGCTTGTTCGCCACGATGTGACCGAGCCGATCCTGCTCGAGGTTGATCAGATCTACAATTTTGCCTGTCCCGCCTCACCGGTCCACTATCAGTACAACCCGGTAAAAACCGTCAAGACAAACGTGATGGGCATGATCAATATGCTCGGGATGGCAAAACGCGTCGGGGCCCGCATCTTACAGGCTTCGACGTCAGAGGTTTATGGTGACCCGATCGAGCATCCACAGACCGAATCGTATTGGGGCAACGTCAACCCGATCGGCCTCCGCAGTTGCTACGACGAAGGCAAACGCGTCGCCGAAACGCTGATGATGGACTATCACCGCCAGAGCGTCGTCGACACGCGTATCGTGCGTATTTTCAATACTTACGGGACACGAATGCTCGAAAATGACGGCCGCGTGGTGTCCAATTTTATCGTCCAGGCCCTGCGTGGCGAGGAACTGACGATCTATGGCAACGGCGAGCAGACGCGATCATTCTGTTACGTGAGCGATCTGGTCGATGGCATTATTAAGTTGATGAACGCCGAGGCGGATGACATTCACATGCCCGTAAATCTCGGCAACCCCGGCGAATTTACGATGAAAGAACTGGCCGAACAGGTCGGCAAAACCCTCGATAAACCGGTTCAGATCAAATATATGCCGCTGCCGCAGGACGACCCGAAACAGCGAAAGCCGAACATTGAACGGGCGACAAGATTATTGGGATGGCAGCCGACTGTTGGTTTGGCTGAGGGATTGAAGAAAACAGCGTTATACTTTCAGGCTATAGTTGATATTAAGAAATGAGGACATTATATCTATGGAAGAACCAGTAAGCCGAATCGAAAAGGCGATAATTCTGATGCAAGATCTCTTACTTAGACATGAAGAGCGGATCGATACGTTTGATGTGGATTTTAAGCGTTCACGCGAGGACTTCGAGTTTAAAATGAATGCCCTGATTGATGCTCAAATTAAGAACGAAACAGGGATTGAGAAGCTGAGGGAAGCTTCTCAATCGCAGTTGAACCGTATCGAGCGGCTCGAAAAAAACTAGCCGCTGATGCGGGCAAATAATAGATTTCAATGAAGATACTTATCACCGGCGGAGCCGGTTTTGTCGGCAGCCATCTGGCAGACAGATTGATTGGCGAAGGGCACGAGATCACCGTGATCGACGATCTCTCGACCGGGCGTTATTCAAACATCGCTCATCTGGAAAACCACGAGCGCTTTCGCCTCATCATCGACACCGTGCTGAACGCGGGCCTGATGGAAGAGCTGATCCGGGAGACTGATCGCGTCTACCACATGGCGAGCGCCGTCGGCGTCCGTCTGATCATGGAGCAGCCGGTCAAGACGATCGAAACGATCTTTCACGGAACGGATGTCATCCTCGGCCGCTGTGCAAAATACCGCAAACGCGTCCTCATCCCCTCGACCAGCGAGGTCTACGGCAAAGGGATCTCAGTTCCCTTTCGCGAAGAGGACGACCTGCTGACCGGTGCGACCGACAAACACCGCTGGGCCTATGCCTGTGCAAAAACGCTTGACGAATTTCTCGCATTGGCCCATTTCAAAGAAACCCGGCTGCCCGTTGTTGTCGCCCGGCTTTTCAACACCGTCGGCCCGCGCCAGACCGGCCAATACGGCATGGTCGTACCGCGATTTGTCGAGGCAGCGTTAAAAAACGAACCAATCGAGGTCCACGGTGACGGGACACAATCGCGATGCTTTGGACATGTTTCGGACGTCGTCGACGGACTAACCAAATTGATAGAAACACCGGCGTGTTTCGGCCAAGTCATCAATCTCGGCAGCGATGCCGAGGTTTCGATCAACGACCTTGCGAAACGCGCGATCGGACTAACCGCCAGCCGCAGCGAGATCAAATATATCCGCTACGACGAGGCATACGGCGAAGGTTTTGAGGACATGCAGCGGCGTGTCCCGAGCCTCGACAAGGCGGCGCGGCTGATCGGATACAAGCCAACCCGAAGCCTCGATGACATCATCAATGATGTAGCCGCGGAAATGCGTCACGAAGCATCTGCGTCAACACGGCATGCACAGAATTAAAAGAATTAGTGTTCGGAGTTCCAACTTTAGTTGGCCTTTTTGCGAAGAGGGCCAGCTAAAGCTGGAACTCCGAACCTTCATAACCGCCGCATTCTGCATTTTGCTCACCGCCTTTTACCTTTTGCCAGCCGTCCAGGCTCAATCGACCGGCGGCATCAAGGGCAAGGTCCGCAATTTGAACGGCGACAGCATCGGCGGGGCCACGATCACCGCCCGCCAAAACGGCAAAGACCTCAAGACCGTGACGGCGGGCAACAAAGGCGATTTCACTCTCGACGGCTTGGAATCCGGCGTCTATAACGTTGTATTCGAGGCCCGCGGCTACAGCTCCGGCGTGAAATACGATGTGCCCGTCCAGAGCGGCAAGATCCGCGACCTCGGCGGCAACCTTATCATGCAGGTCGACCGCGGCAGCTTTGTCATCATAAACGGCAGCGTATACTACAAAAGCGGCCACAGCATCCCCGGTGCCGACGTTAAGATCGAGCGGATAAACGGTGACGGCTCGGTGCGAAAAGTGACGACGCTATACACGGACATCGGCGGGGAATTTGCCTTCCGCCAAAAAGAGGGTGCGGCCAAGTTTCGCATCACTGCCACCTTTAGAGGCGTCTCGGCCAGCAAAGACATCGAGGTCGACAGCGCCGCCATTTACCGTCTCGCCATCACCCTCGACCTCGAACGCGGCGAAAAATAAAGCTGGCCACGAATTCGACGAATGGCACGAATAAGAAAGGACGGCCTTATTCGTGCCATTCGTGTAATTCATGGCTAAGAGAATTTCAAATAAACCGTCGCATTCCGCCCGACATCTACCGTATTGCCACCAGCATTGACAGGCTTTCCCACAAGGCTTATGATTCCCGTGTAAATTCAAAATCTACAAAAGGCGGTAATCTATGAAGGCTGTTCCCCGCACCGGCATTCGTGTCGTGTCCACAATCCTTTTGATCTGTGGGCTTTACTGTGTTTCAAACGCTCAAAAGCCCACCCCGACACCGCCGCCGGAGATCACGCTGGACGATTTTTCGCGGACCCGCGATCTCGGGGTTGGTGACCTGAGCGACGATCTAACAAAAAACTCGGTCTTCGTTTTCAAAAAACCGGCCTACAAGTTAAAACGAACCGTGCCTCGACCCCGGCGTGCGGCCGTCAAACCCGCTAACGGTACCAAGACTACGGTCTCAAACAATAAACCGGCAGCGGACGACAAATCGGTCGACGTCTGGAGCCAGATCGGCGTGACAATTTGGCGGCTCAGTAAAGAGACTAAACCCGCCGCCGACGGCCAAACCGCCCGGCTGCTTATTCAGGAAGGCGGCGCGACTAGAGAATATACGCCCCAGCGGGTCGAGGCGGATACCAAATTCGAAATGGGCGACAAGGTCCGTCTCTCGTTCGAAACACCACGAACCGGTTATCTGTACGTCATCGACCGCGAGGTCTACGCGAACGGAAAGCTCGGCGAGCCGTATCAGATATTTCCTACACGGAGTTCACGGGGTGGCGACAACCGCGTCCAGCCGGGATCGATCATCGACGTCCCCGGCCAAAACGACGCGGCTTCGTTTTTCAAACTCGAATCCAAAGACCCAAACTGGCGCGGCGAACTCCTCACCGTCATAGTCTCGCCCGATCCACTTAGTGACATGAGCCTTCCAGACGGTCCGTCGCCAATATCCGCCAAACTGGTCGAGACGCTCGAAGAAAAATACCTGAAGGATTCAGTCGAATACGAACAAAACGGTACCGCCGGCAAAAATTACACCAAAACCGAAAAAGAAGCCGGCAGCGAAGGCAAACGCCAACTAACCCAAACCGACCCGTATCCGCAAACGGTGTATCGCATCAAAATGCGCCCGAAGGAACCGATGATAATAAGTCTAAATTTATCGGTGAAATGACCAGGTCGAGACAAATCCTTGCGGCATCCGACGCGTGAAGGTAGGGATCAGATTAGATGTTTTAGACCGTTTAACAAAAACGAGAGTTTCAGGCAGTTGGAGGACACTATGAAAAAAAACGTAATGAAAATGTGGATTCGAATTCTGGTAGGAGCGTTAATTTGTGCTTTGCTCGTGCCGTCGCTGGCATTGGCTCAAAAGGATAATAGTAAAGATAAGAAAGCTCAGGAAAAAGAAACCAAGGCGAACGAAAAGGACGATAAGCAAATAGATAAGACCGTCAATAAATATAATGAGAGCCTCGCAAAGGCGAGAGAGAAGTACGAAAAAGGCGGTGATTTTCAAGATGATGTCGACCAGGAATACCGGCATCTACAGCGGGAACATGCCCGCACCGCCTTTGAGGTTAACACCAATGATAAAGATGATTGGGTTGAGACCAATTCCGGGGACAAACTGCCAAAAAATAACGATACACTTTACGATAATCTTATGGCCCAGGATTATGTAAATCGTGTCGGCCAGTCGCTGGTTCCCGCAGCATCGGAAAAACGCTACGGTTTTAAGATAACGGTCAATCCAATGCCGGACGCGAGATCACTTTCGACCGGCACCATTTATGTTTCGACGGGACTTCTTTCACTTGTTGATAATGAGGCCCAGCTTGCGTATATCCTTGCTCACGAGGTCGCGCATGTCGAAAAGGATCACTGGAAGCAAGACGTTCTGGTCGCGAAATGGATCGAAGACCAGACTAAAAGTGCCGAGAAGAAAGGCAGCATTTTTGGCGCGATTGCCGGCGGGGCTACCGCTGGGTTACTCGGCGGCGCCGGTAACATGGTTGGCTATGCGATGTTTGGGTCGATGATTGGCAGATCACTCGCAAAAATCATTGACCATAAATCTTTTGAATGGTCGCTTGCCCAGGAAGACGAGGCCGACAAGCTGGCCCTCGGTTATATGCTGGAACGAAATTACGATGTGCGCGAAACGCAGAGGTTTTATGAAACGTTAAAAACCGCCGCGATCGAGGACCCACGAATCGAGCTGGACAAATTTGCCGACCGCAAGCGAACCGAAGAACGCCGAAAATCCGTTGACGTGGTTATCGCCGCGGCGAACACAAACACGCTTGCAAAAACCCTCGTTGGAGCAACAAATCTGCGCGGCAAATCCTTGTCAATCGATCGTAATTTAACAGTTGTCGTCAATCGTATTCAAAAAAATCAGGAGTTAATGGCGGCGGACGTTAAAGCACGCGTCGAAAGCGGTGAGATACTTGCCGGCGACGGAGAGTTTGAAAACATCATGTCGGCACTTAAACGGGACAATGGAATCGTTGCTTTTTACTACGATATGTATAAGCTTTCGGCCCGCAATATCAGCCAGGCCCTGGCCGTGCGATCGGACGATGCTCTCGGATTCTTCTACTATGGCAAGGTCATGAAGCTGACGGCACGTAAGCCCGGTGAGCGCGATCAGGCCTTGGCGCTGTTTGCTAAAGCCATCGAACTCGATAAACGCAGCGCTAACCCGCAGGCACGCCTGTACTACGCGTTAACTAAAATGAGCGGACGCACGACCAATAACATTCAGGATACGGTCAACGATCTAAAGGAATACGTCGCCATGTATCAGCGTGTGAATGGCGGTGTCCTGCCGCAGAATATGAACATGATCTATGACTTTATGCAGGAAGCCGGTGAGGTCAACTGGAACGCAACTGCCTACACAAACGTCAGAACGGTCACAACCGTCGCGGCCACGCCGACAACTCAGCCATCGAATACAACGCCGGCACGAAAACCTTAACAGCAGTGGGTGGCTAAGTATTCGTGATGCTTTTTTGATAAATTGTTCAGGATTGCGGCCCGCAGTCGCCTATTGCGGGCCGCTCTATTCTGATGGAGTTGACCTGGAGGAATAATGACCGCACTGTTTTCGTTGAGGACAGCATTTTTAGTGTCGCTTGTCGTCTTCGCAGGCGTTTTGAATGCGAACGGACAAACCAATACGTCTTCGCGGGAACCATTTGTTTTGGAGTTGCCGGGCGTATCGCAAAATCGGTTTACACTGCCTATCGTGCGGGTTGCCGTTCAGGACGTACCGACTTTGAAAATCCGTGTTCTTGAACCGTTTGCCCAAAATATCGACTACGGACGCATTATTGTTACGCTCAATGGCGATGGTATTAACCGAGGCTGCAACAAATCACGCGATCTGGAGGGCAAAATAGTTATATGCGGAAAACGGGAAGATCGCCTCGGCGGCTATGAGCTGGCGCCTGGCAAAAATATTCTCGAGATCAGGGCGGTTGATATAAAAGAGCGGGAGTATTATGCCTCGTATGTCCTCCTGCTCGGTGACAAAACAGCCGGTGCTGAACGGCCATCATGGACAAATGGTGTACCCGAACGGTTTAAGGGGCGAAAGTTTGCGGTGATTGTCGGCGTTTCCGAGTACAAATACAATGATGCCGGCCTCAGAAGTCTGGATTTTGCGGACGACGATGCTCGGGCCATGGAGGAATTTTTGAAAACTCCCGAGGGTGGCGGTTTTTTTCCGGCCGATATTAAGCTGATGGTCGATCGCGACGCGTCGCTCACCGCCCTCCGGTCTGCGCTAAGCGAAACCGCCAAGAAGGCCGGACGCGATGACCTGGTTTTTATATTTATCGCGGGTCACGGGGCCCCTGATCCGCTTTCGTCGCAAAATCTCTATTTCCTGTTTTATGACACCAAGGTTGTTGACATGGAAAAGACGGCCTATCCCATGGCTGAGCTAAAACGATACCTCGACACGCAGGTCTTAGCCGACCGTGTTTTCGTTATGATCGATACCTGCCACAGCGCCGGTGTAAATCAGAAAACGCAGTCATTGGTAACCGGGCGCCAATTGACCCAGACGGGTGACGAAAATAATATCTCAAATTTCTATCTGGCAAAACAGCTTTATAAGGAAAAGGGCCGCTCGATCCTAACTTCGTCAGATGTCAACGAAGTATCGCGTGAATCGACAAAATGGGGAAACCACGGCGTTTTCACCTGGGCATTGCTCGAAGGCTTAAAAGGAAAGGCTGATCTCAACGGCGATAAAATAGTAACAACAGGCGAAATCTTCCAATTCGTCCGCTCGAGCGTACAGGCAGCCACTAACTTTGAACAAAACCCAATCGCCCTACCCGGCTCCGCCACAAACGTGGGCCTGGCGAGTGTTAAGAAACCAAATTAGGAGATGAACCAAATTAGGAGATGAGACGTGCGGCAAAAATTGCACCAAACCGAAAAAGCAGCGGGCAGCAACGGCAAACGCCAGCTAACCCAGGGCGACCCGTATCCGCAGACTGTGTATCGCGTAAAAATGCGTCCAAAAGAACCGATGATGATAAATCTGAGTTTGTCGGTGAAGTGATGCAGTATCACTGATTCGGCTAGGTATCTGGCACGTCCAGAAAATATGAACACGTTCGCATTCATCCAGAAATTCAAGACCGCATTGCCGTTGGTCGCCGCTCTGCTGTGTCTGACAACGCTGACGGCGTTTTCGCAAACGGGCGAGCTGTCGCGTGAGCCGATCCTGCGGATTGAGACGGGGATGCACACCGCCCCTATCTATGACATAGGCGTTGATCGCGCTGGCAGGTTTCTAGTGACCGCTTCCTCCGACAA
>JANYIL010000035.1 GCA_025362075.1 Chloracidobacterium sp.
GTTGGAAACGGCGGCATAAATACACAATACTTTTGCGCGTTATGCCACCGTCTTCGACGGTTCCGATTAAATCGGACAATCGTACCCATATCTGGCGATATGGGCTACAAATATACCACCGGCTTTGCCGGTTATCGAGGGAGATTCGGGGTCAAACCTGCAACACTGTAATACTTAGATTAACTGTGAACGGTTGGTCTTGCTATCAATTTGATTCTGCGGTTACGGCGTAATCGTCGCCGTAATATTTGCTTGTGATGCTCGTGTGAAACTGAATTGCGGACACCGGTTCATACCGCGGTTCGCCGAGCCCGGGTAGGACCGCCAGGATCTCGTCTTCCCAGTTGTAGATATTCATCGGCATCGAGATCCGTGGCTGGCCGTATGATGAGTGGTCGATCGGTTTGGCCACTCTGTGCGTTGTCGATGGGAGCCGGTCGTTCGTGATCCGCTGCATATAGTCACCCGTGTTGAGAATGATCGTTCCACGAGGGGCGTTTAGTCTGATCCATTTTCCATTTTCCCGATTGTAGATCTGCAGCCCTTCGACGTTTTGAGCAGGCAGGAATGTAAACAGGTCCACATCTTCGTGGCCAAGCATTCGCCCGGCGCCTGATGACTCATCTGCGGCCGTGATCGGAGGATAATAGTTGAGCCTGAATCCGAAATTTGTTTTTGTGAGCCTTTCTGTATAAAGATCGGCGTCGCAATTCAGATACCGCAGTATGCTCTGCATGATCGGATGGATAAGCTTTTCCTGAGCAATTACTACCTTGCGAAAGACCTCTTCGTACGCAGCGTCCAACCAATAGTCTCGTGCCCGGTACGCCGGATCCTCGCCAAGATCAAAGGCCCGACGGCAAAAGACCCACCCTTCGACCAGGTCCGGGTGAATATTTGTCGTCTCCCTGATCGGAAAATAGCCTTGATTCACGGACCCAAAACGTTTCGCCTGGTATTTGAGCCGCTGCTCGACAGTGGTCGTTTCAAAAAGTTCGGCCACTTTCCGTTCGGCTTGATCGTAAAGAAGCGGATCGATGCCGTGCCCTTCGAGGATCGCAAAACCGATGCCTTCGAGTGCCTGCCCAAGTTCAGACGCAAATTGCCGCCTTCCATCTTCGCCGACCTCGAAAAACAGCCTCATATCACAGGTCTTTATCCGATAATCATCGTCAAACATCTCTAAGTCAGGGTGTTCGACGAGATGATAATCTTGATCTTTTCTTACCTGATCATACTTTCGGAATTCCTGATTTTTGGCGTGGACTCCATCCGCTTTCCTTTGATCTGACATTTCAATGAGTGCTGTACAACTTACAAGAGCTATAGAAATCGAATGAACAATGGATCGTTTAGAACCGATATTAACACGATCTTAACCACGAGATCGGTTAGGATCATCTATGAAGTTACGCCGTACTACTGGGCGACCAGAAAAGCTGAGCGGGCAGCCCCGAGGATGCCCGCGTTGTCGCCCAGGGCGCCCCGGACGAGCTTGGCTCGGGCGGCGACTACGGGGTAGGCGCGGGTGGCGATCTCTGATTCGACTCGGCCGGCAAAGGCGTCCCAGCCGGCGGTTACTCCGCCGCAAATCACTATGGTTTCCGGGTTTAGGGCGTTTGAGAGGCCGGCGAGCATTATGCCGAGATAGCGGCCCATTGTGTTGAAAACGGCCTTTGCGTGTTTGTCGCCGGCGGTCCACGCTTCGTAAACTTGGGCTGCTGACGCGGTGTTCATACCAGATTCGACCGCCATTCGTTCGATAGCGGTGGCGGAGGCGTATTGCTCAACGCAGCCGTGGCTGCCGCAGCCGCAGGGGCGACCGTCGGGCTCGACGCAGATATGGCCGATCTCGCCGCCCGTGCCGTCTTTGCCGCGGAGCGGCTCGTTATTAATGATGATGCCGCCGCCGATGCCGGTACCGAGCGTGACGCAGATCGAGTTTTCGACGCCGCGTGTCGCACCGATCCAATGCTCTCCGATTCCCGCGGCGGTCGCGTCGTTTTCGATCGTTACGGGCAGATGAAAGAGGTCGGTAAGAGCGGTTTTAAGGTTAAATCCGACGAGGCTTGGGAGATTTGGGAGTTTGGTCAGAAGACCGTCAAAATCCCTGGCCACGGGTGCTGGGGCCGTAAACGCTACGCCCGAAAGACGGCCTGTTTCGGAGACCACGCCGCTGCATTCCGCACCCATCTCACGGATGAGGTCGGTCAGCTGATCCGGCGAAACACCCTTTGGCACGGGCCGCTTGGTCAAATGCAGGATCGTGCCGTCACTATCGACGGCCGCGATCCGTAAATTTGTCCCGCCGAGATCGGCGGCTAGTACGACGCTTTTCATAATAAATGTTGAATGGTGAGTGGTGAATGATGAATAGAATTGTGCTTTCAATTCACCATTTACCATTCACAATTCACAATTTTCGATTCACGGCTTTTTCGGCCGGTCGGCATCAGGCACGTTTTTGTAAACATCCTCATATTTAGCGTACCCGTCCTTAATTACAGTATCCATAAGATTCGATTTATCGACCGATGTTACCTCAAGCAGGATCGAAGGCACTTCCTTTTTGATCGCATCGTTCATAAAGGGCTTGGTCTCGATCTTCTCTTTTTTCGCAAGCTTGATCGCTGCGTCGACGGCGGCATTTGCAAGCGGGATTATCGGCTTATAGACCGTCATCGACTGCTTGCCGCTCGCGATATTTTGCAGAGCCTCGAGGCCAGCGTCCTGGCCCGTCACAAGGACCTTACCGGCGAGGCCCCGTTTTTCGAGAGCGGAGATCACGCCTCCCGCCATGCCGTCATTTGAAACGACAAACGCCTGGATATCGTCGTTATTTTGGGTCAAAGCGTTTTCGGCCATTTTCAGGGCTTCCTCCGGTTTCCAGTCGGTGATGAAGTTATCGGCCTTAATAACGATATCTTTTTTGTCAATGGCTGGCTGGAGCACTGACAGTTCCTCTTTCTTCATAATAACCGCGTTGTTGTCGGTCGAGGCCCCGTAAACCATCACATAATTCCCTTTCGGTACCTTTTTCAACGCATATTCCGATATCTTGCGGCCTATGACCGGGACTTGATGCGAAACATAGGCGTCGATCTTGTCGGAATTGATAAGACGGTCATAGCTGATCACCGGCACGCCCTGGGCCTTTGCCTTGTCGACCATCGAGGCCGCCTGGGTCGCGTCGTGCGGAGCTATGACGAGTACGTCAACTCCCTTCGTAAGCAGATTATCGACATCATTGGCCTGTTTGTCAGCCTTATTATCTGCGACGGTGATCTCGCAATCGACATTCACGGCCTTGCAGCGGGCCTCAAACGCATCTTTATCACGCTGCCAACGCTCTTCCTTTACAGTGTCCATCGCGAACCCGATCTTAATCCGCTTTTCCTTCGGGGCACTCGAACACGAAACCGCCAGGATCGCAGCCGCTAAAACCAGGAGCAATTTGATCTTCATAATGATGTATCTCCGGAAATATTTCGAACTGAAGAAATTAGAACAAAAAACTTCCGGTTCGGCAATCGAACAATGACCCAAACCTGGTTTCGGCCTTATAAACGATAAATTGCCAATCCCTCGACATTTTTTGAAAAATTACCTTTGCTTCAAAATCAAAATATGTTATAAATTGGTTGCTTAGCAATTTATAAGCAACAAAAGAACTTATCTAATTATTTTGCGCGGTCGACCGTTCGGTTTTGTTGACATTGCCCAATAATTCATGTAAAAGTTTACTAGGATTCTTTATTTCAGGTTCGCAAGTCGTATTCAGCGTCAAGAGGGAAAGTATGAAAAGCATAATGTGGTTTCAACAGGCACTGTCAATGTCCGTGGTTTTTGCGTTAGTCGTGACCTTTTCTATGGTTACGCTTGCATCTCCCGGCAACGCCGTTGGAGAGTTAACCGTGATCAGAAGCGGTTCGGCGAGTGAAACGTCCCCGGTGACAATTAACGGCGAAGCTGCCAAGAGCGGACGCACCGTCTTTTCGTCGAGCACCATCATCACGCCGGAAGGTACGGAAGCTATTATAAACTTTGGAAAAGTCGGCAAGATACAGATAGGATCGGACACGACCTTTACCCTGTCGGCGGATTCGATCGGCGGGGACCTTGCCAAGGGAAACCTCACAGTGCTTAATTCGACCGACGCCGTGGCGGTTAAGACCGCCGCGGGAGACGTAGTAAATGTAAAGGTGGGTGAGACGGCTTCTGCTGTATCGAAAACGGCGGCAAAGAAACCCGGGCCGGCCGGTCTTGACTGGTGGGTTTGGGCAGCCATTGCCGGGGGCGTCGTTGCGGTGGTTTTGATTGCCACGCACGACGGCGGCACGACCAGCAGCGGCACGACCAGCCCTGTCAGATAATTTTTTTAACCCTGTTTAGATCGTCAGCTTTGCCGACATGTCTATTTTGCCGGGAACTTTCTTTAAGGACTCATTTAGGAGGAGATTAAATCGGATGCTTCGCAAAAATATTGTTCACAAATTAGTTACTTTAGGCACACTTGCCGCAGTTTGGTGTGTTTTCTCAATGGTTGCCCTGGCGGTACCGACGGAAACGTCTGGTGTTGTCACAATTACGGGTCAGGTATCCGTTAACGGCCAAACCGCGGTTTCCAATTCCACGATCATGTCTGGAGCAACGCTTACAACTGCGAAAGGCTCAAACGCCGTTGTCAGTCTCGGCAAACTTGGCCGAATCGAAATTCAGGAAGATTCGACACTGAGCCTGAGATTTTCAGACAGTGGCGTAAATGCGATGCTTGATTCAGGTGCGGTTCGCATATCCGCAGCCGGATCGACGGTCACAACCAGCAACGCTACGTTTGTTGGCGAAGCCGGACAGCCTAGTAACTTTGTGGTTTCGGTCGAATGCGCTCAGTCCCATTTGGATACGACCTCGGGCGTCGTCACAATGAACGAAGGCGGAAAGGTTCAGCAGGTTATTGCCGGTAACTCGGCGGTAGCGGGAGTTGCCAAGGCCGGCTGTGCTCCGCGTCAGAATTCGGGAAGTCAGCCGCACACCTCGAACATGGCATGGTTGCTCATCCTGGCTGCTGGTGCAGCAGGTGTCGGCATCTGGCTCGGTACAAGAGGCGAAGAAGGCATCAACGGTACGGTAACCGTCGTCAGCCCCACCCGCTAATTGCTTTTAGGTTCAGCTCTTAATTGTGCGGGTCATGTAAATCACGTGGCCCGTACAATTTTGTTATCGCTGTGATTTGCGCTGTACGAACAGAAACTCGCAGATCGGGCCACGATTCCTGGCTTAGGAAATTACAATTATTTAGGTATGCCGGTAACCGAGCATGCTAAAGTTGCAACTGTTGCAGCCATTCTCGTTAAATAATTGTTTTTTTTTGCTTTTTTTGAAATATTAGGCTTTGCCAATTGTCCATTTTAAGGTAACATTCTTAAAAGGACTCACACTAGGAGGAGAATAAATCAGATGGTTCGCAAAAATATCATTCACAAACTCATTACTTTAGGCACACTTACCGCGGTTTGGTGTTTATCATCGATGGCAGCGTTGGCGGTGCCAACCGATCCGTCCGGTGTTATCACCGTTACCGGCCAGGTTATGGTAAACGGTCAGCCTGCGATTTCCAATTCGACGGTCATGTCTGGAGCAACGGTTACGACCGCAATGGGCTCAAGAGCGACCGTCAGCCTCGGCAAACTCGGCCGGATCGAAGTTCAGGAAGACTCGAGCCTTAGCTTGAGGTTTACGGACAACGACGTAATTGCTATATTGGATTCGGGTACGGTTCGAGTTTCAGCAAATTCCGGAATTGCTTCGACGGTTACGACAAAGAATGCAACGTTCGTCGGTGACGCAGGACAAGCCGATAACTTTGCTGTTTTGGCCGAGTGTTCGCATTCACATGTGGATACGACCTCTGGTGTTGTCACCATGAAACAGGCCGGAGCGTCGCAGCAGGTTATTGCCGGAACTACGGCAGTCGCTGGCAACTTGGTTCAAACGGGCTGCAAACCCTGCATCCGTCCCGATAAGTCCAATGCGAACGTCTCGTCAAATTTGGCTTGGCTTCTCGTTCTGGCGGCAGGCGCTGTTGGTGTGGGCGTATTGCTCGGTACAAGGGGCGATGACACTCCGATAAATGTAGCCAGCCCCACTCGTTAATTACATTGTTTCAGATTATAAGTTGTGCGGGTCATGTGAATTACGTGACCCGCATAATTTTGTTTATATTTGTAGGTCATACCAGAGACTTTAGTAGAGCTAAGTAATATTTTGTTATGCACATTGCTGTAATCGGCACGGGATATGTAGGATTAGTCACTGGTGCCTGTTTTGCGGAGTTTGGCGTCGAGGTGACATGCGTCGATGTCGCCAAGGAAAAAGTCGAAAATTTAAATAAGGGTATCATCCCCATTTACGAACCCGGCCTCGACAAAATCGTCGGAAAAAACACGGCGGCCGGTCGGCTCCACTTCACAACCGATATTACAAGCGCAGTTGAACACGCACAGGTCGTTTTCCTTGCTGTCGGTACACCGCCGCAGCCGGATGGGACGCCCGACATGAGCTATTACCGGCAGGCGGCGCTGGATATCGCCCAATCGATGAACGGTTACAAGGTGCTGGTCACGAAATCGACCGTTCCCGTCGGGACGGGAAAGTGGCTTCGCGAATTTGTGACGGCCAATCTTAACGTCGCCACCGAGTTTGGCGTCGCGTCCAATCCCGAATTCCTGCGCGAAGGCGCGGCAATCGCGGATTTCATGCGGCCGGACCGTGTCGTTATCGGCAGCAACGAGGAGCGCGCGATCGAGGTAATGAAGGAACTTTACCGTCCACTGTATCTGATCGAAACACCGGTAGTTATCACATCGCTCGAGGCCGCCGAACTGATCAAGTATGCGGCCAACGCCTTTTTGGCGACTAAGATAACCTTTATTAACGAGATTGCCAATCTGTGCGACGCGATCGGCTGCGACGTCCACGACGTGGCCCGCGGCATGGGCATGGATAACCGCATCGGTCGGAAATTCCTGCATCCGGGGCCGGGTTACGGCGGATCGTGCTTTCCGAAGGACACTCGGGCATTAACAACGGTCGCCGATCAATTTGGCGTCGAAACGCTCATCGTCGACGCCGTGATCGAGGCCAACGAACGCCAACGCGACGCCATGATCCCCAAGATCGAACGACTCGTCGGCGATCTCAACGGCAAACATATCGGCGTGCTCGGCCTGTCGTTCAAGCCCGAGACCGACGACATGCGCGAATCGCCGGCGACCGACATTATCAAGCAGCTTGTCGCACGCGGAGCGACCGTTAAAGCCTTCGACCCCGTCGCCATGCCCGAAGCCCGGCACTATTTGCCTGATATCGGCTACGCCGTCGACGAATATGACGCGATAAGGGGTGCCGACGCCCTGGTGATCATCACGGAATGGAACCAGTTTCGTGCCCTCGACATGGAAAAGGTAAAGGAACTGCTGCGACGCCCAAAAATTGCGGATCTCCGCAACATATACGAGCCCGCCGATATGCGCGAGCTGGGCTTTGAGTACGTGGGAGTCGGAAGATAGGGAGAAGAGGTGAGGAGGAGAAAAGGAGCTTGACGAAATAAATTCATTTTTTGCTATTTCTCCTCTTCCCTCTTTTAAAAAACTATGGCCATTACCACTAAGGTACTTGTGACTGGCGGGGCGGGATTTATAGGGTCTAATCTTGCCGACGAGTTGATAAGGCAAGGGGCTAGAGTCAGCATCATCGACAATTTCGGGACCGGATTTCGCGAGAATCTTGAGGAGATAAACGGCGATTTCGATTTTATCGAAGGCGATATCAACGATGATGTTGCGGTGAAGAAAGCTATCGAGGGATGCGAGGTCGTATTTCACGAGGCAGCTCTGCCGAGCGTGCCGCGGTCGGTCGATAACCCTGCGGAAACTCACCATGCCTGCGTCAACGGCACGCTAAATCTTTTGATCAAGGCCAAAGACGCCGGCGTTAAACGCATTGTTTACGCCGCGTCAAGCTCCGCCTACGGCAATCAGCCGACGCTGCCCAAGGTCGAAACGATGAGGCCCGATCCGCTGTCGCCCTATGCCGTTGCCAAACTCACGGGTGAGCATTATCTGCGTGCCTTTCACAGCGTCTACGGCCTCGAAACTTTTTCGCTTCGTTACTT
>JANYIL010000042.1 GCA_025362075.1 Chloracidobacterium sp.
GGCGGTCAGATCAAGTGCAAAATACTTGATTATTTCACGAAATTTCTTTTCCGCAATTCGGGAACGCCGATAATAGCGGTTTAGTTGTTTCATCTCAGTAGTTTAGCCTATCCATTTTTCGGCTTAACTACCATAGACCCATTACATTTTTTGATGACGCGATCCGCACATATTTTCTAATGCTGAATCTGGGTTAATCTTAAACTTTCCAAACGTCGGAAAGCCCGAGTTCTTCGCCAAAGAGCGCGGGCATCTCGTCGAACATCCACCACCAGGACAACACCATCTGACAGAACGCCCACCGTCTGATAGTTACTTCATCGAAACCGAAAGCGACGGAAAATTTAGCAATCGCCGTGTCGAGCTTACCTTCGAGCCGCGTGTCCCACTCAAGCCAATCGTGATGATTATTGAGGAAAACGCCAATATCATAACCGACGTGGCCGATTATGCCCTTCGGGTCAATGAGCAGAAAAGGTTCACGCTTAGCCGAGAGAATGTTATCGTGGTGCAGATCTCCGTGCAGTAGGAAAACATTTTTGGTATCGGACGAAAGCTCCTCATAGTACGCAAGGGCCTTGTTAGCGTAGTCCTGAGGAAATTTGGTTCCCGCAGCCCGTTTAAGGCCATCGAACCAATCGTCAAGCTTGATAAAATCATTTGCCTCGCCGGGAGCTGGCTTCAGTATCCGTTTTAACATCCGGATCGCAACGCTGCCGGCCTCGGCCTGATCTTTTTTGCAGACCGATCTGAGATTTGAACCCGGAACGACCCGCTCTATCAAAATAGCCTGGAGCTCGCGGTCAAATTCAAACAGACGGGCCGTGCCCTCGCCATTTCCAGCTTGCAAATAAGCCGCCTCGCCAAATATTTCGACATCCTCAAGCGGCGCCCCGATCTTGAGCACAGCAGCGGTCCCATCACTAAATGACGCATTAGCAACGTAGTTATATGAGAGGTTACGAAAATGACTTTTGACGGTGATATCCCAGGTTTGTTCGAGTTCGGAAATGATATCGGGCAGGTCATCTACCCATTTCTCACCCTTCGCACCGCAAAGAGCGATGGTATTTTCGACAAACTTCTGCGGCAGCGCAGCTCTAAATTCTTTATTCATTGTTCTTGACGAGTTTAGCGTGTCTGGTAGATTCTAAACAAATGAAATCCCTCATCGAGGCCATCAGGCCGACCACCTTTGTCGAATCCGCTAAGCTGCGCGACCATCTCGGCCTCGACGTGACGATAGCTACCGAGACCTTTCAGCACACCGGCAGCTTTAAGTTTCGAGCGGCCTACAATCTGGCCCTTAACGTCGAGCAGGATGAGATATTGACGGCCTCGTCGGGTAATTTTGGCCAGGCTTTGGCGTATGCCTGTGAATTGCTGAACAAAAAATGCACTGTTGTAATGCCATCCACCTCCGCCCTGGTAAAGATCGACGCCGTGCGCGGATACGGAGCGACCGTCGACCTCGTCGACACCACCAAGGTCGGCCGCAACGAGCGTGTCGCACAACTCTTTGAGCAAATGCCGAATGCTTATCTCGCCAGCGCCTATGATGATAAATATGTCATCGAGGGCAATGCATCACTGGGTGATGAGTTGGCTGAAAGAGATTTCGACACTGTAATTACAGCCGTCGGCGGCGGCGGTTTGGTTTCGGGATTGATCACGGGGCTTCGCCGGAACGGAAAAACGACCCGAGTCTACGGAGCGGAGCCGCAGCTCGGCAACGACGCATCGCTTTCACTCCAAGCCGGTCATATAGTCGCTAATAAACAAGAGCCTATGACCATCGCCGATGGTGCACGCACTATCTCGCTTGGCAATTTGAATTGGGAAATCATCAAAAATGGTGTTGCGGGTATTATCGAGGTGCCGGACGAAACTATCGGGGACGCTTTGCGGATGTATTTTGGGCTTGTAAATCTGAAATGCGAGCCGACGGGAGCGTTGAGTTTGGGAGCGATATTACTTGATAAAAATAGGTTTAAGGATCAAAAGATCTGCCTCGTCGTTAGCGGCGGGAATGTTGACCCTGTGGTTTACAGCAGAATCTTAAACAAAGATTAAGCCATCTTCTCTTTTGTTGTGCGTCATGCCTCGAACATGCCGCTGATATCTCGATAGCTCACGGCATCCTCTGTAAATGTGAAAGTGCCGTGCTCACGCATCTCCCTGGCGGCGCGAAGAAATCCGCCAAGAGCTGCGCGAGAAAGAGTACTGCCGACGCTGACTCGCTTGACTCCAATCGCTGAGAGTTCGGCAAGGCTCAGTTGAACGCCTTGCAGTCCCATCAAGACGTTCACCGGGCGATCCACAGAGCTAACCACGGCGGCAATATCTTCCTTGCTCGTAAGGCCGGGAGCATATAGAACATCGGCTCCCGCATCTTGATAGGCCTGCAATCGCTTGATCGTGTCGCCGAGGTCTGGCCGCCCGACTAAGTAGTTCTCAGCACGCGCCGTCAATGTGAATGGAAAGGAAAGACTACGCACGACTTCTGCCGCTGCGCGGATCCGCTCAACCGCAAATTCGTGCTCGTAAATGGAATGGCCGGGCTGCCGAGACATGTCTTCGATCGAGCCGCCGACAACGCCGGTCGCCGCAGCCAGCCTGATCGTCTCCGCGACGACTTCGGGAGGGTCACCGAAACCGTTCTCAAGATCGGCACTCACCGGTAGGTCGGTAGCAGACGTAATCGCGGACAAATGCGCCATCATCTCGTCCCGCCCAATCGTGTTGTCGCGGTGGCCGACAGAAAAGGCATAACCGGCGCTGGTCGTCGCCAGCGCCTCAAAGCCCAGGTTTGCCAGCAGCCGCGCAGTTCCGACATCCCAAGGATTGGGAATGATGAATGCGCTCTCACTCTCATGGAGAGTACGAAAGGCTCGTCCTTTTTCAGTTTGATTCAACATAAGGTGGAACTCATTTTAGTGTCGAGGGAAGGCCGAAAGTCCCATCGACTACTTCCACGAAATTTCTCTCCTCACGGATGATTAGGCGCTTGCTCTGTGCCATCTCGAAATTATGACGCGCTTCGGAATCTGACTTCAAGCGTATTCGATATGCCTCATAAGAGGCAAGACTATCGAATGCGATCAAACCCCATGCGACATCATTCGTGCCTTCATGCGGAAGAAAATACCCAATAAGGTGGCCGCCCCATCGAGGAATGATGCGACCCCAATTCTCGGCGTACTTCTTGAACGCATCTCTCTGGAACGGATCGATCTGATAGCGGATAAAACAGGTTATCGTCATTGGTATACTCC
>JANYIL010000044.1 GCA_025362075.1 Chloracidobacterium sp.
CAAATATATGTGCGGTCCTCGACGCGTGCCACATCCGAAGGGTGCGAGCGGGCGAGGAACGATTTAGGCCGTTTTTCGGCGTTCAGCTTCGTAAATGTACCCGCATCGACCATTTCCTGGCACATCTGGTCGTACTCTGCCTGCGACCCGTCGCACCAATGGACGCTGTCCGGCGTGCAGAGCGTTATGGCCTCGTTAACAAAGCGGATCAGCTCCTCATTGGTCACACCGGCCGGTAAATTAATGTCTGTCATAAATAGATTCTCCGATCTAAAGTCGATATTTTGCTTACGTTAAATAGAATAAACGAGTAATACGACTCGTTTCTTGATGTTATTCGCGTAGCTTATCACGGTATAAAAAATTTGTTAACAGATGCGGACGGGTTAAGCGTTTACCTACAGGAAAATATGACTGGAGCTCAAGAAATATGACTGGAGAGCAAGCATCCTTGCTTGCAAACGCCGGTTCCTGCGGCGTGAACGTTTCGTTACAGCTATTATTGAGCGATCACCACGCATCTCAGCCTCCCTTCGGACGCTTTGCAAGCAGAGATGCTTGCGCTCCAGTCGACGAAAACAACCTATAACGCCTGGAAATGCCGATTAGACGCCGGACAATGGCCTCAATAACCGGAGTAATCCATTTGAGACCGCTGTTGGATCGCAAATGCAATAAATAAACAACTTATGCCGACGAAACAGTCCTCGAACGACGAAATGCGTCGTTTTTGGCACCAGTTTTGGTGTTTTGGGACGCGCTTTTTGGTGTCTGGCAGTGGTTGGGATCGGCTCGGTGGCAAAAAATTTGTCCTCGATTTCCGCTGGTGTCATCGTTACCGTCATAACCGGCGAAGCGGTAAATTGTGCCCCTGAGATCATTGAGATTTAGGCGATGCACTATTACGGACTGGCATGAATCAACCGGTAAAATACCTCTGCGTACTCTGCGAAAAACTCTGTGGCCTCTGCGATAAAATATGTTCTAACGCAGAGATCGCTGAGAAGGACGAAGAGATTCCCTTCTCAAAAAAGTCCTCGAACCCGAGAGATGTTCTTGACACAACGTTGCAAGTGTGATACAAATATTAAATGCTGCACGTTGGGGGGGGCATTGGACAAGATGAGTACCAACAAGAAATCGCGATGGGAAATGTTTCACGGCACGCCAAACCGGTTGGGCCTCGACGGGCCGCGGGTCACGCTCAATACTCGCTCGGTCTTTCTGCTCAATACCGCCGCCTACGAAATGCTCGGCCAGCCCGCCGCCGTCGCGTTCGGCTACGACGAGGAAACCCGCACGATCTGCATGGTCCCCAAAGACCCGCGCAACCTCAGTTCGTTCCCGGTAAAAGGCAAGATCAACCATAAGCGATACAAATACCGCATAATCCACGCTGCCCCATTCTGCCGCCACCACGAACTAAACCCCAAACGCACGATCCTCTTCACGGGCATCGACCTCGACGAAGAAGGCTTCCTCCTCCTCGAACTCTCCACCGCCGTCGCCGTCACGCGGGGGTCGAGATAAAATGGCTAAAGGTCGCCAACGGTGACAAATATTAAAGCCCAGGGTGCAGCCGCTTTGGGCGAAACCCTGGGGTGAAAGAAAATCGAGCATCGCTCCCTGAAGGGGAGCAACATATCGCGCCTAATGTTCGTCCCCTACAGGGACGGGATCGTATTGGAACGCCTTACCTAGGGTTTCACTCGCGGCTCGCTTCACCCTAGGCTATAATATTGGTCGCCGTTGGCGACAAGAGGATTCGAAATGAAAAAAACTAATTTCGATCAATATCTTGAAGAACAATTGAATGACCCGGAGTTTGCGGGCCGGTTTGAACGGGCGGGCGAGGCGTGGGACATCGCGCTTCAACTTGCGGCATTGCGTCAAAAGGTATCTACAAGATAAGCCATCAATCATGCTCAGCGTAGATGTCGTCCCGGGAATAAGAGCCATTGTAGGAAGGCATGGCCTCGGTCGTCTCCGCAAACGATTCCATATCAATGTCAAAATCGTAGGCCGAACCATTCGCAGCAAGACCGAGATCGGTTTCTGCCGGCAAAAGACTCCGAACATAATCATCAACCGACATACCTGACCGCTTAGCATAGCTTTCAAGCAGAGAGATCGTTTTAGACGACATTTCCAGAACCTGGCCCATAGCGGTAAAATTATAACACGTTGTTTGCTGACTCAACCCATGAGGTCGCGTCGCCCCGAAACCCGGCAGCAAATTAGCCGCCTCGAATCGCCCGGCTACGAAGGCCATTCGCTCACCAACCTCCGCCGCAACTCCCCTCCTGCCTGAGGAGGGGCGGCGGTGCTTCACCGACGGGGTGGTGGGAGGGTGTCCTAAACGCCCGCGTTCGTGTTACCTTCGAAACCGGAAAGAAGTCGCAACGCCAAAGCCGACCTCGACGAAGAAGGCTTCCTCCTCCTCGAACTCTCCACCGCCATCGCCGTCACGCGGGGATCGAGATAGCACATGTCAGGCCTTATCGACAACGAGCTTCTTGGCGCGGCTCGTCATTGGCTTGCGAGGCGGGAATGTTACGAATTCTCGCCCGGATTCCGCCTCTAGTCGTTTAATATCTTTGTAGATAGCATCAATATCGTAGTTGAATTTGGCAGCATATTCATCGCGAATTTTGCGAACCTCTTCAACTACCTCATCTTTCCACATAACTCTATTCTCCCATCAATTCTTCCGGCGTGCAGATTCGCGGCGGTTCAAAACCTAACGCCCGACATATTTTACCAATTCCATCCTGCATTTGCGCATTTGCGATATGTTTGCAGTTCCATGTCAATAAGTAATTCATTCCGCTCGTCGCAGCAACAGCAATATGAAAAGCGTCGATCTCGGCCTTCGCAGGCAAAGGGCCTCGCCTGACCAATGTCCGCCCCAACTCGATGGCCACGGGCTGGACCGCGATCAACTGAACCTCGTTCAAAATCCTCAAACGACGCTTCGCCATTGTTGGGTTGCCGGCCGCAGCCTCAACCGTCACGAATTCCGAAGCGAACAGGTCGAAGTGCCGGCGTTGTTTGTTCCACCATTCCTTGGTTACCTTCTGATGAGCAGCCTTAATAACGTCCGCCGAGGGATTGGCGGTAAGATAGCTCACGATCGTGGTCTCGATGTAAACTTTTGGAGCCATTTATCTAAGTTTACCATACCAGGCATCGATCAAATCGCCCCCAAAAAACATCAGCCGTGACCAACCCCGGCAGCAGATCAGCCGCCTCGAATCGCCCGGCTACGAAGGCCATTCGCTCGCCAACCTCCGCCGCGTTGCCGGTGCCCTAAACGCCCGCGTCCGCGTTACCTTCGAAACCGGAACGTCTCCCCGCCGAAAGAACTCGCCACGCTAAAGCCGACCTCGACGACGAGGGCACGCTGCGCCTGGAACTAAAAACCGCCGTAGCCGTCGGCCGTGGGTCGCGATGAGGTCAGAACCGGGAGCAACATCAACTGGGAAACCTAAATAATTTGTTATAATCGCTTCGGAGAAAATCTATGTCTGAAATTGTCCTAACATTGCCGGATGATATCGCGACTGAGGCGAGTGAGATGGGATTGTTTAAGCCGTTGCTCGTCGCCTCTCTGTTTAAGGACGAGATTCGCAAGCGCAAAGCAAATCGACTTTTTGAGACGGCCGAACGCCTTGCTCAAGCCGGCGTGTCCATGACAGACGACGAGATTATGGCCGAGGTTCGCGAGAGCCGGAAAGAACGTCTCTCTCGGCGCTAATGCGAATAATTACCCAAGGTAAGCCCGTTGTATAATTCCTCGTCGCGTCAGCGACGGTTGAAACAAATTCCTTTATGATCCCCAAGGATTTCGACACAGCTTTCGCGCAGGTTGTAGAACTGGTTAATGACTTTAACAAGGATTTGGCCAACTGCAACCGTCCCGAATATAACGAATCCCAGGTTCGCAAAGATTACATTGATAAATTCTTTATCGCTCTGGGCTGGGATGTTAACCACGAACAGCAGAGGAATATTTATGCTCAGGAAGTAAGGGTCGAGCGGACGATCAAAAATGTTGCCGCACGTACAAAGTTCGCCGACTACTCGTTTGGCCTCGCCCCTGAATTCCGAAAGGCATTTTTCTTTGTTGAGGCAAAAAAGCCGTCGGTTACATTAGAAACTCAAACTAATTGTTTCCAAACACTGCGTTATGGGTACAGCAGTTCTAAAGCGAGTCTGTCGATCCTTACCAATTTCAAAGAGCTAATCGTCCTCGACTGCCGCTATCTACCGGATTTCGAGACGGCAACCCAGCGTATTCACAAGCGTTATCATTTCACGGACTTCCTAAATTTCGAAAAGTTCGCTGAGGTTTACTACCTTTTCGGACGTGATGCGGTTGCCGATGGAATCTATGAAAGGGTTTGCAGTGAGCTTCCTAAACCGAAAGGTCGAGTAAAGCAGATAAAGCTTTTCGCGGATGGCTACAAAGAGATAGACGATTCGTTTCTCGAAATGCTTGAGGGTTTTCGCGGAGAGCTTGCAAAAAATTTCAAAAAGAGAAATCCCGCTCTCGACAGCGACGACTTAACTGAGGCGGTCCAACGAACTCTTGATCGTCTTGTGTTCATCCGCTTTCTCGAAGACAAGCTGATCGAGCCTGAAACTATCCTCGATAAATTCGGATTCAAACCCGGCGCTTGGGGGCAATTTATCGCCAAGTCGCGCGAATTCGACAAAACCTATAACGGCATCATCTTTAAGTATCACAGCGTTATCGACAATCCTGATTTTGTCGTTGACGATCGTGTCTTTCTCGACATCTGCGATACATTTGCGGGCGACAGAACGCCCTATCACTTCAACTATATTCCGATCCATATTCTCGGCAGTATCTATGAACGTTTTCTAGGTAATGTGATCGTCATAAAAGGGCGAAAGGCGGAGATCGAGGCCAAGCCCGAAGTCCGAAAGGCCGGAGGCGTTTT
>JANYIL010000047.1 GCA_025362075.1 Chloracidobacterium sp.
TTCGCGACCGTTGAGGTCCTGAATCCAAATGTTGCCTACATTTTTTCGGCTGACTATATAGGTCAGCCCGTTTCCGTCCGGCGTCCAACGCGCACCGACGTTAAGGACCGGATTCTCGGCCGTTTTGAATCTTGCAAGAACAGCGCCGCTATCTGCCGAAATGGTCAAAATTATGCCCGTTTCCCGGGAAATGCAGGAAATGGTTTGCCCATTTGGCGAATAATGTGGGGTTTGACATTTCACTTCACTCAATAGAATGGGCTCACCGCCACCAGCGGGAATCTTCCACAGTGATGATTTGTCAATCCCTCCAGCGAAAGGCTCCGAACTATATAGAATCCAATTCTCGTCCGGCGATATCGCCGAATCTACCTCCGCGCTATCGCCAAATGTAAGTTGTCTATAGCCCGTGCCATCTGCGTCAACACGGCTGAGGTGTGGCCATTTCTCCCGTTTTGCCGCGAAAACAAAAAAACGGCCGCTTGACGGAGCACGTATTTCCTCGATCTCAGGCGGATCAGTCGTCAATTGTTTCTGATCTGACCCGTCAGCGTTCATCAGCCAGATGCTAAAGCCATCACCATTTCGCGTTAGATAGGCAACCCGTCCGTCCGCAAGCGGGGCTATGCCGCTGCGTCCATCCGCAAAACCAGTCGTTATCTGAACCACCGTCCGCGAATCGCCGGCGGCGTCCATCGACCAGATTTGCGACAGGCGGTTAAACGGAACCGCAAGAATCTCATCTTTATTGGTCACCCCGAGACTCCCGTATTGATATCGGCTGTTGTCGATTGTCAGCCGGCGGGATTCGCCGCTCGCGATCGAAATGTAATATATCTGGTCACGACGGGTGGTATAGGCGTCCTTATACTTTGTCCCGGCCATGATCAACCCTCGCCCGTCAGGCGTCCAAATCAGGCGAAAGCAACTGTCCCACCTCTCGGATGACAACGACCGTGTTTGACCGGATCGAGGATCGACACCGCTGATTGTGCAAACACCTTCCCGAAGGGTGGGTTTGAGCTCGCCGAACGCGATTGTTTTTCCGTCAGGCGACCATGCGACGCCGCTAAATGCTTCGTCATCCGTCTTGGCTAACAGTACCCTTTCACCCAAACCATCACTCGACGCGATAACCAGCAGCGATTTCTTTTCAGCCTGATTCGTGCGCCGGAAAACCATCTCACGTCCGTCAGGCGAAAACGACACGGCGGTGCCAATATCAGATAAAATTTTGGAACGAAGGCCCCCGAGCGCGGGGACTCTGTAGAGGGTGGTTTCGCTCGTTTCCTCGCTGGTAAAAAAGTAAACAAACTGCGAATCGGGGGTAAAGGAAGTTTCCCATATCGAACCGGAAAACGGCGGGATAATTTCGCGGCGGCTGGCCTGGCCCGTTTGCTGGAGCCATAAATGGGCCATGCCGCCCTCTTGCGACGAGTAAACAAAATAATTACCATCGGGCGAAATCGTGGCGAAATTAACGTCTTCGCCGGTCGTGAGATTTAAGATTGTTAAGTCGCCGCCCGTCCGCGAATCTCGCCCTTTAGCGGCAAAAATAACCCAGATGATCGAAACCGCCCCAAGCAGGCAAGCAGTGAAAATCGCGGCCGCCAGGTAGGTTCTGCGCACTCGCGGACTTGGGTTTAATTCTGACCCGCCATCCTCAGTTTGAGAGGTAGTATTACCGTTTTCCGTCAAGTCTGCCGTCGATATTTCACCATTAAAACAATAGCCGCGACGCCGAAAAGTTTCGATAAATGGCGTGCCGTCTGTCTGATTGCCAAGCGTTTTTCGCAGGATGTGAAGATATTGGGCAAGGTTTGATTCCTCGACGATCGAATCAGTCCAGATGATGCTCATCAATTCATCTTTGCTGAGAATCTCACCGTGTCTTTCGACCATTGCAATGAGCGTTTCAACCGCCTTTGGGGCCAGAGCAACCTGCTCTCCTTCACGATAAAGCATGAGATGTAGGGTATCAAGCCTAAATTGCTCAAACTTGTAAACCTTCTGATCGCGTGATTTATCCATCTTAAAGTTAAATTGTGAATAAATTAAATCTAAATTCAATGACATCTTCCGTCCGTCGGTCTAAGTTAGGGACGGAGCGGATATATTTGTAAAAATGCGACTTCGATCTACTTGCAAACGATAGCTGTATTTTAGCGCGTCTTGACGGAAAATGAGAGTTTTTCTGTCGATTGGTCACGATGACGGAATCATTGTCGCTCAAGAAATATCAAACGCGGGGGAATAAAAATATGAATGCCTTTTTCAGAAAAATCATCCTGGCCGGTTTTGTTTTGTTAGTGTTTTCGACGATGGCCGCGGCGCAGGCGACAGAATTTACTTATCAGGGTAAATTAAATGACGGCGCGGTCGCCGCCAATGCCAACTACGATTTTGAGTTTCGGCTCTACGACGCGGCTAATGGCGGGACCCAGATTGGAACTGTCAATGCCAGAAACACGGTTGCGGTCGCAGGCGGCATCTTTTCGGTAAATCTCGATTTTGGCCAGGGTTTTCCGGGCCCCGACCGCTTTCTCGAAATCAGCGTGCGCATCACAGGCGGCGGCGGGTTTACAATCCTTGCGCCGCGTCAAAAAGTTGCAAGCTCGCCGTATGCGGTTCAAAGCCTGAATGCGGCCAATGCCACAAATGCCGTCAACGCAAACAGCGCCGTGAATTTTAGCGGCGCTCTGAGCGGCGACGTAACTGGTACTCAGAGTGCGACGGCGGTGACCAGGTTGCAGGGACGCGATGTGTCGGGCACGGCGCCGCTTGGCGGACAAGTGCTCAAATTTAACAGCGCGACCAATCAATGGATTCCGGACACGGATAATGTCGGGAGCGGCGGCGGCGGGACAATAACGGCGGTAACGCCGGGCACGGGACTCAGCGGCGGCGGTGCGACCGGCAATGTAACCATTGGGATCGCAAACGGCGGAGTCGGCACAACACAAATCGCTGACGGCAGCGTGACCGATGCCAAGATCATCAGCGTCAGCGGTGCAAAAGTGACCGGGACCGTTGCCAATGCGACAGCGGCAGCAACAGCGGCGACGGCAACGACGGCGCTCAATTTCAGCAACCCGCTGGCGGGTGATGTCACCGGAAATCAGGGTGCGACGACGGTTCAGCGAATTCGCAATCTGCCGATTCCCGCACCGGTACAAGCCGACGACGGCAAGGTGCTGAGATACAAAAATGACGGAGTAAACCCTGCCGCATTTGAACTGGCAACCGTTACTGGCGGCGGAAGCGGCACGATCACCGGCGTCACGGCCGGAACCGGCCTGACCGGCGGCGGAACGACGGGCACGGTAACCGTCGGTATCGCTCCCGGCGGAGTTGGGACAAACGAGATAGCAAACAACGCCGTCACCGATGCCAGGATCGCTCCGTCAACAATAACCGCACCGAAAATTGCGGGCGGCCAAGTCGTCAAAAGCCTAAACTCGCTATCCGACGCCGTTACTCTCACGGCGGGTTCGAATATCACGATCACGCCCGCAGGTAACACACTGACAATCGCCTCGACAAGCGGCGGTGTTGGCGGTAGCGGCACGACAAACCGCATTCCACTGTGGAGCGGCGCCGGAACGACGATTGGTGATTCGCTAATCACTCAGGCCGGCGGCACTGTTCAATTGCCCACTTTTGTTTCACTGGCAAACACGGCATCCGGAAACGGTATCGGATTTGGCAACCCCAATAGTGAAACAGGTATGACCATCTCAGGGGCCAGCGGGCGGGCCGACCTCCGCTATGACGGCACGCTGAAACTGGTGAACGGGCCAGGCGGCATCCCGCCCGCAACCAATGGAATAGCCATCACGACAGCCGGCAATGTCGGCATCGGCACGACCAACCCGACGACCAAGCTGTACGTCCTGACCGGCGTTGCCGGCACCTCCGCCATCACCGGCGAAAGCGCTTCGGGGCCCGGCGTTTATGGCGTGAGCCAGAGCAGTCGCGGCGTTTTTGGCCAGAGCACCAGCGGCCGCGGCGTCTTTGGCCAGAGTGGTAGTGGAGAGGGTGTGCTTGGAGTAAGCACTAGCAGCGCGGGCGTATCGGGCGGAAGCACGAGCGGCTCAGGTGTGTATGGTGAGAGTCCGGTATCCAGCCTGACGGCGGCTGGTGTTTACGGCAAGGGCACCGGCAGCGGCAGCATCGGCGTGATCGGCGAATCGAACATCGCCAACGCGGTGGGCGTGTTTGGCGTGAGTACAAGTCCGGGCGGCGTCGGCGTCTATGCCCGAAACTTCTCAGGAGGCCGGGCGATTTTCGCCGAGGGCAACGTTGCCCAAAGTCTTTCCAGCAACGGGTTGATTAAAGCAATGATTTCTGTCGACAGCGGCGGATCAATCAATAGTTGCTATAACGGGATTACGAATTCTTCCAGCGGCAATTGCGGCTTCATCATCACCAGACCTCTTGGAGACGTTGGCATTTATCGAATCAACTTTAGTTTCCCGATTACCGGCCGTTTCATCTCTGTTACGGCCCAATATGGAAGTAATTGCTTTATGAGTCCTTGCAGCAACAACCATGGTGCAAACTACAGGGATTTTGACGATACATCCATGGAAGTCTTTACCTTTTTTTCTGACAGCAAAGATACGTTCCGTCATACATTTATGCTTATCATGTACTGACGCTCCCATCGGTGCTTGAAAAACATCCTGAGGATAGACCTCTGAACAGCCGCTGAGGGATCGAGCGACGCCCGCTGGCGCAGATCGACACACTGCTAAAACAGGTAGAACAGCAACGGAAACAAATCAGAGGCTTGACAAAAACGGTTAGAGCAATAAATTTGAGGGCAGACGGGCGGAGGCGTAAATAAAGGTTTAGAATCCCTTTCAGGGACAGAGAGGTTTAAGAACAATGAATAAAACATGCTTATCTACTTGTCTTGTCAGCATGATCTGGTCGATGCTGATACCGGTATTTGCTCAGTCGGGCGGGGCTTTTGTTATTCAAAAATCCGTTATCGCGGGCGGTGGAGCGCGAAGCGCAAGCGGAACATTTATGCTCGACGGCACACTCGGCCAATCTGTCGCGGGTACCACATCTTCGGGCGGGGCATTCCAATTGGGCGGAGGTTTCTGGGGCGGCGATACGACGGCCACGGCGGCAAATGTGACGATATCGGGCCGCGTCTTTACGTCTGACGGCCTCACGGGGCTGCGAAACGCCAGCGTCACGCTGACCGATCCAACGGGCGTCGTGAGAACGGCGACGACCAGCTCGTTCGGGTTTTACTCGTTTGACAACGTCGCTCCCGGCTTTGCATATACGATGCGAATTTCGTCACGGCGTTTTCGCTATCAATCCCAGACGGTCGTGCCGACCGGCGACCTCGCGAATGT
>JANYIL010000062.1 GCA_025362075.1 Chloracidobacterium sp.
CTCACGGTTGACGAAGCCGGCGACGTCGCCACGATCCAGAAAACCAGCGGCCCGCCGATGCTGCAAAACGCCGCCAAGGACGCGATCAAAAAATGGAAGTTTAAGCCCTTCGTCCGCGACGGCCAGCCGGTCAAGGCGACGGGTTTTGTAAGTTTTAACTTCGCGCTGTAAGAAATAAGAATTAGCCACGAACTACACGAATTACACGAACGTTTTTTGGTCTGTTCGTGACGTTCGTGTAGTTCGTGGCTAATTTTTCTGCTGTGTCTGGGTTAGAATGCCACTATGCGTTCTCTACTAGTCATTTTACTATTTGTTATCGGCGTTGCGGCGCAAACTCCCCCGATCGAAACCGGCGTTTCGCACACGTTGGCCCAATGGCGAGCTGCTCGATATTCGGATATTCGCTATAAGTTCAACCTGACGCTCGAAAAAATGTCGCCCGTGCTGAAAGGCACGATGGAGATCAGGGTTAACTTAAACTCGCTGGTGGAATCCGAGCCTAGCCCCAAATCTATCATTCTCGACTGGCGAAAGATCACCGGCCATGAAAAAGATTCAACAATCTCGAACGTGACCGTCAATGGCACACCGATGGACGTTCGCGGCGGTGGGGCCTTTGAGATCACCAGCACTAAACCGTACATTATCGACGACCGAGACCATCTCATCATCGGCGGCGCCCAGTCGGGCGAAAACGTTGTCAAACTGGATTTCACCTCGCCGATCCTGACCAGCGGCTCGGCGATCACGCGGTACATCGATAAGGAAGACGGCGCGGAATATGTCTATTCGCTCTTTGTCCCGTCCGACGCCAGCACGGCGTTCCCGGTCTTTGACCAGCCGGATCTGAAGGCGAGGTTCACGTTAACGACTCACGTGCCCGCCGACTGGGTGGTAATAAGCAATGATTTGAGCGTTAGTGCTACGGACGGACGTACTCTATCCACTAACTTTTACGAAACCAAACCTATCAGCACCTACGTCTTTGCCTTTACGGCGGGGCCGTGGCAGCGGATACCACCGCTTAGAGTCGGTTTCGTCGGGGGCGGCCTGCCTCCGTATCCGGATATCGCGTATCATGTTCGCGCATCTCAAGCCAAGAAGTTCCAGCCCCACGCTGCCGAGGTCTTTCGGCTGACGAGCGAGGGCATCAAATTCCTCGAAACCTACTTCGACTACAAATTTCCCTGGCCCAAATACGATCTTGTCCTGATCCCCGAATTCCCCTTTGGCGGGATGGAGCATGCGGGAGCTACGTTTCTGCGAGAGTCATCCGTTATTTTCCCGACCGAGCCGACCAAAAACGACCAGATCTCGCGGGCGAACCTTATCTTTCACGAGACGGCGCATCAGTGGTTTGGGGACACTGTGACGATGAAATGGTTTGACGACCTGTGGCTAAAAGAGGGGTTTGCCGAGTTTATGGCATACAAGACGCTCGAGAAAGTTATGCCCGAGGCCAACGCCTGGAAAATCTTTTACGAACGCAACAAACAGGCCGCCTACCAGACCGATTCAACCAAGGGCACGACCCCCATCTATCAGGAGATCGCCAACCTCTCGGCCGCCAAGAGCGCCTACGGCAACATCGTCTATCGAAAGGCGCCTTCGTTTCTCCGCCAAGCCGAGTTTTATCTAGGCGAAGACAAATTCCAAACCGCCGTCCGCGTGTTCCTGAAGAAACACGAGTACGCAAATGCGGGCTGGGAAGATCTGGTGAAGGAGTTTGAGACGGCAAGTGGAAGGGATCTGAAAGAGTGGGCGAAACAGTGGGTAACCCAGAGAGGCCTACCTATTTATAGGGTTCAAAGAACGCAGGACGACCCAAATATCTATGAAGTCACAATAGTCCCGAGCGACGCTCTTCGATTAGGAGGAGTCTGGCAAATGAAAGTGCAGACGCTAGCCGTAACATCGGATAAAAACGGAACGACTAATCCTATAGCGTTGTTCACCGTGTCGAATGGTCGAATGGACCCATATCGAATGTCCGAAACCATCTCTGACGGAACCCAGAGCCTCTATTATTATTTTCCAAACTACGGCGACTACGGCTACGGCATCTTTCTGCTCGACGCCAAAAGCCGCGATTATGTCCTGAAAAATATCCAGAACGAAAAGGACCCGTTTTTACGGACAATGATGTGGGGCAGCCTCTGGGACAGCGTCCGCGAAGCCGAGCTTGATCCGAAGGATTATGTCGAGCTGGTGGTAAAAATGCTGGGCTCCGACGTTCGGAGTTCCGACTTTAGTCGGCCCTCCACCGCAAAGATGCCAGCTAAAGCTGGAACTCCAAACACGGAGACCGACGAAGGCACGATCCAGACACTGCTTAGCCGAGTCTCGACGACGATGAATTATTACGTCTCGGACACGCAGCGGTCCGCACTTGCCCTTAAGGTCGAGTCGCTCCTAATCGACAGGATACAAAATGCCCCTACCGCCGGACAGCGGATCACTTTTTACCGTGCATTCCTGGGTCTCGCATCGACCGAGCGTGCCCGGGGCGTCCTCAAGCAGATACTCAGGAATGGCTCGCCCAGGTCAGAACCACCTGCGGTAGCGGGTGGTTTAACTCGGCGGTCACCCAGCTCCGACAAAAAAGACTCAAGTAAACCGACAAGTAACAATGACCATCTTCAACCACCCGCTACCGCAGGTGGTTCTGACTTCCACCTCAAAACCAAAGACCGTTTCGACATTGTCACGCGTCTCATCATCCTCGGCGACGCGGACGCTCCTAAACTGCTCGTCGATCTCGAAAAAACCGAGACGGGCGACGATGCCAAACGCTATGCTTACGCCGCCAAGGCCGGCGCGGCGACTGCCGAGAACAAGGCCAAATACTGGAACGATTTCCTGACCAACAAAGACATTTCCGAGAGTTGGATCGAGGCCGCCATGGTGCCGTTTAATTCGATCAGGCAAACGCAGCTAACTCAGCAATTTCTGGAGCGCGCCCTCGCCGAGCTGCCAAACCTCAAACGCTCGCGCAAGATATTTTTTGTCAATGGCTGGCTCGGTGCCTTCATCGGCGGCCAACGCAGTGAGGCGGCCCTGGCTGTCGTCAACAAGTTCCTCGCCGATAATCCAAATCTCGACAACGACCTGCGGCTAAAAATACTCGAAAACGTCGATACCATCGAACGGGCGGTCAAGATCAGGAATAAGTACAAATAGCAGGTGGCGCCGGTTAGAAATGAACGTAAAATCTCTGCGTTGCTCTGCGTCTTCCTCAAGGCGGCCTCTGCGTTCAAATCCGGGTAACCGCAGAGTACGCAGAGATTTTCGCAGAGAACGCGGAGAAGACTGCTACGCATTGTACACGCCACAAACCAGAACGCTGCCACCCGATTAAACACCGCCGGACGGGGGCCACCGCTACCAATTATTTACACAACCCGCCCGCCCAAGCTAAACTCAATATTTATGGCTGAGTCGATCGCGTTTACAAATGGTGCCGGCCGCAAAATGGTCTATGGCGAGCTGGCGCCGCAGATCGAGGCGCTGCTGGCGGGCGAGACCGATCTCGTGGCAAATCTCGCGAACGTGGCCGCCGTGTTGAAAGAGGCATTCGGATTCTTCTGGATCGGGTTTTACATCGTTAAGGACGGCCAGCTTGTGCTAGGCCCGTTTCAGGGGCCGCTCGCGTGTACGCGGATCGCTTTCGATCAGGGCGTTTGTGGCCATGCATATACGACGCGGCATACGGTGATCGTCGCGGATGTGGACGAATTTCCCGGGCATATTGCCTGTGCTTCGGCGTCGAGGTCCGAGATCGTCATTCCCATACTTGACCGGAGCGGAGCCGTTTTCGGCGTTTTGGACGTCGACAGCGACAACCTCGACGACTTTGGCCAGGCGGACGCCGACGGACTCGGTCGGATAGTAGAGATAATTCAGCGGACGATCTAGTGCGGCGTTATGAACGGAGCGGAATACCCACTTTGGGTCTGGATAGTCTTTTTTTTGACGGTTTTGTCGGCCCTTTTTGTCGATGTTGGCATCGTCAACCGCCGCGCGCACATGCCGAGCCGGCATGAAACTATTATCTGGAGCATCGTCTGGATCTCGCTCGCCCTCGCCTTTAACGGCTTTATTCTTACTCAGTTCGGTACGCCAAAGGCGAAGGAATTTTTCACTGGCTATCTGATCGAGCTGTCGCTGTCGATCGACAATCTGTTTGTTTTTCTACTGATATTCCGGTATTTCAAGGTGCCCGCGAAATACCAGCATCGCGTACTGTTTTGGGGCATTTTCATGGCGATGGTGATGAGGCTGGTGATGATCTTTGCCGGGGCCCAACTTGTCGAGAATTTTAGCTGGATACTCTATCTTTTCGGCGCGTTCCTGATCTACACGGGCATCAAGATGTTCGGCGAGGACGAGTCGTTCGACCCCGGAAAAAGCTCGATGGTCAATCTGACCACGAGATTTGTGCGTATATCCAAGCACTACGACGGTGACAGTTTCTTCGTCAACATAGACGGCAAACGCACCGGCACGCTACTTCTGCTGGTGCTGATCGTGATTAATGTCGCCGATCTGGTCTTTGCCGTCGATTCCATTCCCGCGATCTTTGGCATCACGACCGATCGGTTTGTCGTCTACACGTCGAATATTTTTGCGATCCTGGGCCTCAGGACATTTTATTTTTTGCTGGTCGAGATGGCGGAAAAGTTTCATTTCCTCAAGTATGGGCTCGCTTTTGTGTTAACGTTTATCGGTATCAAAATGCTCTTGCCTCTGGCGGCCCAAGGCTTGATAATGTTACAAGGTGGGGGAGAGGATTCGGCCGTAAACGCTTTTTTACAGCGGTTTGTGCATCACGAGTATGAGCAAACGGTTATTAACCTATCGCTCGGCGTGGTTGCCGGATCGATACTCACGTCGGTCGCCCTGTCGCTGATCTTTCCCCACAAACGCGAGGGATGAATTATATCCACCCTTAATGGAAGATAACAAATACCGCAAATTTTACGTCGACTGGTGGAATATCCGCAACAGCACGATCTACTCGGTGATCGCTGTTGTCATAATTTTACTGGCCCTCGGCGGAGGTGCGTGGTGGGCGTCGCGGCACAATTGGTTTATCGACACGCCCGACCAGAATGTACCGAAAGATGCGGCCCGGATCGTTTCATTCGAGGGTGATGTGCGGATCATCCGTGCCGCGACACGCGAGACGATAGTCGTCAAAAGCGAGACTTTCGTCACCGCCGGGGACACGATCCAGACGATGGCAGACGGGCGGGCGACCGTGCAAAATATCGATGGCTCGGTCTTTTACGTCAAGCCCAACAGCGCCATGGTGGTCAAGGTTTCGACCTCGCTCTTTGGCGGAAAGGACGTCCGGCTGACGGTGAATGACGGCCAGGTAAACGTCAAGACGAGCGATCAGCCGCAAGACTCGAAAAACATCGTCGAGGTAGCCGATTCGGAAAACCGCGTGCTGTCGAATACGGACGCGAGCTTTAATGCCGATTCGCAGACCAACGGCGGCGAGATTCGCATCAGTCGCGGCGGGGTGGAAACGACGATCGGCGGCGAAAAGACGACGATCAGTGAAAACGAGTTTGCCTCGGTCAACAACGGCAAGCTGTCGGCACGCGAAAAATTGCTCGCACCGCCAAGGCCCGTCGCCCCGGCAAATTCGGCCCAGATCCCCGATTCCGGCGGCGGCGTGAGCGTGGCATTTAGCTGGCAGGCACCCGAGGAAAACCCGATCGCGAGCTATTATCTGCAGATCTCAAAATCGCCGATCTTTGCGGCAGATTCGATACTCGTCGACAAAAGCTCGATGACGACCCGCGAATTCCGTCTCGCCGGCATCTCGCCCGGCACGTATTACTGGCGGGTCAAGGCAACATCGGTCTCAGGCCAAACGACAAACTGGAACGACGCGTGGAAGTTCCTGGTGGTGCGGCCGAGCGATAACGTTTCGATCGACGCGACCAACGTCCAGGTCGAACGCGTCGGTGGAAATGTGTATATCCTAACGGGCCGCACCTTGCCCGGAATGAGCGTCAGGACGGCGGGCCGCGACACGTTTGCCGGGCCCGACGGGTCGTTCCGCTTGCAAATATCGTCGCCGTCGGTCGAGACCGCCGTCGAGATCAGCGACGATCGTGGCAACCGCCGGGGCTTTATCGTCTCTCTCAGAAATGGCAGCATTTTGCGGCGTTATTAGGGAAAAAGGGGGGCCGTCGAGATCGCTCATAACCACAACCATCAGAACGAGGATTTACGCACCGGCCGTGCACGGCGGCTGTGGCTTGCTCTCGCTCTGACATTTTTCTATATGTTTGCCGAGGCGATCGGCGGCTGGGTGACCAATTCGCTTGCCCTGATCGCGGACGCCGGCCACATGCTGACGGATGTAGCGGCCCTCGGCCTGACGCTCGGGGCGATCTGGTTTGGCGCCCGCCCGGCTACGGCGCGGAAAACGTTTGGCTATTACCGGCTTGAGATATTGGCGGCGTTTGTTAACGGCATCGTACTCGTGCTGCTCTCGATAGCCGTTATTTACGAAGGCGTCATCCGCTGGCAGGCACCGCCTGATGTCCATGGCCTGCAGATGACCGTGATCGCCGTGGGCGGCCTGCTCGTTAATATCGTGGCGGCAAAGCTGCTCCATTCCGGCCACAAACACGACCTCAATATGCGCGGTGCGTGGCTGCATGTCATGGGCGACCTGCTCGGCACGGTGACGGCCATCGTCGCGGGCGTACTGATCGTCACGCTCGGCTGGCTGTGGGCCGACCCGCTGTGCAGCGTTTTGATCAGCATGATAATTATTTTTGGCGCGTGGCGGCTGATCGTCGATTCGGTCAATGTCCTGTTAGAAGGCACGCCCGCCCATATCAATCTCGCGGCCGTCGAGGAAACGATACTTGAGACCGCTGGCGTCGGAGGCGTCCACGATCTGCACGTCTGGACGATCTCATCCGGCATCGAGGCCCTATCGGCCCATATCAGCCACGACGAATCGGTCGCCCATTCGGACCTGCTCGCGGCCGTCCGCGAAAAGCTGCACGACCGTTTTGGCCTCGACCACCTGACTATCCAGATGGAGACGATGGACCTCGAGGCCGAAGCAGTTTATGTCTGCGAGACGGGGACAAAGTGTTTCGAGCCCTCCGCAAAACGCTTTTGACGCCTATGCCCACCATCGACCTCAAATACGGCACGGCCGCGATCCCGTTCGAATACGACATCGACCGTTTCGATGTCCTCGGCCAGACCTCTCATAAACCGGCCCTGTCCGATGTTGAGATAGGTGAAAAACTCGATCAACCCATCGATGCCCCTGCGCTCGAAGAAAAAATAAAGCCGGGCGAGACGGTCCTGCTCGTCGTCCCGGACGCCACACGCGAAACGGCTGCCGGGCAGGTCGTAAACCTGCTCGTTCGCCGCCTCATTGCCAACGGCACGACGCCATTTGAGATCAGCATCATTTTCGCGACCGGCATCCACCGCAAAGTCACCGAGGCTGAAAAGTCCTCGATCCTGACGCCGTTCATTGCTCAGCGGATAAAAACATTAGACCACGATCCGCGCGACCTGATGCAGATAGTTCGTGTGGGCGAAACCTCGGGCGGAGTACCGGTCGAGCTAAACCGGGCAGTTCTCGAACACGACCATGTCATTCTGATAGGCGGGGTCACGTTTCACTATTTTGCGGGTTTCACTGGCGGACGAAAGCTAATATGCCCGGGCCTCGCGTCGGCGCGGACGGTCGCGGCAACGCATAAGCTCGCCTTTGACTGCGAGACATTGTCTCGTCGCGACGGCGTCGATACGGGGAAACTAGATGGAAACGCGGTTCATGAGGCCTTCATGGAGGCGGTCGCGATGGTCGATCCAGCTTTCGCGATCACGACCATGGTCGATGACGCCGGCGAGATTGTCGATTTATTTTGCGGTAATTGGAAAACGTCGCATCGTGCCGCCTGCGATGGCTACGCGGCTGAGCATACGATCAAGTTGAAAGAAAAACGCGACCTTGTCATCGCCAGTTGTAACGGGTTCCCCCACGACATAAATATCGTCCAGGCCCACAAAACGCTCGATGCCGCCGCCCGCGCGTGTACCGATGGAGGGACAATCGTCCTGCTTGCTGAATGCACCGACGGACTGGGACGTGACGATTTTCTAAATTGGTTCAATGCCGCCGATAGCAGCGATCTCGCAGCCAATCTCTGCAAAAAATATCAGGTCAACGGCCAAACCGCATGGAGCCTTTTGAAAAAGGCGGAGAGATTTAATATTCAGATCGTAACCGGATTGGAAAAAAGTCAGACGGATAAGATGAGGCTGGTCAAAATCACCGATCCCGCATCGGTTATCTCGACGGCTGACAAAGGGTATATTTTACCCTTCGGGGGGAAATTTCAGGTAGAGAAAGTCTGAATAGTCAAATTTTGTCGCTGAAGGCGACGAATGCAATAAGGTCGAGTAACACCCGACTAACGTGTGCGGCAAGCACTACGTACTCGGTTAAGGGACGCATAACCTATTGAATATTCAACCCTTATAGGGTCGGTACATATTGCCGGACATGACCGTCGGGATGCTGCGGGGCGCTATTTCATATGTCCGCTTAGCGGACTTCGAGGGCTTTTCAGACATCCTAATTGGCCTTATAACACTATCTGTTGAACGGAGACGAGACCTTCCAACTCGTCAGCGATAGCTGGTCTTTAAGACTCTGAAAGACCACCGCCGTTGCGGTCCGGCGACGCCCTCGCCGGTCGGCGACGCGCAGCACCAGGCGGTAGTTCATCCCGGCGACGACCTGTTGCTCGGCCCTGACGACCTTGATGAGCGTCACCCTGTTACCGGTGCGTAAGGTGCGTTGCTGGACAGCGAATTTGGCCGCACGTTTTACTTCCTTTGACGAAGTTGATGTGTCGCCGTATGCGCCGGTCATCTGCGCCGCAACGCCACTGGCCGCCGCATAAATGCCAAATACAAAAACGATGGTGAGCGAATAATACAAAAATCGCTTTTTCATGATGATCTCCCTTTTCGAATTAGCCTGCTAACTTTCTCAACCCGGCGACGATTTCCGGAAGTAGTATCTCGGTGACCTGATCGACCTCCGCCGCCGTATTAAATCTTCCTAGCGAAAACCGTATCGCTCCCATCGCGTAGGCGTACGGCACGTTCATCGCCTGTAGAACGGGAGACGCCGTGTGGTCTTGCGCATTGCACGCCGACCCGGTCGAGACGCACACACCGTCTGCGTCGAGCTTGGCGACGATCATCTCGCCGTTGGTATTTTCAAACGAAATGTTCGACGCATTCGGCAGCCTCTTCGAGATATCCGCGGTACCGTTTAGACGAGAATTTGGAATAGTATTCAAAATATTGGATTCCAGCCGCTCGCGCAACTCGCGTATTTTCGCCATCGGCGACATATCTTTCACAAATTCCGCCGCCGCTCCAATGCCCGCTATCTGATGCACGGCCTCGGTCCCCGGCCGCCGGCCGCGTTCCTGTCCGCCGCCGGTGAAAAGCTGCGGCAGCTCGACACCGTCGCGAATATACAAGGCACCGACACCTTTTGGGCCGTAAAATTTATGAGCTGAAACCGAAAACAGATCGATGGCCGTCGACGCCAGATCGACCGGTATCTTACCAACCGCATTCACCCCATCGACATGAAACAGAGCGTCCGAGTGTTCTTTTACAACGCCCGCGATCTCATCGACCGGGAACAAAACGCCGGTCTCGTTGTTCGCCAGCATTACCGAAACGACCGCCGTCTGCTCGCTCAGCCCCACACGTAACTGGTCGAGATCGATTGCTCCCGCCTCGTCCACATCCAGCCACGTAATGCGATAGCCGTCCTTTTCCAAGCCTTCGCAGAGCTTGCGAACCGCGTCGTGCTCGACGCGTGTCGTGATGATGTGTTTCTTTTCGGGGCGGGCTTTCAGGGTCCCGAGTATCGCCCAATTGTCGCTCTCGGTGCCGCACGAGGTAAAGACGATCTCGTCGGCACTTGAACCCAGCAGCGCGGCCACACTCGCACGGGCTTCCTCGACGACCCGCGAAATTTCGCTGCCAAAACCGTAGGCCGACGACGGATTTCCATACGATGCAGTAAGATAGGGGTGCATCGCATCAAACACTTCCGGAGCGATGCATGTCGTTGCGTTATTGTCGAAATAAATCATGGGCGCCGATTTTTAAGGACGCGGTCAATTTACCATTTGCGCGTTTACATTTACAATTAGCTTACCTTGAGTGCAACCTTAACAATAACCGAACCAACCGGCCGCGTATGGGAATTGAGCATTGTCCCGGGCCGCGTCTACACGATCGGACGGGCGAAGGAAAATGACGTCGTCCTCAATGACCGCCGCGTCTCGCGAAAACATGCCTTTGTCGATAGCGACGAGGCCGGGTTTCGGATAGTCGACGGCTTTGTCGAGAACGGCCAGCTCTACCGCAGCGTTAATCATGTTTTCGTCAACGGTTCGATGAACCTCGAACGCCATCTCGCGAGCGGCGACGCGATCACAATCGGCGAAAGCAAACTCGAATTTCGCGCTATACAGCCCATTGCCGCGTCCGAGCCCGACGTTCCTGAAACAATTGCAAATCTCCCGCTTACGTTTGAAAAATCTAAAAGCATAAACTTTGACGATTTGCCCCTAGGCCATACTCAGGTGCAGATGTCGGTCAACGAGATAATCGGACGCCGGTCGAATATGTCGCTCGAAACGGCCGTCGCCACGCCCGAGGAGATCAAAGACCTGCGACGTAAGGCCAAGATACTCGAGCTGCTCTTCGAGATGAGCAAAACGCTTGGCACGGTTTTTGAGTTGGAAGAGATATTTGAAAAGGCGACCGACCTGATCTTTCGCGGGACACCGGCCGACCGCGTCGTCGCATTGCTGGCCGAAGAGGCCCCGGACGGCAAGATCCTCGACGACAGCCTGTATCAGATCGGCGCAAAAACGCGTGATGAGAGCTTTGCAAAGCTGACCGAGAAATTGACCGTCAGCCGGACCATCACAAAACGCGTGATGCAGTACGGCGTCGCGATCCTCTCGCAGGACGCAAAAACGGACGAGCAGTTTCGCGGTGCCGAGTCAATCGTGTCCCAAGGCGTCCGTTCGACGATATGTGCTCCGCTGATCACGCAGTCAAACGTTCACGGCGTGTTGTACGCCGACCGGCTCGACCCGTTTGCGGCGTTTTCGCCGGATCATCTCGAGTTGATCAGTGCGGTTGCGGCCCAGACGGCAGTTACCGTCGAAACCGTCAAGGCCCACAAACGCCTCGCCCGTGAAGAGGTCGCGAGGGCTAATTACAGCCGTTTCATGCCCGAATACGTCGTGAAACAGCTGCTCGAAAATCCGGATTCGTTCCGCCTCGGCGGTGTCAACCAGACGATCACCGTGCTTTTTGCGGACATTCGCGGATTCACCGCGTTTTCCGAGCATCAGAATCCGGAAAAGGTCGTCGGACTGCTAAATCATTATTTTTCTGCCATGACCGAGATAATTTTTGACCACGGCGGAACGCTTGATAAGTATATTGGCGATGAGCTAATGGCCCTTTTCGGAGCACCGACCGCGACACCGGACGACGCGGCCAACGCCGTCAAGGCCGCGGTTGCAATGCAGAAGAGGTTGATTGACCTTAACAAGGAACTGCTGGCCCAGGGCTTTTGGGAAGTGGCCGTCGGCATGGGATTGCACACCGGCGAAGCGACGGTCGGTTATATCGGATCGGAAAGGCGTTCCGAGTACACGGCGATCGGCGATACGGTCAATACCGCCTCTCGGCTTCAGGGTAATGCGGCAGACGGACAGATATTGATAAGCGAAGCGACGGCAAGGGCCGCCGGCAACATCTTCCCGATGATCCGGCGCGAACCGCTGACGGTCAAGAATCGCTTGCAGCCCGTCGAGTCTTTTGAAGTAAAATGGAATTGATATTCTCGTTAAGGTGTGTATTTTTCTAACCCGTTTGCGGGACTATTTAATTTATGGGTTAATGACAAAATTTTTTTCGCGAAATCTCGAAAAATAATGCAATTCGGCGGGTTTTGTGAATATAATTGGTTTATCCGGTAAGTTTCAGTTAGCTTTGTTATGTTAAAGATCTCATCTTTAAAAAAATTAGTCACAGACTCGATGGCGATCGATCTCGGCACGGCAAGCACGATCATTGCCGTCAAGGGGCGGGGCGTCGTGCTCGATGAGCCCTCACTGGTCGCGATCAATGAGATGTCCGACGAGATCGTCGCCTTTGGCCAGGAGGCGGCCGAAATGCGGGGCCGCGAGGGCCGCGATGTAATCGTCAAGGCACCGCTGATCGGTGGCGTCGTTGCGGATTTTGAGCGGACCAAGAAAATGCTCGCCCATTTTGTGAAAAAGGCGAAAACGGGCGGCTCTAACATTTCGCTTCAGGCCGTCATGAGCATGGTCTCGGACGTCACGCACGTCGAGCAGCGGGCGCTGCTAAACGCCGCCGAAGAGGCCCATATCGGCAAGGTCTTTATGATGGAAGAGGGCCTCGCGGCCGCATTCGGCGCGGGCGTTTTGCCGACCGACAAGCGGGCATCCGCGATCGTCGATATCGGGGCCGGGACGACGAATATCGCGTTTATTGCTAAGGGCGCCATCGTGCATTCGACATCCGAGCGCTACGGCAGCAACGCGATCAACGAGAGTCTTGCCACCCATCTCCGCCGTCATCGCGGTATTCAGGTTGGCGAGGAAACAACTGAGCATCTCAAGACGACATTTGCATCGACATTCCTGCCCGAAGACCTCTCAAAGGCGGTCGAGATTCGCGGCCGCGACGTCCAGACCGGCAGTCCCCACGCCGAAGAGGTCACCAGCGGCGAGGTTTACGCCATCGTCGAGGGCATCGTCCGCCGCATCGCTCTGCGGGTGAAAGACACACTTACCGAGCTTCGCCCCGAGGTTGCCGCCGACATCTACGATCGCGGCGTCATACTCACAGGCGGCGGAGCCCTGCTCGAGGGCATCGATCAGTACATGCGTGCCTTTATAAATCTGCCTGTCACGATCGCCGAGGAACCGCGCTACGCCACCGTCAACGGCCTCGTCAAAATGTTCGAGGATCCAAAACTCCTCGAACGCGTCTCACGCAACGAGCTCAGCGTCCTCCAAAACGCCGAGATCCCGTTTGAGGTTTGACTCGCATCCCCAGGAAAAAGCCCTGCATACATGGGAACCAAAAGATAGGGTCCGCCGTAACTTGTTGTGATATTCTTAGGACACAGTTAGCGATATTGCGATGCGCCTGACCGACCTAATTCCGACTATAAACACGCTGCGAAATGTTCTCGACATTACGCTGGTTTTTATCATCGTGTACGTCGTGCTCAAGCTATTTCGCGGCACGCGGGCTGTTCCGACGGTCGTAGGGATGGTCATTCTCGCGTTGCTTTACTGGCTCGCGGCGGCGCAGGAGTTGTCAACGCTCGAATTCGTGCTTCGTTACGCTGTCGGTTTTATCGGCATCGCGATCATAGTGCTGTTTCAATCCGAGATTCGGCAAGCGTTGATGTATTTTGCCAACCGTTTGCGTTTTCCGATCCTAAATCGACAGCGGGGACAATTCGGCGGCAGCGTGTATGACGAGATCGTTCTTGCGGTCACGACACTGGCCTCCGAAAAGACCGGAGCCCTTATAGTTATTGAACGCAATGTGGGATTGCGCAATTTCGTCGACGCCGGGGTCCAGCTCGATGCCCGGCTGAGCTACGACCTGCTCGTGACGATTTTTAACCCGTCGACACCGCTCCATGATGGGGCCGTCGTTATACAAAACGAACGCCTCGCGGCCGCATCGGTCTTTTTACCGCTGACAAAAAACCCTGAAATTTCACGCGAACTCGGCACCCGCCACCGCGCGGCCATCGGCATCACCGAGGGCTCGGACGCCATTTCAATCGTAGTTTCTGAGGAAACCGGCCTCATCACATACGTCGAGGCGGGCGTCGTCCACCGCAACCTGGATACGACCCAGCTTCGCAAATTCCTCCTCGATGCCCTCGAGATACCGTTGATCGAACTGCGGGAAAAAAAGGTATTCACGACAGAGAACACAGAGGGCACGGAGATTGTTTAAAAAACGATGGCCGGTAAGCTCTTTGCAAAGCATATAGTTCGAAAGATATTCCTCGAGGACTGGGGCCTAAAACTGGTGGCGCTCGTCATTACGCTTGCCCTTTGGTTTGGGGTGACTGGCCTCAGCAAACCATCCAAGGAACAGATTAGCCGGATACCGCTAAACCCGACGATCTCGACTGAAACCTTGATCACAAACGCCATCAAACCGGATATCGACATCTTTGTCAGCGGTGACAAACGAAATCTGGACAAGATCGTCAAGGGCGACCTCTCGGCCAGTCTTGATCTGTCCGAGGTTCCTCCCGGTGACTGGGTGATCACCCTGTCGCCCGATACCATTTCGGTAAATCTGCCGCAGGGCGTAACACTCGACAGGGTTCAACCCGGCAATCTCGCCGTCAAGATCGAGGCTGTCGCCGAAAAGGATATCGAGGTCAAGCCGGAAACAGTCGGCACGGTCGCGCCGGGATACGAGATCTACAGTTCGTCGTCGATCCCGCAAAAGATCCGCGTCCGCGGCCCGGCAAGCATTGTTGATAAACTCGAATACGTCCAGACCGACAAGATCGACATCACCGGACGGCTTGATGGTTTTACGGCAAAACAGATCCCCGTAAACGCCTCCGACCCGAAAGCCGCCGTGCTTAATACGGTCGTCGATGTCTATTTCAAGGTCGGCGAAAAGCGCGTCGAACGTGAATTTACGGTACCCGTATCTGGAAGCCCGGGCAAAATCGCAACCTTTTCGATCTATGGGCCAAAAACCCTGATAGCAAAGACGCGGGCAGACGCTTTCAAGATCGAAACCGGAAGCTATGATACGCCACAGGTCGTCCTGCCCGCCGAGCTTCAGGATCTGGTCGAGGTCAGAAGGTTAAGGGTTAAATAGTGCCGCTTTCGCTAAAGCTCGCCAGAAATGCCTTGATGTCCTTTCGCATCTCTTCCGTGATCTCGTGCTTTGCCGTGTAATGTTGTGCACGATAACTCGGTATCGCCGCGCTGAGCTTTTCGTTAAAGGTTCGGAATTGCTCCTGCGTGTAAAACTCGTCATCGTCACCGTATAAATAAAACGTTTCGGCTGAAAATGGTTTGTAGAACGGGTTTGTATCGAGATCGCCGGGTATGCCACCGCAGACGCCGATCACACCACGCAAAACCTCACGATGTGTAAACGCAAATCGAAAATTGAGAGCACACGCCTGCGAAAATCCGTAGATGAATATACGCGTCCGATCTATCGTGCCATCAGCCGCGAGTTTGTCGATCACGTCGAGCACAAATTTGTGATGCAGGCGGACGTGCTGTTCGGGCTTATGGTCCGATAGCCAGCCAAATCCGATACGATAGCCATCAGCAGTCTGACGATAGTGCGGATGCGGCGCCTGGATAGCGGCAATAACCCAATTATCCGGTGCAACGAGTCTAGCCTCGCGCATCATGTATCGCTTATGAGCTCCGTATCCATGAACGGCTATCAAGAGCGGTGCCGGTTTGGTAATGTCTTCCGGTACAAAAACGTCGTAATAGAGTTCGATCTCGGCCTTAACCGTAAGATCGGTTTGCAAATTTTCATCGGCCATATCTCGATTGTAAGGTGGTTATCGACCGTCGCAAAACAGTACCTTTCACCAAAACACTTTTTCTAACGACCATATATCGCGAATCTGAGCCAACAGCTCGTCAAAATAATTCCCGCCCCCAGCCTGTTTCAACAACTCATCATTCATCGTGAACCCTTTCACGATATATTCACGCAGCCGCTGCGTGGCCCAGATGCGGAAATGGGTGGCAATGCGGCTTTTCACTCTGTAGCCGACCGACAATATTACGTCTAAATTATAATGATCTATCTCGCGTTGAACCTTTCGCTCTCCCTCGGTCTGAACTATAAAGAATTTCTTTATAGTTGAAACGACATCCACTTCGCCTTCATCAAATATGTTCTGAATATGCTGGCCTATATTTTGTCTGGTCGTCTGAAACAATTCGGCCAGACCGACCTGCGTCAACCACACAGTCTCATCCTCCAGCCGCGTCTCGATCCGCGTCCCGCCGTCGTCTGTTTGATAGATGATTAGCTCGCTTTTATCTGCTGTCATTATGACCTTGTCAGAACCGAAAGCCGTAGCGATCGTATTTGACACAATACTTCGATTCTTGGCGGGGTCTTTTATGAAAGATAATCTGCTAATTTACTCGGAAGGTGCGGAAGCTCCCGGGGTTTTGTTTCACGCTCCCAGACTACATTCACTTGCCATCCTGCCTCCCGTAAGAGTAATTGCTGTGACCGATCCCGCCTTACGTTGCGATCCCTTTTCTCTTTCCAAAATTCCCCATTTGTACCTGGTTGCACGATTCCGTACTTGCAATCGTGCATATGAAAGAAACAGCCATGAACAAAGATAATCTTTCTCAGTCTCGGAAACACTAAATCGGGCTTCCCTGGTAAATCCTTACGATGTAGGCGAAATCGATAACCCATCGAATGGACGAGCGAGCGCACAACCATTTCTGGTTTGGTGTCGCTACTTCGTATTCGAGATATGTTCAACTTGCGCTGAATCGGAGTTAGAACATCTGCCATCTTTCTAATTCAATTTTGAACGAGCGGATTCGAAGAAGTTCTCGACCGAAAGGACGTTCATGTCATCCACTTTTGGGTATTTTTTATGAAGTGATTTAGGAACTACCAGCGTGACATTTGCATCTCGCATTTCTACTAACTGGTTACTTGAGATTCCGGGTTGCATAGTCAGGATGTATTTCTTTTGAACTCGCTTACCTTCCCTCAAAACCTGGCGCCAACGATTCTTACATGTGGTCTTTACACCTACAACAAGTAGCTTTTCAACTGGAAATTGCGGGTCAAGATAGCTTTTCTCATCGGGAAAAATAATATCCCGTCTTCGTCGATGTCGGCGTCGTAGAATTGGGCGGTACGGCACATGATGCGGGGTTTGCGGGTTACAATGGCGAAGCTTAAAGCCAGACTATCTCGATCTCTTTTTCCAGTTGCTCAAATTCGTGATCGCCGGTCAACAGGGTGGCTTTATTATGTTTGGCGAGGGCGGCGGCAAAGCAGTCGGCGTAGGAGATGCCGCCTTTGGCTTTGAACCTTGCGGCTATGCGGGTTAACTCAATGTCGGCATCGACTTCGACCTGGATACGCGTACCGGCCTTGATACCGAGCTTTCGGCGAGCCGATGACGGTATCTGGTATCTTTGCTCCTGGGTAAGCCCGCGATAGCTCATTTGATGCTCCTTTTGATGGCAGTTAAAAGATGCGTTAAATCTACTTCAACTTACCCTTCTCTGCCACTTTCAAAAGTTGCACTTATTATATGAATTCACGGTCATCCCCGATACAACAATGATAATTCTCACCAAATTCGGTACGCCCGACAAAAATGGGGATATCAACGTGCCGTTTCCGATGCATTATGTGATCGCCAGAGATGGAAATGTTGTCCTCAAAACATAGCAAATAAAAGGAATCGATACGGTTAAATTTGAACTAAGGAAAATGTTTTGGTGTCCGAACAAACTGAAAATTAAAAACTGGCAACTGAAAATGAGGTGATTTCGTTTTCAGTTTTAACTTTTTAGTTTTCAGTTTCTTCGGAGCTAACAGTTGTCTGGCGACGGCGCATCGGGTATATTTTGATTTCACCTCTCGTGCGGAGAGGTAGCCTAATTGGTAAGGCAGTAGTCTTGAAAACTACCGCGCGTAAGCGCTTGCAGGTTCGAGTCCTGTCCTCTCCGCCATAATAATAGGCATCTTCAGAGCTTTGTAGTCTTGAGATGCCTTTCTTATTTTTTCTTTGAAGATGCTGAATTTATGGCGTTAGGCCAATGCGTCGAAGTAAATCCTTAAAGCGCGTCTTATTTCGCATAGAATCGAATTACGGCTCGACCGTCAGCCAGATCAGATAAAAAGGGAATTCGTTTACCGAAAACGGCACATTTAAGGTAATCATCCCAAACGGCACCGTAGTCTATGCGGGCTGTTTCAACGCTACCTCGCACCGCCTTACATTCTAGGCACGGCAATCGTGAGTTAGACTCTGCTTTTTACAGTCTAACTCACGTCTTCAAAACCCATTTCTTATAATTTTGCTTGATTTCAATTTCACATTTGTTATAGCCTAAGTGCATACTGAATGAGGATTCATTCATAATGATGCGTATGCTGAAAGCTGTCCGAAACGGCCCGCCAACGAGGGCCGTCGTTACCGATAAACGCGAGGCGATATTGCGCGCGGCGACGAAGGTCTTTGCGAGTAAGGGCTATTTTAATTCCAAGGTCGCGGACATCGCGGCTGAGGCGGGTATTGCGGACGGCACGGTGTATCTTTATTTCAAGAGCAAGGACGAGATACTGCATTCGATCTTTGACCAGGCGATGGCCGAATTTATTTCCGAGGGCAAAAAAGAGCTGGCTTTAATCAATGACCCTAAAGCAAAACTGACAAAGATCGCCGAGCTGCATCTGGAAAAACTGGGTGCCGACCGCGATCTTGCCATCGTCTGTCAGGTCGAGCTTCGCGGCTCGACGAAATTTATGCAGGATTTTTCGGAGGCGGGTTTTGCGGAGTATCTGGACATTATCCGGCAAACGATCACGGACGGGCAGAAGGCCGGAATCTTTCGCGATGACATAAAACCGGTCGTCGCGGCAAAGATCCTGTACGGGGCCCTTGATGAAATGGTGACAAACTGGGTCCTGTCAAAGAAATCATATCCGCTCCCGCCGATGGCCTGCGAGGTCCTTAAATTATTTTTTGGAGGCGTGTTGGTTAAATGACCGCTCCATCCGAAACTATTCTGTCCGTCAGGCCAAACCCGCTCGGTCGAGGTGTGCCTTTGACCGCGAACGAACCTCAAACACTCCCAGAATTGTTTTTAAGGTCGGTTACAGAATACAACCTGCCGGATGCGTTGAATTACAAGGCCGGTGACGAATGGAAAGCTATTTCCTCGGCCCGGATGATCGAACGGGCCGAGAATATAGCGCTGGGGCTTTATTCGCTTGGACTTCGCAAAGGCGACAGGGCGGCGATACTTGCGGCAAATTGCCCCGAATGGACGCTGGCGGATGCCGGTTGCCAATTTGCGGGCGTTATCGATGTGCCGATCTACACGACGCTTGCTCCGGACACGGTTCGGTACGTCATCGACGACAGTGCGGCGCGCGTTATCTTTTTGCAGGATATTGAGACTTACGATAGGTTGGAAAGCGCTCTGGCTGGCTGCGATTCGATCGAGTCGTTTGTTATTTTCAGGCCCGACGGGGCTAACGGCAAAAATATTCTCTCGCTTGCCCAACTCGAAACAGCAGGAGTTGCTCTTGGAGATGAAAAGCCCGGGCTGTCGGAGGAATCGCGGCATGCCGTCAAATCGGACGACATCGCGACGCTGATCTACACCAGCGGCACGACCGGCGAACCAAAGGGCGTGATGCTCACGCACGCCAATCTCATCTCAAATGTCATCGACGCAAGCGAACGATACGGGTTTACCGGCAGGGACGTTTCGCTGTCGGTGCTGCCGCTGTCGCATGTGTTCGAACGCACCGGCATGTACGTGTACATCATGTACGGCATGCGCGTGCATTTTGCCGAGTCGATCGACAAGGTGCCGGACAATCTCAAAGAGGTCCGGCCGACGATCTTTATCGGAGTGCCGCGGATATTCGAAAAGGTATTCGAACGGGCGCGGCTGAAAGCGGCCCAGGCCGGACGGATCAACGAGGTTGTCTTTGACTGGGCGATCGAGGTGGCGAAAGAATTTGCGGCCGTGCATGAGGCCGGAGAGGCGATATCGATGGCCCTCGCCGCCAAGCACAGCGTGGCGGATACGATCGTCTATGCCAAGCTACGCGAGTTTTTTGGCGGCAATCTGCGTTTTTGCATAACGGGCGGGGCGGCGCTGTCGGATGAGATATTTCTCATTTTTACCGGAGCCGGAATTTCGATAATGCAGGGCTATGGCTTGACCGAGACCTCGCCGGTGATCTCATCGAGTAACCCAGTGAACGTCCGGGTTGGCACCGTTGGCAAGCCGATCAGAAACGTACAGATGCGGATCGCTAAAGATGGCGAGATCGAGGTGAGCGGTCCCGGAGTCATGGCGGGCTATTATCACAAACCCGAGGCGACGGCCGACGCCTTTACCGACGATGGCTGGTTCAAAACGGGCGACATCGGCGCTATCGACGTGGATGGGTATCTAAAGATAACCGACCGAAAAAAAGAACTATTCAAGACGTCGGGTGGCAAATACATCGCCCCGGGGCCGATCGAACAGATGCTGCGCGGTTCGCGGTTCGTCAATCAGGTCGTACTGGTCGGCAACGAGCGAAGATTCCCCGCCGCCTTGATCGTGCCGAATTTTGAAATGCTCGAGTCCTACGCAAAACTGAAAGAGCTGGACATCTCGACGCCCACCGAGTTTTGCCATAACCCGCGTATCCTCGACCTTTTTTCCCGCCAGATCGAAGCGATGACACAGAATCTAGCGAAATATGAAAAGGTAAAGAGCTTTGCCCTGCTCGAGTATGAAATGACGGTCGAGAGCGGCGAGCTGACGCCGACATTAAAAGTAAAACGCCGGGTCGTGGACGAAAAATATCGCGCCGTTATAGATAAGATCTACAACGACGCGAATGTTAGAGTATGATACCGGAGGTTTAGTAAACCGCCCTGTAACCCCCGCCCGTACTGGCGGCCATCACAGTCGCCTTACCGGCGCCGAGAGCAAATTTCAGAATCTGTAGCGCGGTGCTTTCTTTGGCCTTGCCCACCTCGACGATATCCTGCGGTTTTAGCATGATATCCTTCTGCTTTCCGGCCTTGATTAGATCGTAGTTGGCCACGATGACCTCGCGTTCCTGGATCGAATTGGGGTCGCCGTTCGGTTTCAGGCGATATACCTTGATTTCCTTCGTCTTGGCCTCGGCCCTCGGGCCGCTTACCTTGGCGATCGCCTCTGAAAGCGAGAGGCCGCCTTCTTTTAGGTAAATGCCCTGCGGAGCCTGAACCTCGCCCATGATATAGACGGGCACTGCCCGTTTAACCTCAATTATGTCGCCCGGCAGAATGATCGGATTCGAATCTTCCTTTCCAAGCTTGAGATTTGCAATGCTGTAAATACGCGACGGGACATCGGTCGGGTCGCTGGACTGCGACTTCCAATTGGTATCATCTCCCGGATCTGCACATATCGGCGGCGTGTTTCGAAAGACCTGAACGGTGCCGCCGGCCTCTTCCTTAACGCCGCCGGCCCACGAGATAAATTCCATCAGCGTCGCTTTGCGGTAAAGCACGAGAGTCTGCGGAGAGTTGACCTCGCCGTAGATATACGTGGGCGGACGGCTGTTTTTCTTGAGTTGCAGACTGACCGCCGGGTCCTTAAGGTATTGACTGAGCCCCGCTGTGATATCGGCAGTCAGCTCGTCTTCCGTTCGACATTGGGCGATGACGGGCTTGGTCGAGAATGGCAGTTTGATCTTTCCCGCTTCATTGACGACCGCCATAAAACCAAATTGCTCTTCGCCGAGCACCTTCACCGTCACCTCGTCACCGGGGCCAAGCATGTAGGTCCTCGGCGGCGGTGTTTTTGTAGAAACGGGCGGCGGAGAAGTAAAGGGCATAGTGCTCTGGGCGGACGACGAACTGTACAGCAAAATCGAAATGAATAAGACAAATAAATATTTAATTTTCACGGCAAAACCTCCAACTGCGTTACAAAATCAGAGTTTAACGCACATCGACGCGCGAAACAACCATATTTACCGGCTGATCTTGACGGTCAGTATGATGTTGAAAGTCAATTCGCCGTTTGCCGTGCAAAAGCGAGGGGGCTATAAGGCGAGTCTGTTCGAATAAATCGTGTTAAAATAAGAGGTAAATGACCGCGAAAAACCGTCAAACACGAATTGTCAAAATGTCCGAGCAAGAGGACGCTGCGGATCTACGCAAGACTACAACCCCCGAAGAACGTTGGGGAATGATGTGGCAACTGACTCAGGACGCTTGGGCTTTCACAGGAGGCCATATTGCTGAACCAAAACTTCAAAGACATATTGTTCGCGTTTACCGCCGAAAAAGTTGAATTTATGGTTGTGGGTGGTTTCGCGGTTGCCTTTCACGGATACCTTCGATCAACTGGCGATATTGATCTGTGGATTCGATGCTCCGCTGAAAACGCAAAAAGGGTTTGGAAGGCTTTGCAAGAATTTGGCGCACCCCTGTTTGATCTGACGCTAGATGATTTGCAAACGCCTGGAACCGTTTTCCAAATGGGCGTGATTCCGACTCGTATTGACGTAATTCTGAAGATAGATGGCGTAGATTTCGACGACGCTTGGAAGGATCATACCATGATAGGCGTTGAAGACATGAGTGTTCCGGTAATAGGAAAGGAGCATTTGTTAATAAATAAAAAGGCGTCCAACCGTCCTAAGGATCAAAATGATATTTTGTGGCTCGAAAGTGAGGAAAAGGGCTAGATGACGCAACCCAAAATTTCTAAAAACCGCATCTCAAGCAAAGCCGCGAGCTTTACCGAATCGGTCATCCGCGAGATGACACGTGAGGCGTTAAAATACGGGGCCGTTAATCTCGGTCAGGGCTTCCCCGATTTTGCCGCTCCGGACGACATCAAGCAAAAGGCCATCGAGGCGATCGCCGCCGACCATAACCAATATGCGATAACGTGGGGCGTTAAGAGCTTTCGCGACGCCATTGCGGCTAAAACAAAGTGGTTTTTGGGAATGGATGTTGATCCGGAAACCGAGATCACGGTCACGTGCGGATCAACCGAAGGTATGATCGCCGCGATGATGGCGACGGTCGATCCGGGCGAAGAGGTCGTCGTTTTCGAACCTTTCTACGAAAATTACGCCCCCGACGCGATCCTCTCGGACGCGACGCCGCGGCATGTGCCGCTGTATCGGACGGATAACAGTTTTATCTTTGACCGCGAAGAGCTGCGCTCCGCATTCAACGAGAAGACCAAGGGGATCATCATCTGCAATCCGAACAATCCGACGGGCAAGGTCTTTACCCGCGATGAACTCGAATTCATTGCCGACCTCTGCAAGGAATTTGACGCTCTTTGTTTTACCGACGAGATCTACGAACACATCATCTACGATCTAGCGAAAAACGGAAAACGGATAACGGAAAATGATAAGTCCGAAGAACGACTGATAACCGACAACCGACAACCGACAACTCCCCACACCTGCATGGCCAATATCGAAGGGATGCGTGAACGGACGGTTGTCGTAAATTCGCTATCCAAAACATATTCAGTGACCGGTTGGCGCGTCGGTTACTGCATCGCCCCGCCTGATATCACCTCAGCGATCCGCAAGGTCCACGACTTTCTAACCGTCGGCGCCGCAAATCCGCTCCAGCACGCCGGTGCCTATGCTCTGGGTTTGCCGCCCAGCTACTACGACGATCTCCAGCGTGACTACCAGAAAAAACGCGATTTTATCGTCCCGATACTGCAAAACGCCGGATTCAAATGCGACCTTCCGGACGGCGCCTACTATGTAATGTGCGATATTTCGGCGTTTGGCTTTCCTAACGACATCGAATTTACAAAACACCTGATCCGCGAGATCGGAGTCGCGGTTGTGCCGGGCTCGTCGTTTTACCATGACCCGGCAATGGGATCACAGTTGGTTCGGTTCTGTTTCTGCAAAAAGGACGAAACGCTAGACGCCGCCGCCGACAGATTGAAAGGACTGGAACGCTGTTGAGGCAACGTTTTCCGTTGGTCGAGCAACAAAAATCATATCTAAACCGTAAAGAACCGGTCGTTAGTAGTCCTCTTGGAGGGTTCTCATGATTATCAGATCACTCGCTTTTATCCTAATCGTCGCTTCATCTTTTGTTTTCGTGACCGCGCAAACTATGGATGCTCAAAAGGAAAACGTGGACAAGGCCGCAAAGACATCGAGCGCACGGGGAACCGAACGGCTGCGTGACTTACCTTTTCCGGGTGGTATCGACCTACAGTTCGTTATCAAAGAGCTGGCACGCGATCTAAATCTCAACGTCCTGTTTGATGGTGAATCGTTCCGTGGGACGGGCAGAAAGACGTATGTTGATCTTAAGAATGTAACGTCGGCAACGGCGCTGGATTATATTCTCTTGCAAGAAAACTTGTTTTTCGAAGAGGCCGGACCGAAGACGATCCTGGTGGCGAGCCGATTCCAAGGAAGATCGATCCCTCAGATCGGTGTCGGACTTACGCCGTTGACTGAGCAGCTTGCCCAATATTTTGGCGTCGATGGCGGAATACTCATTAACGCGGTAGGCGACAATTCGGCTGCCTCGATTGCGGGACTCAAGGCCGGGGACGTGATCGTAGAAATCGACGGTGTATCCCTTAAAGGCGCACTTGGACTCGTTCGCTCCATAAGCGAGAAAACTGAAGGCGATGTCACCCTGAAGATCGTTCGCGACCGCAAAGTCCAGACGGTAAGCGTAACTCCACGAAGGGGTATCCAATCTGTTTTGTGAGGTGAATGATACCGGGCGGCTAAGCACTCAGATCAAGCGGAAATCGGGATTATTCTTCCTCCGCCAGACAAATCCATCCAGCACGTAATGCGTCAGTTGCGGCAGAGCGAGCAGCGGTGCGATAAATGTCCGCATGTCGTGGGTCCAGTTCCAGTCGCCGCCGAATAGCCATTGCCGCTCATGCCACACGCCGCGATGCCAGAAAAGCTCTTCGAAATACGCCAGGGCCCAGAGTGTGGCAAGGAATACTAGCCAGTTTGACGACAGCACGCGGTAAACGCGACCCGTCGTCTCCCTCCGCATCCGGGCGTAAACATAGATCAATGCAAAATACGGCACGCCGTGGATGATCACGTTGGTCACCGTAAAGGCATAGTCCGAATTGAAATACACGATGCCTATATACCAGCAGATAGCTGTCGTCGCGACGACGATGTCCTTGCCGATATTCAGAAAGCCGTGTGTGAAATAGAGATAGATCGATTTTGCAAAATAAGCGGTCAACGCAAGAACGTAGATTGGAAAAAGAATCGTTTCGACGATTGCCGGTATCGATATGAAATCGTTCTTTACGAACCACTCAAAATTACGCGGCAGCCGCGTCATCCAAAACGCAAGGGGATAAACGCTCGCCAGGTAGATCGCTGCCGCATCGACCCACCACGTCCAACGTTCCGTTTCCTTGAGTTTGCGCCGATAGAGATTTACCCAACCGTATTGCTGCCTGATAAAATGAAAAACCGCGACCGCCGCGAGCGCCTTCCAAAAAATAAGCTCGCCCTCGGAATAGAGCGCAACGCCGATCGCATAACCAAAAACCGGCACCAACAGATAAAGCCAAAACCGGCGTTTGAACTCTTCCTTATCAAAATAGACGCGGAAGCTGGTCGACCAGACGTGTGCGACGTCGATAAAAAGTACCGCCATCACCCATGTCCACTCCGGCGATTCGCCATTCAACAGGCCGATCTGTGAACCGACCACCAGCAGCAAAAGCGACGCAACGGCGCTCCCCAAAAAGACCGTCAGATCGATCTCACGGGAAAAGAGCCAGTAGTTTGTTTTTGAAAGTGTTGCGTCCATAAACCGACTGGAGCGGCAAGCATCCTTGCTTGCCACGCCGGTTCCTCCGACGTTACGGCACTCCCGCGCATCTCACATTGAATTTATCCGATCTCAACGGCGGTCTTTCGACCGCTGGCAAGCCGGGATGCTTGCCGCTCCAGTCATATGATCTCACCCGCAGCGTGCAGTCCATGATAAAACGCTTCTTCAAAAAGCGCGATGCCGCTCAGGTCGGTGTGGGCAAAATGGATGTTGCGGTACGGCTTAACCGCCTTTTCGCGAATGCCACTCCATATAAAATTTGGCCTTGGGCTAATCATCGCATGGCCCCAACGCATCACGTCGAGCCGCTCCGTCAATTCGTAAATATCCGGATGCGCCCGAGCAAGATCGGTCAGGCAGACATCGGCAAGCTGTTTCCATTCGTAATTAAAGAGCGTCGTTCGGCCATTCGGTTCGGCACACATCGGATAGTAATAGGTCAGGATCGTCGGGCCGTAATCGATGCCTTTTTGATGGGTCGCGGTCACATAACCGAGCGATGGGCTTTCGTACAAAACGTTGTCCCAGGATAGCGGAAAATCCTTTGGGAACCTCGGTTTCGGCCGGTCTTTCAGAAAAAGATTGGCTACGAACCACGCATTGTGCTGAAATTCGCCGGCGGCAAACGGCGGGTTTTCGCGAAAACCACGTATGACCCACGGTGCCGTAAATACAGGCGATGAGTAAATGATCTTTTCGCAATGAATGCCTCGAATCTCGTTACCGTCGAGGCAAACAACATCGACGCCCTTTTCGTTTGGCTCGACCGAGACGACCATCTGCGATCTGCGAACGTTGTCTTTGACCTTGTCGTAAAAATGATTTACAAACTGGCCGTTGCCCTCCGGGCAAGTTATGAACGGCTGCGATTCCGCGCCGCTTTTGCGGACACGCGAGCAAAAATAGAACAGCCCGACCCACGCCGACGCCTGATCGACCTTGAGCCCGTAATCGTCGCGGGTCGCGTAATCGCAATACCAGAGCAGCCGCTCGGACGTGAAACCATTCTGCCGCAGCCATTCGGCAAATGTGAGCTTATCGAGAGCTGTAACGGTCGCGTCGTTCGAGCACATCTCAAGCGGCACGACAAACGCCCGCCGCCCGCGAGCATCACGCCAGTTGACCCACTTATCGATATGTTTCTGAAAGTCTGCGAATTGCCGCTTATCATCCTCGCTCGCTCCGGCGTTGAGATAAAGCCCTTCATACCAACGGCCTTTGTAAAATACGCGCTCCTCGGGTTCACGGCATAGAAACTGCTCTTTGACCACAACTTCGCCTAAGGCATCGCGCCCTTCGATCAGCGACATCTCGTCCAGAAACGAGATCAGGTCGTTGTTTTCCTTAAACGGTACCGGCAGATAATGCGCCCCCCACGGATAGCCAACCGGCTCACCACGATCGCTGCGGGCCGTGCCCCCGATCTCCTTTTCAAGTTCGAGCAGGACAAAATCGTTGAAATTATCTTTCTTGAACTTCCACGCCGCCGTCAGCCCCGCAACACCGCCACCGACGATCACGACCCTTTTCGTTTCCCATTTGTCGGCAGGAACTTCAAATTTGCGGTTTTCTCTAAGAACGTGCCCCAGACTTGCGGATTGCCCTATAATCTCGCCTTCGGGAAACAGGCGCGATTCTTCCGACTGGCACGCAGCAAACGCAAACGGTGCTCCGAGGAATAGGGTCAGCAGTTCTCGTCGTGTGAGGGTCATACGGAATAAGTGATAGGTACAAAGTGAAAGGTAATAAGTTATTGTTCGGTTTCCCGGAGTGTTTTGATGGCTGATATCAGCATTTTCTGAAGCTCTTCGCAATCATCGAGTAGTGATCTGGTCTGTGTCTCGCTGATAAACTCGCCATCTCTCAAAAGACGGAGTAGTTTGTTTTAAAGGCTTCTTTATTTGCTATCGAATATTTTTGACGGAGTTCGATTCGATCGTCACCCTGTTTGCCTTCCTCGATGAACAAACCAATGTTGATACCGCTGTCGAGGATCTTTTTCGAAATTACAAACTCCTTCTTTTCCGAATGGAGAACTCGCTCAATCTAACGATCCGCAATGCAAAAGCATAAGACTTATCTCTCAATGGATCTGCCATAACTTTTAACCTTTCACCTATTACTTATAACTTATTCCGGAGATGCTATTGCTCAAACCGTCGCCACTCAGCCTCATAATATCGAACCAATGCTTGATTATCTAACCTGTTTATCTCGATCTCGTCGTTTGGACGTGATGTGTCGCTAGGAAATTCAAACATTGACGCAAAAGAATTGTCGTTGAGAAAACGAAGCTCGATGCCCGCCGGCGGCTTAGCCGGTTGGTCAAAAGGCTGTAGTTTTGCGAGTGCGTAGCCCCAGATGCCAAAGCTCGGCACCGTCGTTTGATATGGGCGGACAGTGAAACCTACAGATTCGAGGGTTTTGACGATACACCAGAACGATTTACGGGCAACGAGCGGTGAGGTGGTCTGAATAACGACCGACGAATCGGGCTTGAGCTTGTTTTTCAGAAGGTTGTAAAAGCGGGTCGTGTAGAGCTTGCCGAGGGCAAAATTGTTCGGGTCCGGAAAATCGACGATGGCGATGTCGAATGGCTCGGTCTGCGTATTGTCGAGCCAGACGAATGCGTCCGCGTTTGTCACGTGCACGCGCGGGTCGCTGAACGAATGCTTGTTTAGCTCGCCAAGCGGAGGCACCGCGACCGAGACTTTCGTCATATCCGGATCGAGATCGACGAGCTGGATAAATTCTACCGAATCGTATTTTTCGATCTCGCGCAACGCAAGGCCGTCGCCACCGCCCAGTACGAGCACGCGTTTTGCGACTCCGTCATATGCCGCAAACGGCGGATGGACGAGCGCTTCGTGATAACGGTATTCGTCAAACGAACTGAATTGCAGATTGCCGTTCAGGAAAAGCGAGTAGCCAAGCTTTCCTTTGGTCACGACGATCCGCTGATACGGCGAGCTTTTGGCGTAAATGATGTTGTCGGCAAACAGGGCGTCCTCGGCGAGCGTCGTCAACCGGTCGGCCTTGATAAAGGCAATTATCAGGAGAACGAGGATCACGGCGCCTTTGACACGCATGATCGTTACATTTTTTTTGATCAGCGGCAGCAGCAGCCACGTTCCCCAGATTCCTACGCCCGCGTTGAACATGCCAAAGAGCAGCGACGTGCGGGTGAGTCCTAATTTTGGAACAAGAAATATCGGGAACAGCAGCGATGCCGCCAGAGCTCCGATGTAATCAAATGCAAGAACTCGCGAAACGAGATCTTTGAAATCGAGTTCGTCTTTCAGGATCCGCATTAGCAGCGGAATCTCGAGGCCGACCAGAACGCCAATCACAAAAACGACGCCGTAGAGCACGATACTGAAATACGAAAGATGGGCGAATGTCAGAAACAGCAGCGGTGCCGAAAATCCGCCGACGACCGCCACCGCCAGCTCAACCTCGACAAATTTACCGGCGATATCCTTATCGATAAATCGCGACAGCCACGAACCGACGCCCATTGCAAACAGGTAAATGCCGATGATTATCGAAAATTGTGTGACGGAATCGCCAAGGACGTAGCTCGAAAGGGTTCCCGCAAGCAGCTCATAAAAGAGCCCGCATGTGGCGATGACAAAGACGTTGAGAAAAAGTAGCGGCGCGCGTTTCATAAAAACGGAAAATGGATAACGGATAACGGAAAATGAAAAAACAGCAGTCATTTTCCGCTTTCCATTTTCCGTTTTTCAATTTGGCTTAGCTGTGGACAGCCGCCGAAATAATCATTGCGACGCCAATTATTACAGCTCCGATAATGATCGCGAGCGAAGTATTCTGGTCGACTTCGATCTCTTTCTTGACCGAGAATGGAGCAACCAACACGATGATAAGGAAAGCAAGTGCAAATACGACCAGGCCAAAAGCGACAAATATGACCGTTGTTTCGATAGTGGTCCAAAGCTTATCCAACTCAACGGCGAGCCCGAGAACCGGGGCGATTGTTAGCAAATTCAACATTATTTTCCTCCGTGAAATCCTGAATAAAAGAACGGCACTCCCAAACGCGAGTGGCTGCCGGAATTAGCCAATTCCCAGCCAAACCAGGTCGAGACCCCATAAAATGCAAGGATGCCGATACCGAAAACCATATAGAGTTTTTTTAACATAAGTCTTAATAGTTTATTGAGTTTGTAGAGTTCGTTGAGAAAAACATTTTCTCAACGAACTCTACAAACTCTACAAACTCACTCCTCCGAGTCGTCCGAACTATCCGACGATGACGCCCCGCTAGAGCTAAACATGCTCTCTTTCCACCGACCGGATTCGAACGACATTTTACGAAACAGCCCAAGGATCGGCATTATCAGCAAAACGAGGAACGCGCAGCAGAAATTGACGCCGCGGTTCACGCCCTGCTCGACCTTAACGGAGACAGGTATCTGAGTCTGCCATTTCTCCCAGGTACCATGCACGTGCAGCGTATATTTCCCGGCCGGGACCGACGACAACGTTGCGTCGGTCGACTTATCGCCCTCGCTCCAAGATTCGCCGTCATCGACACCGCTGTAATATTCGATCGGGATATTGATCTCTTCGGCGATCGCACCGCTCTGCTCGTTGACCAGATCGACATCCAGGCTCGCCCATGAATTATCGACCTGGGCTCCCGCTGTAACGCGGACATTCTGGTTCCCTTTTAGATCGAACGGCTGACTGGTGACGATCTGCTCGGTCGTCGCGTTAGCCATCGGCGGCAGCACGACATCCTGCGACATGACCGTTTTCGTGAGCCCCGTCAGAGGGATGCTAAATATCGCCACCACGATCAGCAGCAGCAGCGGCAACGCTCCCCACGTGTAATAAAAACGCCCCGTAAACGGCTGATTCGGTGCGATGCCCCACGGCCGCGGCAGGCCCGAGATGCCGAAGATCTTTTCGATCTCATCATTGGTCATGTAGGTGCCGACCGACCAATTGATCTCGTTCTGCGAGATCTCCTGCGACAGCATCAATGGGGCGGCGACATAATCGACTGCACGGACGGTCTCGCCCTGCTCGACACGCCAGTAAAATTCGCCTTTGACGTACTCGACAACCGCCGGCGCGTCCTGAAAGATCTTGAACGTATTGCCGTTGTAATTGACTGTCGTACCGAGCGGCTCGACCTCGGCGGCATTCACCGGTTCGACAAAATTCCAGTGGTTATCCGAATGCACCAGCCAGCGAAACCCAACCATCGGGTTGTACAACAGGTATTCGTGCCAATAATACTTGATACCGTCAATGGTAACGCTGCGGACGACGGCGCCGATGATCTTGAATTTGACGTCGCCGGGAAACACGCCCTCGGCACCGATCGGCGCGACAAAATCAGGCTGTTCCGGCGGCGGATTGAGGGCCTTGAGATAGGTGAGCTTGCCCTTATTGACATCGAGCAGCGAATTGCAGTTCGGACATGTTACGCGTTCGGCCTTGTCGGGAGCCGTGAGCGATAGCGGCCCGCCGCAGTTCGGGCATCCCATACCGGTTGCCGAGACCGTCCGTGCCTCACGCTGGACAGGTTTTGCATCGCCGAGCCCGATCTCAGCAAGCGTGACCTGGGCACCGACAAAGACCCACGGCGGGTCCATGCTGTAATCGATCGTCGCAAATGCATTGTTCTTGCCCGCGAGATCGGCGTACGCAAATTGCTCGCCGGGCGTCAGCCTGTACGGTATCTCGCCATCGGCAGCGACCGCCGTTCCGTGGCCGCGTTCCTGAACCATCAGCGGTGTCGGGCTCGGTATCTCTGGGATCGTCTGGCCAAGCTGCAACCCGTCAAACGTCGGCAAGGCAACGCCTGCGGGTAGAGGCTGATAAAACGTCAGGTAAAATCGCCCTTGTGCCTCGGCCAGCCAGCCGACCCAGCCGTTTGAGAACGTTGCGTACCATTCGTCCCAATACCCGCCCAGCTCATGCCGGTTTTGCGCCCGGCCGGTCAGCTCAAAATGTGTATCTTTGTATGTCCCTTTCAGGCCTAGCTTTAGCGGAGATTCCGAATCGGCAATTTCGGCGACCTTGCCCAGGTCTTCAAGTCCACGATCAGTCCTCGCGACCGCCGAGCGGCAGTATGGGCACACCAGAACTATGGTCGAACCGGCCGTAAATTCGATCGACGCCCCGCAGGTCGGGCAATTTGCCTTTAGCACGCTCATCGTTCGCCTCCTGCGGTTTCAAATCTCAGATCTGAAATTTGAGATCCTCCCCGGTCTATCTTTGTAACCGTAACTTGGGCAGCGCGAAGAACGGTCTTGAGGTTTGCATCCCAATCCCACTCGGGCCGCTCGCGGCAGCAGTAAAGATTAAATGTCCCGGTTTGGTGTTCCGGATAGGTGTGACAGGCAAGGTGCGACTCGGTCAACGCCACGAGGCCGGTGACGCCGCCCTCGCCCTCGAATTTGTGCCAGACGGAGCCGATCGCTTTTAAGCCAAGCTCCGCGATTACGCGGTCGAGTATCCAACGCAGAACGGATTCATCGCGCAGGGCAGCCTTGTCGCAACCCGTCGCCTCGATCAACCATTCCGTTCCAACGATCATACCGCTTAGATCAAAATGCGTTACAAAAAAAATAAACTGCTAAGTCAGGAACCTGCATCTAAACGCCTGCGTTATAATGCAAAGACTAGTGAAGTATGTCGAACAAAACTATAGCTAAATTTTCCGCTTTTGTCATATCGAGTTTGCTGCTAGGCCTACTTTTTTCGGCCTGCTCTCCTGTGTCCTCGACCGTTGTCGAAAACGATACGGTTTCGCATTTTGGCCATCCCGTCGTTATCGGAACGATCAGGTCCCCCGACATTACCGAGAGCAGCGGCATCGCGGCGTCCCGCTGCCAGAACGGCGTGCTCTGGACGCACAACGATTCCGGTGACGACGCTTTTATTTTTGCCGTCAGTTTCAAGGGCGACAGCCTTGGCACGTGGAAAGTTCCAAATGCTCAGAACATCGACTGGGAAGACATCGCCGCCTATAAGGACAATCGCGGAAAATGCTTTATCTACATTGGCGAGATCGGTGACAACAAAGCAAAACGCCCGGAACACGCGATATACCGTATCGCCGAGCCCGTAGTTACGCCCGACGGTGCCAGCTCGTCCCGCCGGGCACCTTTGACCGCGTCAAATGCGTCCGTTATTCGTTTTAGCTATCCGGAACGCAATTCCGACGCCGAAACGCTCATGGTCAATCCCAAAAACGGTGATATCTACGTCATTACCAAACACGTGAGCGGTCCGGCGGGCATATTTCGGATCAAACCCGATTTTGATCGCGGCGACCTGGTCAAAGCCGAAAAGATCGGCGAGTTGTCCGTCCCCGCGATCCCGAATGGTTTCCTGACCGGCGGCGACATCTCGCCCGATGGCCAGCATGTGATAATCTGCGACTACACCCAAGCCTACGAATACACGGTGCCCAAAAATGCGGCAAATTTTGACGAGGTCTGGAAACAGGCCCCCGAAAGGATCGATCGCGGCCCGCTCGCCCAGGGCGAGGCCGTCTGCTACAACGTCGACGGAACCGCCATCTTCCTGACCAGCGAAGGAAAGAATTCGCCGCTGATCGAAGTAAAACGCAAATAAGTCACTTTCGGAATAACTTATAACGGCAATAATATACTTGACACACCAAACGGATAGTGCTATTCTTATTATACTATGAAAGAGAACGCACTACCCAAAACCGAAATCCAAGCTGTTAGATACTTTGCCGACGAACAAATCTGTATTGATTTTGTTGCATCCTTACGTTGGCTAGACGGTAATCCGGTCTGTCCTCATTGCGGAAATAACACCGTTTATTTTCTTTCTACTCGAAAGATTTTCAAGTGCAAAGCGAAAGAATGCCGAAAGCAGTTTTCTATTAAAATCGGAACCATCTTTGAAGATTCAGCTATCAAGTTGGACAAGTGGCTTATTGCGATGTGGAAGATCGCCAACGCTAAGAACGGCATCAGTTCCTATGAACTGCACCGTGCATTAGGTATAACCCAAAAAAGCGCTTGGTTCGTCTTGCATCGCATCAGAACCGCAATGACCACTGGCACTATTGAAAAACTCTCGGGCGAAGTAGAATGTGACGAAACTGCTATTGGTGCGAATCCGCGAAAAATGAATGCCTCGGCTCGTAAGTCTAAGACCATCCGGCAAGGTTCTACCGCTCACAAAACCACCGTTATGGGAATGGTTCAAAGGGGCGGCAAAGTAAAAGCGAAAATTATCACCGACCGCACTGCTGAAACTGTGCGTGAGGTCGTATTAGAAAATGTCGAACACGGTTCGGAGCTAATGACTGACGAATTTCGCTCGTATCGAAATCTTCGCGATCTTTACGTCCATCAATACGTCAATCACGCCGTTACCTATGTTCGGGATAACATTCATACTAACAATATCGAAAACTTCTGGAGCCTCTTGAAACGAACTATCAAGGGAACTTACGTTTCAGTTTCGCCCGCCCACTTGCAGAAATATATAGAAGAGCAAATGTTTAGATATAACGAACGTGAGGGTAACGACCAAATGCGTTTTATGTCTATGATCGAGCTGATTAGCGGAAAGCGTCTTACCTATTCACAGCTAATCGGCTATGAAACAGGACGCTAATAAACCTCAAAAGAAACGCGGGCGTCCCAAAAGGGTTTGATTTTCAAACCCTTGCAATGTATATTTAGCTGTTCTATTTTTAATACGGAGAGGTTTAGACGAAGGCCATGCCCGGACTTCGCTCAGGAAAAAAACTCTTCACACCTGCGGTTGCACCCATGCTATCAACATCTCGCAACGCTGGCTTGATATTAGTGTATCACGGAGGCCAGTAAAAAGCATGAGCGACTATTCAAGCGACACAATTTATTTACGTGTAGGCAATACCGACGAAATAACCCTCTCGGATTTTGTCGATTCTTTGAGTGACTTCA
>JANYIL010000120.1 GCA_025362075.1 Chloracidobacterium sp.
GGCTAAATATCGCCATAACTTCAATAGATATAGTGGTTTGCATGTCCCGCACCGGAGCGGGACAAGAGCGGGACAAGATGGGAAAGGGGCAGGTTAGAACCGGGAGCGACCGTTGTGGGCCTCAAGAACCCAGTCACTATCGTTCCCGGTTCTGACAGGAATTTTTTTTGAATCCAAATCTCGACGCTTCTCGAAAACAACAACAAAGGGACGGAAAAGCCTTTTCATAAAATAAAGACAAAAAGGAGAAATTAACATGAAATCATTTTTTTCATTAGTTGTTTTGGTTCTTGGCGTGGCGTTTGCGGCAAATGTTGCTTCGGCACAGATGATGGGCGATAAATCGGGCAACCCGATGGTCGGCGGCGCAGCTATGTATAAGACGAAAAATATCGTCGAAAACGCCGTCAATTCAAAAGACCACACGACGCTCGTCGCGGCGGTTACGGCAGCCGGCTTAGTCGATACTTTGAAAAGCAAGGGCCCGTTTACGGTTTTTGCACCGACAAACAGCGCTTTCGACAAACTGCCTGCCGGCACCGTTGAAATGGTTCTAAAACCTGAGAATAAAGCGACATTGGTCAAAATACTGACCTATCATGTCGTGGCTGGAAACATGAATTCGAAGGCAATCGCCAAAGCTATCAAGAAAGGCAACGGTAAGGCCGAGTTTACGACCGTCTCGGGCGGCAAGCTCTGGGCCTCGATGGACGGCATGCATTTGATCCTCACCGACGAAAAAGGCGGTAGATCGATGGTCACCATTGCCGATGTCAAGCAGTCAAACGGCGTCATCCACGTCGTCGACACGGTTCTCATGCCTAACTAGCTTCAAACAGTTTCGTTCAGCGGCCGAAGGCATTATCAAGGGTTTCGTTTCAGGCATTTCTGGAGGGGAGCGCCTGATACAGACGGGAAAGTCCTTCGGCCGCAGAGCGGATCCAAATCTTAGCGCCGCCGCGTTGCCGTTATCTCGGAATATTTAATAGATGATCTAGTATAATTTAGTTTAGATATAGGCCGGTCACCCGGGACATTTTTGTTATGGGCAATGCGGCTACGCAAGAAAATAAGAGGAAAGCCATGAAACACAAATTTATATTTTCGTCATTCGCACTTATAGGTCTAGCGGCCTCGGCGGTTTTTATCGGTCAGTTTGGCTGCGCTGCGGCGGCATCGGTAAATAATCAGACGGCGACTGCAGAGCCGACACCAGCCAGCAAAACGTCCGAAGCCCCACGCGCCTTCGAATACACCGACGCAGAGTTTGACGGCAAAGAGATCGTCAAAACAGACGCCGAGTGGAAAAAGGAACTTACGCCTGAGGAATACAATATTATGCGTGAGGCAGGTACTGAACGGGCCTTTGCAAACAAGGCGATGCTTAACAACCATAAGCACGGCACATTCTACTGCGCGGCTTGCGGCCTGGCACTGTTTAGGTCTGCCGCGAAGTTCGAATCCGGTACGGGTTGGCCAAGCTTTTTCGAACCTGCTTTTAAGAAAAATGTTATCGAAAAGGTGGACAATACTCTTGGCGAAACCCGCACCGAGATTTTATGCGCCCGATGTCACTCTCATCTTGGACATGTTTTCGACGACGGTCCAAAGCCGACCGGCCTGAGGTATTGCATGAATTCGCCTGCCCTGAAATTTAAGGAAAGCAAATAGTCGCTGTTCTCTTGCAGAAGCCAGCACGTGAGCAAGGGCGTAACATCCAACTTGGCTGTTACGCCCTTGCTTACGCGCAGGGCTTGCGGCATTGTGATAGATTTATTCTATGACCGGAAACGAGATCAGAGAGAAATTCCTCGAGTATTTTGAACGCCACGACCATCGGCGCGTGCATTCGTCGCCGCTGCTGCCCGCTAACGATCCGACGCTGCTTTTTACAAATGCGGGAATGAACCAGTTCAAAGACGTATTCCTGGGCGACGAAAAACGCGATTATAAACGCGCCGTCTCATCGCAAAAATGTATCCGTGCCGGCGGCAAGCACAACGACCTCGACGAGGTCGGAAAGACCGCCCGCCACCATACATTTTTTGAGATGCTTGGCAATTTTTCGTTCGGCGACTACTTTAAGAAAGAGGCGATCACCTACGCATGGGATTTTCTGGTGAATGAGCTGAAGATAGATGAGACGCGGCTGTGGTTTTCGGTCTTTGAGGGTGACGACGAGGTCGGGCCGGATGATGAGGCCCGCTCGTTTTGGGAAGCTGTCGGTGCAAAACCCGACCGCATACTCGGCTACGGCCGCAAGGATAATTTCTGGCAAATGGGCGACACCGGCCCGTGCGGCCCGTGCTCGGAGATCCATTATTACATGGGGGAAAACCCCGAGGACCCGGTAAAAAATCACCCAAAATGGGTCAACGGCGAGGGCGACACGATGATGGAGATCTGGAATCTCGTCTTTATGCAGTACAATCGCACGCTCGAGCCCGACGACACATTCAAGCTGACGCCGCTGCCCGCCCCCTCGGTCGACACCGGAATGGGATTAGAGCGAATAACCGCGGTCATGCAGCACGTCAAGACAAACTATGACACCGACCTCATCAAGCCGATCGTGGAATTTGCTGCGTCGCTGGGAACGCGGTGAGCATTCAAGTAGAAAGATAATAAATGGAGTAACGCCGGAGGAACCGGTATTACAGAGCGACGGCGCCTACGTTTCCAGCTTATGAATGATCCGATCAAAGTCCTACTCATCGAAAACCAGCCACTGACGCGGATCGGGATCAACGTTGTGCTGGCGGCAACGGACGACATTACGCTGGCGGGTGAGACGGACAATGCTAAGGACGGCTTTCGGCTGTTTGCTGAGCTGTCGCCGGACGTGACGATACTCGGGCTGCACTTTCCCGATTCCTGCTCGATCGATGATCTCGATAATTACTTTATCGAACGGCCCAGGGCGAAGATCATAGTGCTTGCCGAACACGCGGGGGATTCGGAGATCAGCCGTGCCTTGAAAAAGGGTGCCCTCGGCTATATTTGCAAAGATGTCGAGCCGGACGACTTGCTAAAAGCGATTCACGTGGTGAACGCCGGCAAAAAGTATATTCCGGTCGAGATCGCAGAAATTCTTAGCGAGCATGTCGGTCACGAGGAATTGACGGCGACCGAATCAAATGTCCTGCGAATGATCGTCGGCGGCATGTCGAACAAAGAGATCGCCTTTGCCCTAGACGTTACCGAAAATGCGATAAAGAGCCACGTGCAGAATATATTTGGAAAGCTTGGTATCTCTGACCGCACGTCCGCCGCGACTTTGGCGATAAAACGGGGGCTTGTTAGAATTGACGTATGAAAGACGAAGTGATCAAATATTCCGAAGAAATGACCTCAGGCGAAAGCGCCGTTCTACAAGAGCTTCGTGCTCATTGTTACGCTCACTATGAGGACTCGGCTATGCTCTCCGGCTTTTTCCAGGGCCGAGTGTTGTCGATGCTCTCGCACATGATCAAGCCAAAAGTAGTGCTTGAGATCGGGACCTATCTGGGATACTCCGCCTTGTGCCTCGCCGAAGGTTTAGCTGACGGCGGCAAGGTAATTACATTGGATATACAAGAGGACTCGAATCGAGTCGCCCGCGAATTTGTCGCAAAAACCGAGTTTAATGACAGGATAGAATTTTTGCTTGGGCCCGCAACTGACTTGATCCCAAACTTAAATGAAACGTTCGATCTCGTATTTATCGACGCCGACAAACCCAATTACTCAAATTACTACAACCTCGTTTTTGACAAGGTACGGCCCGGCGGCTTTATTATCGCCGACAATGTGCTCTGGAGCGGCAAGGTCATCGAAGCCGAAAAGGATGAGAACACCCAGGCCCTGCACGATTTCAATAAAAGGGTTCTTGCCGATGACCGCGTCGCAAATGTCCTCCTTTCGATCCGTGATGGCTTAATGGTTGTAAGAAAGAAATGAATTGGCCGCGAAACGGCGCAAAAGACGCAAAAAAGAAATAATAAATTAAAGTTTTTTTGCGCTTTCTGCGCCTTTTTGCGGCGATTTTCCTCACCCGAAAGTATTAGAAAACCCTCACCACGATTGATGATTACATCCCGATCGATCCCTTGTAATATCTAACTAACAGCCTGACGAACAAGGAGTTTTTAAGATGATTAAAATTAGAAGATCGAAGGAACGCGGGCATGCAAATTACGGCTGGCTCGATACGCATTACACGTTTTCATTCAGCGATTATTACGATCCGCACTTTATGGGTTTTCGCGATCTGCGGGTCATTAACGAAGACTACATCGAGCCCGGACAGGGCTTTCCCAAACACGGGCATCGCGACATGGAGATCATTACTTACATTATCACCGGTGAGCTGTCGCACCGCGATTCGATGGGAAACGGCGAGACGATACATCCGGGCGAGGTACAGCGGATGACCGCCGGAACGGGCGTGCTGCACAGCGAATTTAGCTCGGAAACCGACAAGACGCATCTGCTGCAGATCTGGATATTACCGGAGCAAAACCGGCTGACGCCAAGCTATGAGCAAAAGCTGTTTTCGGCCAACGAAAAGCAGGGCAAGTTGCGATTGATAGCCGCACGCGGAGGCGACGACGGTGCGGTCCATATCAATCAAGATGTAAAACTCTACGCTTCGATCCTGAAAAGCGGTGAGGAAGTCTCGCTCGACCTAGCTGAAAAGCGTCACGCATGGGTGCAGCTCATCAGCGGTTCGCTCGATCTGAACGGCGAAATCCTGGATGCCGGCGACGGTGCCGCGATAAGCGACGAAATCACGTTGAAGATCAAAGCGTTGGAAAATTTGACCGAGTTTCTGCTTTTTGATATGCACTGATTTTGAAATAAGAAATTTGCGGCCCGCGACGGACTATCTGACGCTCGTCTATTTACCAGCCTCCTTTAGACGGCTTTCAATAAATCCCGCAAGATTATTATCAAGACCTGTCAGACTTCGAATGATCTTTCCATCCGGTCCGACAACGTATAGGGTTGGGAGACTCGGAACAGGCCACATGTTAGCTATTCCTTCACCTCTCAGTAAAAGGCCGTATGTATAGCCGTTTCGCTTCATAAACTCGGCTGCGTTACTTTCTTCCCATGCATTGATGCCAAAAACTACGACACCACGGTCTTTAAACCTATCGTAAACTTTTTGAAGCTCAGGCATCGCCTGAATACACGGCCCGCACCAAGTCGCCCAGAAATCCAGTACGACAATCTTTCCGCGGTAATCAGTGAGCTGACGTTCGACGCCATTGTCATCAGCCAGCTTCCAATTCGGAGCAGACTCGCCAACATTCAGCAAAGATTGTTTCGGAGGTTCTTCGTAAGCCTTGATGACATATCCGGGCGGGGGTTTGACCGCAAAAGTTTGGTTCGAAATCGGGGTGTTGGCACGCAGATTGGAAAGAGTTAGCTCATACGTTCCATAGCGTCCATCATTGTCTGCGACGATCGCCTCCGAACGGCGGGGTAAATTGTCTTTCACGCCCAAAAACCACCGCTCCCGCCGCGTTCTACCGTCCCCTTTCCCTGGATACTCGACATAGACAACATGGCAAAGGACGCCTTTGACCACAGTTCTGCCTTCGTAATCGGCAACGGGAGCGCCGAGTTCGAAAGGAGTGTCGAGCAGATACTCCAGCATCAGCAACTGATACGGTCCACCCCCAAAAAACGAGGTGACATAGCCCAGAGTTCGTTCTCTGGGGTCGTCAACCGATAAAGTTTTGACAATAACCGTTTTGGTTTTGGGCCGAAGCCGTTCCACTTTCTCACCATTGAAAGTAGTGTGAAAATAGCTTTTTTCTTCACTACCGCTGGAGAAAAAAGTCCCGCTCGCCGCCATTTTTGCTTTTTGCGGGTTTCCTGCAGGAAGAAAGGAAAGGCTGATCTTTCCAGTGGACTCTGCGCCGCGTGTGGACATCGAACCAGTAGTACGGTATTCGGCCTCATAGGTCAGAGTTCGGACAGACCTGATCGACTTTCTGGCAGCCTTCAGAATTTCTTGCGGATCCTCAGTATAGGCACCAATTCCGGGGCCTATCAATTTTTTTTTGTCAGGAGTCGCCAATGGTTGTTGGGGCAAAATCGTGCCTACGATCAATAGAAGTAAGAATACAAATTGAATTGTTCGTATCATGGCTGTCGGTCTCATCGATTACGTTTTGGTCTCACATGGACACACGCATTTCAGCCCCATTTGTTCCAAAACCGGGCAAACGAGAAGGACACTAAAAAGTCTTTTATATCGGACCACAATAGACGATGTTCACTTAATTGCTGTGTACCCAAAGACTGTTAAGGATGGTTATTTTACTTGAAATAGCCATCCTCCATGCCATAATTAGGTTATGTCGGAGCTGATGGATCGAATCACAACACATTCAACCCAAGGCGATCCACATATTCGCGGCATGAGAATACGAGTGATCAATGTTTTAGATCTTTTGGCGTCACGGCTAACCGCAGAACAGATCCTTGAAGAAATGCCCGACCTTGAACGGGAAGATCTAGCTGCGACTATTTCGTTTCTAACCGTTAACGCGATGCCCTTATAATGTCCGCAAAAACACCAGCAGCCGTTACATCCGCTCCCGCCCCTGCACCTTTGATTACTAGAGGCTGTTCAGAATATCTATTTGTGTAGAAGAGTACGGCGTTGTCTTTGCCTGAGAGATTTGCGAAATTATGGTCCGGACCGATGGATTGCAGTCCGACCGAGGCCGCGCCGTCGTTGAATGAGGCGATGTATTTGAGCGTCAGCCCCTCAGACGCGGCCGCGTCGAGCAACCCGCGAAAATGCGGCTCGTGCTTTGCCATTTCCGCGTAGAAATCGTCAACGCTGCCGGCCAGACATGACTCGGGCAAAAAGCCAGTGTTCGTGATGTCGCCCATTTCCATGCGGTGGCCGGCCTCGCGAGCGAGGATCAGGATCTTGCGGGCAACATCAGTTCCGCTCAGATCTAGCCGCGGATCGGGCTCGGTATAACTCTCGTCTTGGGCTTGTTTGACGACCTCGGCAAAGGGCCGCGTGCCGTCGTAATGGTTGAAAACAAAGTTGAGCGTGCCGGACAAAACGGCCTCGATCCGGTTTACGCGGTCGCCGCTGCGGAGCAGATCGTTGAGCGTGTGGATAATTGGCAAACCGGCCCCGACATTGGTCTCGAAAAAGAAATTCGTACCAAATTCGCGGGCGAGTTCGCGGAGGTGGCTGTATTTTTCGTATTTAGATGACGCGGCGATCTTATTGCAGGCAATGACCGAGACGGCTTTTGCGAGCAGTTTTGGATAGGTTTCGACGACAACCGGACTCGCGGTGACATCGACAAAGATCGAGTTTCGCAGGTTTTGCTCGAGGATGGCGTCGGTAAATGCCGCAACGTTAGTATCGTCACTGGCCGGAAGCTCGTCCTTGTAGGTGGCGAGATCAACGCCTTCGCTTGCGACGATCGCCCGGCTGCTATTGGCAACGCCGACGACACGAAGATTTAGCCGCATCTCATCGAGCAGATGCTGGTGCTGCGTGCGGAGCTGCTCGATAAGTCGGCGGCCCACCGTGCCGACGCCGGCGATGTAGAGATTGATCTGTTTATTGCCGTCCGAGAAGAATTCCTCGTGCAGCGTATTTACAGCCTTTCGCACGTCTTTCGAAGCAATGATCGTTGAAATGTTTCGCTCGCTCGACCCCTGAGCGATTGCGGTGATGTTGATACCGTTGTGGCCGAGCGTGGTGAACATCTTACCGCTGACGCCGGTGTGGGCCTTCATATTGTCGCCGACCAGAGCGAGGATCGAGAATCCGCTCTCGACCTTGAGCGGCTCGATCTTGCCCGAGTGGATCTCGTATTCGAATTCTAGATCGACGGCCTGCTTGGCGTTCTCGGCAGACTTTTCCTCGATCGCAACGCAGATCGAATGTTCGGATGAGCTCTGCGTAATGAGGATCACGTTGATCGAGGCGCGTGACAGAGCGTCAAATAGCCGCTTGGAAAACCCCGGAATACCGACCATTCCGCTGCCCTCGAGACTGAGCACCGTTATTTT
>JANYIL010000136.1 GCA_025362075.1 Chloracidobacterium sp.
AATGGAGTTAAAAAAGAGACCTTTCATCTGCACCTAAAAGAATGCGAGTTCAGGTTCAATCACCGTAACATTAACCTTTATAAACTTCTTTTGACTTTGCTAAGATATTCTCCTTTATAATAGCTTAACTACCATAGACCCGTCTTTTTTACTCTACAATGACATATTTTCGAAGTTCAATTCTAGCATACGACAATCATGAGCACTTACCGGTGGCCGCTTGACATCGCCGCTATCGAACCCCAAATTGTACTAACATGGCAGACGAAAAAAAAAGGAAAAAGAAGGTTAATTATGCCGACGCATGGGCTGAGGCGAAAAAGATCATTTGGAATGCACGCTGGCGGCTCGTATTTGGCAGCGTATTGATGCTCGTTTCGCGGCTTGCGGGTATGGTGCTGCCGTCGTCCATGAAATATGTCGGCGATGAGGTCTTTACCAATCACAACTACTCATTGCTCAAATGGATCGCGCTCGTGATCGGCGTCTCGACCCTTATTCAGGGTGTTACGGGGTTCGCACTTTCCCAGATCTTAGGTGTTGCGGCCCAGCGGGCGATCACGGAAATGCGTAAAAACGTTCAGTCCCACATCGAACGTCTGCCGATCTCTTATTTTGACTCGACGCAGAGCGGGGTTCTCATTTCGCGGATCATGAATGACGCCGAGGGGATCCGCAATCTCGTCGGAACTGGGCTCGGGCAGATCCTCGGCAGCCTTGTCACCGCGTCAATTGCTCTCGGTGTCTTATTTTACGTCAACTGGCGACTGACAAGTGCGACGCTCGTCGTTCTCCTGATTTTCGGCGGGGCATTAATGTATGCCTTTAAAGTGCTGCGTCCCGTCTTTAGGGACAGAGGCATGATAACGGCGGAGGTCACCGGCCGGCTGGGCGAGAGCCTGGGCGGAATTCGCATCGTCAAAGCATACACGGCGGAGAAACGCGAGGAACTTTCGTTCGCCCGCGGAGCGCATAAATTGTTCCGCAATGTGGCAAAAACCGTGACGGGCGTTTCAGCCATTTCATCGTTTTCATCGGTGATTATAGGTGCGATAGCCGTAGTCATGATAATTATTGGCGGCAATGCCGTTCAGGCGGGCACAATGACGCTTGGCGACTTTTTGCTTTATATTTCGTTCACTTTCCTGCTTGCCATGCCCGTTATCGAGCTGACCTCGATCGGCACCCAGGTAACGGAGGCGCTTGCGGGTCTCGACCGCATTCGCGAAATACTGGCGAAGACGACCGAAGACGAGGCTGACGCCGGTAAATTAGCGTTGCCGGATGTTAAGGGAACTATCGATTTTGAGAACGTGTATTTCGAATATGATCCGGGAGTGCCGGTCCTAAAGGGAATCTCGTTTCATTCGGAGGCCGGGGCGACAACGGCTCTTGTTGGTTCCAGTGGTTCGGGGAAATCGACAATCCTCAGTCTCGTGTTGAATTTTATTCAGCCCACCAGGTCAGAACCACCGGCGGTAGCGGGTGGTTTGACTCAACCATCACTCAACGCCGTAGAAACTAGAATCGATACGCCATTGTTGGTCGTCAATTCCGGGTCGTCCGGTACCCATCTTCACCCACCCGCTACCGCGGGTGGTTCTGACTTGGGGGGGACAATAAAGATCGACGGCAAACATCTTCAGGACGTTAAGCTCCGCGATTATCGTCGGCATTTGGGCGTCGTTTTGCAGGACAATTTTCTGTTCGATGGGACGATCCTCGATAACATCCGCTTTTCAAATCCAGAGGCAAATCTGGACAAGATCAAAGAAGTTTGCAAGATCGCCAACGCCGACGAATTTATCGAGCAATTTGCAAACGGTTACGAGACCATCGTCGGTGAACGCGGCGTCAAACTTTCGGGTGGCCAGCGTCAGCGTATCGCGATAGCTCGGGCACTGCTCGCCGATCCGCGTATTTTGATACTCGACGAAGCGACGTCAAGTCTCGACAGCGAATCGGAAGCGTTAATTCAGGAAGGTTTGAACAATCTCCGCAAAGGACGAACAACATTTGTGATCGCTCACCGCCTTTCGACAATTCGCAGTGCAGATCAGATCCTAGTTGTCGAGGCAGGCGAAATACTCGAACGCGGCGGCCACGACGAATTGATCGCACTCGACGGACGATACAAACAGCTATATGATAAGCAATACCGTTTTGAGCAAAATCTGTTTGTAAATCCGGGTGAGGATTTTACCGGAAAAGTGTCTGAGGCTATGGCCCAGACAAAACTCTAACTGAGTTTGGAGTTCCTGCTTTAGCAGGCTTCTTAAACGGGCCGCCTAAAGGCGGAACTCCAAACGGGAGAAATTATGGCCGATACACAAAACTATTCAAATCACACACGCTGGTACCCACTGTTTCACTTTGTGGTAGTGCCGCTACTCGCTCTCAATTTTTTGTCGCATCTTGTGCGATTGTTCCTGGCGCCGCCGGAGAGCGGTCGCAAAATCCTCGCGTTTTGGGTGCTTTTGAGCATCACTCTGATCCTGCTGGCCCTTGCGGCAAGATTGATGGCACTGAAAGCCCAGGATCGAACGATAAGGCTCGAAGAGAGATTGAGATATCGCGAGGTGCTCTCACCCGAACTGGCAAAGCGCGCATCGGACCTTCCTGTCGGGCAGATCATCGCACTCCGGTTTGCTTCGGATGAGGAATTATCGGGGCTGGTCGAACGTACGCTAAACGGCGAATTCGCAAAGACGAAGGATATCAAACAAGCGATCAAGAACTGGCGCGGCGACTATCTACGGGTCTGATCCATCGAGTTCGCGGCCGAGGATTTCCTGAATTGCCGGGAAGCGCCCGAGGCTTTCCGCACCGCGCCGCGATATCCCAAACATGGGTTTGATGAAGGGTACGAAATACGTCTTGCCGCGATTTACGGATTGGAACGAGAATGTACCGGCTGCCTTCAAACATCGCTGAATGGTCTGCAGGCGGAATTCGTAGGCAAATTCTTCTTCGTCGAGACGCGCGAGGCCCAGTTTTCGCCGAACGTCAAGGAAATATTTACGTTTTTCGGCAAGCCATTCACGCGATGGCAAATACGTGATCCGGTCGAGGAGAAACGAGACCAGGTCGTACGCCGGCGATCCGATACGAGCGTCCTGATGGTCGATTATCCGCATACGGTTCTGGCTGTCGATCATCAAATTGGCGGCATGAAAATCACGATGACAGAGGACCGAGGCGAATGATTCGAGTTCTTCGGCAAGTTCGCCGAATTCAGCTGAAAGCCGTGCATCGTCATCAGGTGAAAGCGGCTTTTTTAGAAATGTCTCGAAATAGTGGGTCTTAAAAAAGTTCAGCTCCCATTCCAGTTTTTCCCGGTCAAACTTGAGCCGCGACGCTATCGAATTCATTTCAAACGCTTTGCCGGTCGCCGCCTGTATTCGTGCAATGAGCGAAATTGCCTCATCCCGCAGTCTTGCCTGCGGCTCCTCGTCGGCCTCAAGCATCACATCTCGAAGGATACGATCCCCAAGGTCTTCCTGCACGATCACGCCACAATTGCCGTCAAAATCCAAAACCTCGGCGACCGGCAAACCGGCTGCGGTGAAAAGTCTCGTCACGTCCAAATAAGACTGATCCGCCGGGTCGAAGGCCTCCGGATAAACACACGCTATCGCACTGCGGCCATTCCAGATTATGCGGAAATACTCGCGGATCGACGCGTCGGCTGTCAGCGATTCGACATCGAGCGGCTGCTGACGTTCGTTTAGAAAAATTTTAAGTCGGTCAAGATAGTCGGACATTATTTCGTGATCAGTTCAGCGGAACAATATAATTTTCGCCCTGAATGTAGCCCTTCAGCGCTTTTACGGGAATCTCTTCGCAACTTCGGACCATATCCGCGCGAACGATGGCGACGTTTTCAAAATGTTCGCCCGGCTCGATCGTTACGCCGTCGGCGATGATGGTCCGATACAGCGTGGCCCCATCGCCGATGGTTACATCATCCCAGATAACCGAATCCTTAAGGCTCACGGCCCCGGCCATGACACAATTGCGGCCAAAGTGAACATCGCCCGTCCCCATCATTGCAAGCGAGATATCGAGATAGCGGGGAATCGTAGACAATTCGAACCAATTGGCGTCTGTCACATGGGCCGCGATCTTCTCGCCTTTGCGCAATGCCGGATTGTAAAACGTCGGCACGATATCCGAATAAACGCCCCGCGGGATGTAGTCGAAAACGCTAGGCTCCATGATGTGAATTCCGGTAAACATCAGCGGCGTGATGATCGGGTGATCGACATCGCGAAGCTCCTCTTCGCTAACTGGCTTCGCGTCGTCGCCAAATCCGGTGACCAGGCCATCGTCGGTATGTACGATCGTAAATTTTTCGCGTTTGTGATTCGGTTTTAAAACCATCGTCGCGATCGCTCCGGAATTCTGGTGAGTTTCAACCGCTGCAGCGATATCGATATCCGTGATTATCTTGCCGTTTACGATCAGGAACGTACCATCTTCGAGGTATTGACGCGCATTATCTAGTGCCCCGGCGGTTCCGAGGATATCCGGCTGCTCGATCGTGTAATCGATGGTAACGCCAAAATCGCTGCCAGTGCCCAGTGCGGTGATGACCGATTGCGGCTGATGGTGCAGATTTACAACGACGTCAGTTATGCCAAATTTTGCGACATACTCCGCGACATAGCCCACGAGCGGTTTACCCAGAAACGGGATCGCGGGTTTGGTGCGGTCGATTGTAAGTGGGAATAGCCGGGTGCCAAACCCGGCAGCGAGGATCATCGCTTTCATATAACGGGTGTCGCGAACAGCGCGAAGTAAAATGATACGGGAAGATGAGAATTTTTGAAAACTTGTTACGCCAATGTCTCAAGATTGACGACGGGTTAGACAAATATCCGTATCTGCTTTATTGTGAACAGGTATCATAAAACAGCCGAGCTAATATCGAACCGATGGATCTAACTACGCCTCGAAAAGACGACCGTAAGGAAATCTTCGGTTGGGTCATGTACGACTTTGCAAACCACGCTTTTTTTGCCGTGGTTCTGGGCGTCCTTGTCGGCTCGTACCTGACCGAACTTGCCCAACAGGCTGTCGGCGAAAACGGAGTCATTATAAGTCTCGCCGGATACGATCTGGTGACGGCCAAATCGATGTTTTCGTACTCGGTCGGCCTGTCCGTGTTTCTCCAGATCTTTGTACTCCCGATAATGGGAGCGATCGCTGACTACACGCATCTCAAGAAAGCATTCATGGCTGTTTTTTGCTATCTTGGGGCCATTGGGTGCGGGTTGCTGTTTTTTGCGCAGGGAAATCTTTATCTGTTCGGTTCGGTGGCCTTTATCCTTGCAAACCTTAGTGCCGGGGCGTCGATCGTGTTTTTCAATTCTTTTCTTAATGATATAACCTCGGAAGAAAATAGAGACAAGGTCTCGAGCTGGGGTTTTGCGATCGGATACACCGGGGCGACAATAACCCTGATACTCGCATTCGTACTCCTGTCGAGCGCGACCAAATTTGGCATCTCGGTCGAGATGGCTGAACGACTATGTTTTCTCGGCTCGGGGATCTGGTGGGGCGTCTTTTCGCTATTCACATTCAAGTTTCTCAAAAACCGGATGCCGGTTCGCACAGCCCCGGAGGGAAAGGGAATGATCGCTGCCGGCCTTGGCGAGGTCGCCGCGACGTTTCGCGAACTGTTCAAGCTCAAAAACACGCTGCGGTTTCTCGCGGCCTATTTGCTTTATAACGACGGTATCCAAACTGTGATAACGATGTCGGGACTGTTTATCACGCAAGAGCTGTTCGTTGCAAAAGGCCTGCCCGCTGATAACTCTGTGCTGTTCATCGCCTTTCTGATAGCTCAGGTCGTCGGCATCGTCGGTGCTCTGACATTCGAACGGATCGCGCATTTTACCAGCTCAAAAACGGCGATCCTAGTTTCGCTCGCCATTTGGTCGGCGATCGTGATCTATGGCTTTGCGTTATTGCAGACCATCCCACAGGCGTATGTGATGAGCGGTGCGATCGGGTTCGTTTTGGGCGGATCACAGGCCCTGTCACGATCGTTATTTTCAAAAATGATCCCGAAAGGCAGGGAATCAGCGTTTTTCGGCATCTACGCTATTTCCGAACGCGGCACGTCGTGGCTCGGGCCGATCGTTTTCGGACTGGTTGCGCAGCTTACTAATTCGTACCGGCCGGCGATCCTTGCATTGATCTTCTTTTTCATCGTCGGCAGCGTGATACTTCTGCTGACCGATACGCAGAAAGCGATCAAAGAGGCGGGCAATGAGGTGCCGACCAACGTATAAAAGTAAGAAGCTGTTTGTGAACAACGGGCACGGATATATAATACCGTTTATCAGAGGAGACACAGGTGATCGAAAACTTTGAAGGCAAGATCGTAACGATATTCGGCGGATCGAAATGCCGTGAAGATTCGCCGGAATACAAGGAGGCAAAGGACCTGGGCGGACAGCTCGCCGAGGCTGGATTCACGATCTGCACGGGTGGCTACCTCGGCATTATGGAAGCCGCTTCGCGCGGTGCCAGAGAAAAAGGCGGCCGTGTGCTGGGTATCGTGATGAACCAGTTCAAATCCGAGCCGAACCGCTATCTCACCGACAAAGTCGCCACCGATCATTTTTATGACCGGCTCCAAAACCTGATAACGCGCTCGGTGGGTTTTGTCGCGTTTCGCGGCGGCATGGGTACGGTGACGGAGATCTCGCTCGTCTGGAACAAGCTTACGACCGGCGTCATCGGCAAACGGCCGCTCGTCCTTGTCGGCGACTGCTGGCATGGTGTCGTTGACGCGTGGAAGGCCAATCTTGTAGTGAGCGATTCTGATACAAGCTTTCTCGATTTCGCCTCAGATGCGGACGCTGCGGCCAAACTAATTATCGAAAAATCGCGAGGTGTTGTTTTATGAATTGTCCGAAATGCACGATACAGTTGATGGACGGCGCTCGATTTTGCGGCTCCTGCGGGTTTACGATCGAGGCTGCACCACCTCAGCCGCCATCTGCCAATTTTGCTCCGGCGGGTGCCCCCGGCGGGCAATCGAATCAGCCGGCGGGAGCGTTTAATTTCGACGCAGACGGACGCGGACAGGGGCGTGGTTATACGTGGGAGATACAGCACGCCGGTGCATTTGCATTAGCGGTTGTAAATCTGGGATCCGAACAGTCGATCTCAGCCGAAGCCGGAGCGATGGTCTCGATGTCGGGCAACGTTGATCTGACCGCCGAGATGAAAGGCGGTGTTTTTGGCGCGTTGAAACGGGCTGTCGGCGGGGAATCTGCATTTGTTTCGACCTTCACCGCAAAAGGCGGTCCGGGCGAAGTCACATTTGCTCCCGGTGCTCCGGGCGATGTTGCCGGGATCGAGATGCAAAACCAGACTTTCATGGTCCAGTCTAGTTCCTATCTCGCGGGTGATACTACGCTCGTTGTTGACACTAAATTTGGCGGCTCAAAGTCATTCTTCGGCGGTGAAGGCCTGTTTCTGCTTCAGGTTTCGGGAACTGGGCTGCTGCTTGTTTCTTCATTCGGAGCAATCCATCGTCGAACGCTAAGGCAGGGTGACCTATACGTCGTGGACACGGGGCACCTTGTCGCATGGGAATCTCACATGCAATATAACCTCCGTAAGGCTTCAAAGAGCGGATATCTAAGGAGCTTTTTGAGCGGCGAGGGCATGGTGGCCGAATTTACCGGACCGGGTGAAATACTCATTCAGACACGCAATCTCGCGGCTTTTGCCGGTCTGCTAAAGCCTTTTTTCCCAAATCAGGGCGGCGGTAGTGGCGGTGGTTTTAGTTTTGGCAGCTTAATTGAATAGCTCTGCTTAATAAGGCGTTTGGGAACATCAATTGTCACCAAAAGATCAGGCTCCAGCAAGATCTGAATTGCGAATCCCCGCGACGGCGGTATCTCGCGGTATAGGTATCGGTCGGATTGTCTTCCTCAACGGCGCTGGCATTATGTCGGACGATATCCACCTTACGCCGTCGAAAACAGAACACGAGATCGACAGGCTGCGAGCAGCCGTAGACCTTTCTACGGTCGAGTTGACCCACCTTACATCGCAGTCGACGAAAGGTTCGCTCGAATCCGCATCGGGTATTTTCGGTGTTCATCTCCTGATACTCGAAAACTCTTCACTCGTTCCAAATATCGAAGCCGAGATCCGCGAACGGCACGTAAACGCCGAATGGGCCGTTCGAACAATCGCCAGAGCATTTGCCGAGCGTCAACAGGCGGTACCCGACCCGCATTTGAGCGAGAAATATCTCGATGTTGCGGATGTTGCGGAGCGGCTCCTCAGAGCGCTTGGCGCTGAAGGAACGCATGATGAGATAGAGACCGGAGCGGTTTTTGTCGTCAGCGAAATGATGCCCTCAAGGTTGCTGGAGATCGCAAAAGGGCATCCGGCAGCAGTTATTTCCGAGCATGGAGGGTGGACATCCCATTCATCGATTCTCGCCCGCGAATTAAATCTGCCAGTCGTCACCGGAGTAAGGAATATCGAACGAGTGGTCTCGGATGGTGATACCGTCATCGTGGACGGCATCCATGGACAAATTATCGTGCGCCCGAACACCGAGTCTATGACGCATTATCGGGCCCTTGCGAAAGGCCAGATCCTTGCGCCCCACCTTCCTGATGCCGACAACCTACCTTTGAGAACAATTGACGGACACGAAATAATGATTCGCGCGAATGTTGATTTGCCAAATATATACGAGGTCGCAGCACGCTGCGGAGCTCGCGGCGTGGGCCTGTACCGCTCTGAGGTGATCCTCAGTCAATTTCGAGGTTTCCCATCCGAAACGGAGCAGGCTGCCCTGTACCGTCGTATCGCCGAAGCCGCGGGCGGTGACGGCGTTAGGATCCGAACATTCGACATCTCGGTCGAGCAACTTGACCCTTCCGCATCGCGGGAGCGAAACCCGTCTATGGGGCTTCGGTCGATCAGGCTGAGTTTGACCGATCCGGCACATTTCCGAACACAGATCAGGGCAATTTTGCGTGCGGCACATCAGCAAAATGTCGATATTGTACTGCCGCTGATCTCAGGCGTTTTTGAGGTAAGACGCTTACGCGAAATTATCGAAGAGGAGAGGTCCGATCTGAAAAATGACGGTATACCGATCGGTGATCCGCGGATCGGGGCTATGATCGAGGTCCCCTCCGCGGTAATGACCGTGAATGAGATCGTACGACATGTAGATTTTCTATGTTTGGGTACAAACGACCTCGTCCAGTATTTATTGGCGGTCGACCGCGACAACGAGACCGTTGCGGACTGGTATCAGACCCTCCATCCGGCTGTTCTACGTGCGATAAAGGAGGTGATCGCTGCTGGAAATACCGCCGGCAAGTCGGTAACTATCTGCGGTGAAACGGCCGGCTCAGCATTTTACGTACCACTGCTGATCGGTCTCGGTGCCCGAGAGTTGAGCATGAACGTCAATTCGATCCCACAGATTCGGAAGCTGATCTCCGGGATCACCGTGAGTGAGGCAACCGAGCTTGTAAGGTCCATCGAAAATTACGAAACAGCCGACGAGATCGAACAGGCCTTACGCTGCCATTATCTGACAAAATGGCCCCAGCTATTCCCGCCGGGGCTGCTTTCCGCAAAATATCCGCAATAGCGCCCTGGAAAAAAAGAATTTGGTCGGTTTTGTAAGTTTATTACAAAAGCGGTGCTTCGCTCTGACGCATCAGCTCGATTGTTTTACAACCCTGCCATGAGAAATCGTCTGCACACCCGTCTAATTTTTTTGAGCAAGTCATTCGGTACGTTTGCCACATTCGGTGCGTTGGTCATTTCTGTTTTTTCACAATCAAACGACGGTCATAGGAACAACCCTTATCTTCCTAGCCCGATGACAAAGGTGAAACAGGCCGAGCCGCCTCAGGTATCGATTCCGAAAGTAGTAAGGCCCGAAACGGCAGTCGAGATTCGTCCGGCGGTCGCCCGGCTAACCAACGCTGAATTCAAAAAGAGCGATCTTAGCCCGATTTCACCGGTAGATATTTACAAGATCGACGTTGGCGACATTATTTTTATTAACCTGAAAAACGCCCCAAATTCATCCGGGTACTACACCGTCAAGACAAATGGGATGATCGATTTTCCGCTTGCAGGTGAAAAGATCGTTGTTGCCGGGCACACGACCGACGAGGTTTCGCGGATGCTGGCGGCGGGCATTACCCTGTATGCGGACCCGCAAGTACAGGTTAAGGTCCGCGAATACCGGAGCCACAAAATAGCCGTTTCGGGCATGGTAGACCAATCGGGCGAAAGCAGCCTGCAGCGTGAGGCGGTTCCGCTTTACGTTATCTGTGCCCAGTCGGGAGTCGACGCCAAAGCTACTAAAGCCGTCGTTCATAGAGCAGACATCTCAAAGGTCGAAATTTTTAGCCTGCACGAAGCGAACAGCGATAAGATACTGATTTACCCAGGGACCCTGGTCGAATTTACGGCTGATCCCAGCCTAATAATACCTACTCCGGCAGCTCCAAGTTTTTATTATATTTCAGGCAGGGTAAATGCGTCGGGCCAGAAGGAGTTTGCCGCCGGAATAACTCTCTCCCAAGCCATAGCTGTTTCGGGCGGAGCGAAAGGGAACGCAAAGAAAGCTCTTATAAGCCGCAAAACCAACGACGGCAACCCAAACGTTTCGCAGTATGACCTGCGGGCCATTAAGGATAGCAAGGTTCCGGACCCGGTCCTTGCTCCCGGAGACGTCATCGAAATAGGTAATTGAACATTCAATTGGAATGTTCAACACTTTTTGTTATAATTTCGGAGCCATGCAATGAAGCGCGTCGGGTGATCGCTTTTACGAAAGTGAAAGAGGAAAGTCCGAACACCATAGGGCAGCGAGCCGGATAACGTCCGGGCACCTTTGAAAGAGGGTGACGACAAGTGCAACAGAGAATATACCAGCCCGAAAGGGTAATGGGTGAAACGGTGAGGTAAGAGCTCACCGGCGTCGGTGGTAACATCGGCGGCCAGGTAAACTCCTCGCGGTGCAAGGCCAAATAGGGAAACGAGAACTGAGCTGCCCGCTCGGGTGTTGGAGCTTTTCCAACGGCGTTTCCGGGTAGGCCGCTTGAGCCGGCTGGTAACGGTCGGCCTAGATGAATGATCGCCACCTTGTGAAAGCAAGGTACAAGATTCGGCTTACAGACGCGCTTCATTTTGCTTGGTACCAAAGGCTTTTTAGAAAACAGGAGATATTTCTTATATGGCAAACCGCAAAGGTGTATTTATTGGTGCGTATGTTCCCAACGAACTCAAAGAATCGCTTCGTCGGCGTGCAGCCGGTGAGCATCGTACGCTCTCGCAGGAAATAACACGCATCCTCGTCGAGGCTGTACACGGCAAAGGTTTGCCCGCCGGCAGCGTCGACCGTCGGGGCCAGGCTATCGTGCCGCGCCGCCGCGCATCCGATCCGCCGATCCGCCGCCGGGCCGAGGATCTGCCGTATCTCCCCGCCGAAGGCAAAAAGAAATAGTCCCATAACAAATCCAACGGATGCGTTGCTTGATTTCCGTCAGGCAACGCTTTTTTATTGGCCTTAGAGTTTGCTACCATCAAGCGTTATGAACGGTACGAGCATTGCATTTATTTCGTTGGCGCTTGTCGCGGGTTTCGCGGGCGGATTTTTGCTTGCAAACAAGCTCAACAGCTCTGAGATCGCCTCGCTGCGGGCCCAAACCAGCCAACAACCGGCCAATACGGCAAGTCAATCGCAGCCGAACGGCGACACGACCCTCACCCCCGATGAGCTAAAGACCAAGATCGCCGAGGCCGATAAAAATCCGGCAAATTTTACCTATCAGAAGAGTCTCGGAATATCACTCTATCGTTATGCGTCGATGAAGCAGGACAATGATCTGCTGGCCGAATCCATCAGGATCTTGACCCGCGCAAGCTCACTTGATCCGAAGGATTTCGACGTCCTGGTCGCTCTCGGTAATGCCTATTTTGACACTGCCTTCTTTAAGAAAGACGCCGCCGGTTTTCAGACCGCCCGTGATATTTACACCAAGGCTCTCGCTATCAAACCGGACGACGCGGACGTTCGCACCGATCTCGGTATTTCGTATTTCGTTCAGGAGCCTGCGGCGTATGACAAGGCCGCGACGGAATTGCAGGCCATCCTCGCCGCGAACCCTAAACATGATCGTGCCCTTCAGTTTTTGATCCAGACCTACGCCAAGCAGGGGAAAATACCGGAGGCCGAAAAAGCCCTCGCTAGATTGAAAGAGATCAGCCCAAACGATCCGGTGATAACCGAGCTTACTACACAAATTTCGACGGCTAAGGGCAGTCCGGCGAAATGAAATTTACCGAGATCATATTCATTCTTCTGGTCATCGCAGTCCTGTTAGGCCTGACGGCGATCCGATATCGCAAGCAGATCTCAGGCATTATCGGCTTTGCACGCATGTTAAAAGAGGCAAAAAAAGGGGCGATCCAGTCTTGGGACGAACGCGAACCGGCATGGGCGGGCGTTCAACTCGTACATTGTGCAAAATGCGGCGTTTGGGTACCAGAGAGCAAGGCCATGAAGCTGCGGGACGGAAATTCTTATTGCTCTGACTGCCGGTCTATATAAACTGCGACATATACCACGCGATCAATCGTTCGCCAAACAGCATAGCGACAAACGAGCCTATTCCGAGAAAGATCCCGAAGGGGATCTGCGACTGCATGTCCTTGTCCTTTCGAATGACCAGAATCGCCGCCCCGGCGATCGCACCAGTAAAAGCCCCGACAAAAATCGTCAGCAGCGTCAATCGCCAGCCGAGCAGGGCACCTATACCGAGCAGCAGTTTAACGTCGCCCAATCCCATCGCATCGACGCCGCGGAGCAGTTTCCACAACGCCCCGACCGCCCACAGCGACCCGCCGCCGACAAACGCCCCAAACAATGCTCCTGCAAGGCTTACAGCCCACGTCGGATACCCATGCAACGACGCGATCGGTCCGTACGTCGTGTCGGAAAAATAGTTATCGGGAAACACTAACGGGAACACGATCCGTACTATCAACGCAATGACAAACATCGGGTAGGTGATGACGTTTGGCAAGATCATGTGTTCGGCATCAATAAAGATCAGCACAATCATTGCCGCCGAGAAAGCAAGCGTTAACGGCAAATAAGGCGTAAATCCGATTCGCCAATAAACCAGGATGAATATGCCAGCAGTCAGCAGTTCAACGGCCGGATACCGCCACGAAATCGGCTCTTTGCAGCTCCGGCATTTGCCGCCGAGCATCAGCCAGCCGAGTACGGGAATGTTGTCGTATGGCTTGATCGCCGTCTTGCAGTTTGGGCAGGCAGAATTAGGCAGCGCTATCGACAGGCCGTTTGGGACGCGGTATATGACGACGTTTAAGAAACTCCCAATCGCCGCCCCGAAAACGAAGACAAAGATATGCGCGATATATTCCGGCAGACCGGTCAAAGCTTCGAACGAAACAAGAAGTAGATTCTGCATGGGTTCTACGGTTCGGAAACGGGCGAAGATGCCGCTCGAATAATCATAATCCGTTCGCCCCGAAAAGAAAAGAGATTCGGCGCGCTGGACTGCTGCCGAACGACTCAACGTTAAGAACTTCAAGGCAAAAATTAGCAGACAGTAATACGGACGGTTTCACCATCAGAGTCGGCAATGGATGCTATAAGTCCTCGTTATTATATTGCGATCGACCTTGAATGAGTGTAGTATCACGGGTACCGCTGGAAAAATCAGGGACTCAACTCACAATTACCAACGGTTGATCCGGCAAAAGATCTTTCGATAGAGATTTCCCCAACATGACGAATAATGGCTTTATGATTTTACGGAGTAAATATGAAAAAGACACTGATTTTGTTTGGGACGATATTGTTATTCGCGGTTAGTGTGCTCGCCCAGATCGAGGGACGCGTGGTGGACTCAAAAGGCCACGGTATTCCAAATGTCACCGTCACAGCGACCGATGAGGACGGACAGGTAGCCCGTTCGGTCACGACCGACGAAGACGGTCACTATGAATTCGAGAACCTGGAACCCGGCAAATACAAGGTCACGGCAAAAGGCCCGGCGTCCTTCCGTCCGGCCGTTCGCGAGAACGTCAATGTTGCCGAGGACGAGACGACGACGCTCAATATTACTCTGACCGCCGCAACACCGGTGCCGACGCCAACCGTCAAGCCCGTGCCGCCTGCCATCACCCTGGATGACATCGTCAACAGACATATCACGGCGCTTGGCGGCAGGGAGAAATTATTATCGCTCAAGACGTTGCGCATGACGGGCACCTTGAACGTACAGGGAACCGATGTGTTGATCACCCTTACAAAGTCGCACCTGATTGGTTCAAGATTTGATATTACCGTCATGGGTTCGGCAAATTACCAGATCGTGACCACTGCAAAAGGTACCCTGTTCATGCCGGTACAGGGAATGGACGAGCCCACGGAAATGCCTGACGAGCAATATAAGGTGGGACAAACGCAGTTGGATATCCAAAGCTCTTTGCTTGATTACCGGGCAAAAGGAACCTCGGTGGAATTACTGGGTACCGAGAAGGTGGACGGCGAAGACAATTTCAAACTCAAACTTACATTCAGGAACGGCATCGTCACCAACTATTTCATCAGTTCAAAGAACTATTTGATCACCAAGGCTACGGGGAAACGCACCATCAACGGCGAACTGACCGATATCGAAACAACGTATTCCAATTACAAAAAGAATGCCGATGGCTATTTGTTCGCTTACACCAGCGGCGGTGTGCAGGGCGAGACCAACTACGACAAAATCGAAACGAATATCGCGGTGGATCCGGCGATCTTTAAATAGGGCAGTAGATCTATGAAAAAGCGCATCGTCTTGTTTGCAACTTTCCTCTTATCTACCCTAACCGCGTTTGCGCAGATCGAGGGCCGCGTGGTTTTAGAGGTAGGTACCGGTGTACCCGGTGCAAGCGTCACGGCGGCCGGTGAGGACGGAACGATCGTCGCAACCGTTACGACCGATGGCGAAGGAAAGTATGCTTTCAAAGAATTGCGGCCCGGGAGATACAAGATCGAAGTAAACAGCTCGAGTTTCCGATCCGTGGTTCGTGAGAACGTGATCGTGTCCGAGGATCGGACAACCACACTCGACATTACTCTAACGCTCGCTGACCTGGGGGATATGGCTATGGCCCCCCCTTTATTGATCAATGACAATGACAATAATGGAGGGTTGCTGCCCGGAGGGGTCAAACTGGAGCCGTGCATAAAGCCCCTGGTGACGAAATGGGCCTTGGACGGGTTGAATGCAAAGAAGGCGCAGTTCTTTGGCTTCTACTGCGAGGTCACCAACGCGCAGTATAAGGTCGAGCAGGCAGAGTTGCTTAAGGAACAGGTCCTCGAACACATCGCCGTTGACCTGAATAGTACCCTGACGATCCCGAAGTCGGTTGGCCTCACCTACCGCGAGTGCAAACAGGCCAATGCATTTTATGCCGGCAACTCAATAGTGATGTGCTACGAGCTGGTCGACACGTTTTATAAGACGTTTGAGAAGGACGGGTTGAAGGGGGCCGAATTGGACCAGTCGGTGGATAATGCGGTGACATTTGCCTTTTATCACGAGCTTGGTCACGCTCTGGTCAGTGTACTCGACCTCCCGATCACCGGCAAGGAAGAGGACGCAGTTGATCAGCTGCCACGTACCTCGTTGCCGACGGCTCGGACGAAGAGGAAACGACAGCCCTCGACGGTGCTATTGCCTTTCTCTTGATGGCCAAAAACGCCAAGGGGCAGCAGACGCCATTCTGGGACCAACACTCAATGGGCGAACAGCGTTTTTACAGCATCATCTGTTCGCTCTACGGCGACAGCCCCGAGAAATACGCAAGCGTGGTAACCGAAGGGCTGCTGCCAAAGGATCGCGCTGCCCGATGCGGCCCCGAGTGGCGTAAGATCGAACGCTCGTGGACGAGACTGCTGGCGCCGTTTGTTAAGAAAAAATAGGAGTACAAGTTATAAAGAATTTGTTTCTCGAATCGCGACCAGCCCTCGATGAACCTGAATAAATGAAAACTATTAAATCCATCATCTTTTTGCTCGCAGTCACAGGAATTTTGGGGATTTCCGGTCTTGCCCAAAACCTTAGACCGAAAACTGTAGGATTACCCGCGGGCATTGCAAACTGAAGCGGCGAAGATTCCAGTCGGATTTTGAACAATGGCGTCATCAAACGCCGACTCAAGAAACTGTTGGGAAAGACGAGCTACGATTTGTTTATGGAATCGTTCGAGACTTTTACGGCGATCACGAAAAATGGCAATGTTCTCTTTGCCAGCGGCTGTTTGATCCATGCCTGTACGCATCTGGAGTCAGCGGTCGCAATTGATCTCGGCAACAACACCATTCACGCTGCGATCTACAATGACGAAAAAACGACGCGGTTCTTTAATGAACGCGGCAGAAAGTCACCTAAACCACTGGCTGCTTGGGCCAAGAACCTAAACAACCTCAAAGGCAATAAACCATAACGGACATTTCGGTGAATTTACGACTACGATTGTGCGATACACATTCGGTTGTCGGAGTCTGGAGAAAATATGAAATCATCTATCTTTCTATTCTTGCTAGTCCTGTTCGTTTGCCAAACAACAAGGGCTCAAGCGTTTAACAATTACACAAAGGAATACGAACTCGTCTCTCAGACCGAGGCAAATATCGAGGTGGCGCGGACTCACCGGCGGATACTCTGCGATTATCAGCCATCAGGGCTTTATGTTCGTCGGGGCGAACGGGTCTCGCTCACGGTTACCGATCTTGACGAAGATTACAAGCTCTCGACTATGATCGGCTTTAAGCCGATGTGGGGAAACCGCAACAAAACGCAGGAAGTCGAGATGCGGGACGGTGAAAACACCGTAACGGCGACTCAGGACGGCATACTCTCGTTCATCTTCGTGAAAAGAGAAGGATATGACGACGAACCGAGCTCGGTAGAGCTAAGCGTTAAGGGCGGAAAGGCTTTTCCTCTGTACATTATCGGCGATACCGAGGAAGCGGATTGGGAAAGCGATCTGGCGAAAATGACGGACGCTCCGTTCGTTCAGTTACTTTCCGACACGGCGCTGCTGACGATCACCTACGGAGATTATATCAAGCATCCGATACCTGATATCGACGAGTCGTTCGAGACGATCCATAAGATGATCGATCTCGAAGAGGAACTCGCCGGCTTTGACGAGTCGTCGCCAGAGAATATGCGGACCCGCAACCGTCTGAACTTCGCGATCGACCTCTATTCCACGCCTGAGGAAGCGACAAAGTACTACCTCTACGCCTCAAACTATTTTATCGGGATGAAAAGAGACAACTTCACCGATCTGACGGAAAAGCTGGATACGGAATGGGGCATTTGGCATGAGGTCGGGCACACTCACCAGCAGCAAAGTTGGACGTGGGGTTCGATCATTGAGGTCAACACCAATATTTTCTCGCTCTACGTGCAGGAAAAGTTTGGTTTGCCGTCTAAGCTCAACGACAGGCAGGTGGCGAACGGCCCGACGACCTTTGAAAAAGCCAGGGTTTACATTGCCGACCCGCAAAAGAACTACATGGTCAAAAACACGGCCGATTATAACGAGTTTTTTACCAAGCTCGTTATGTTTCACCAGCTCAAATCGGTCTACGGCTGGGACGCATTTAAGAAACTACACCAATATTTTCGCAAACAGCCTTTCGTAAACAATCGAAAAGAAACCGACGCCGACAAAGCGAATAAGTTCGTTTATACTATGTGCATTATCACCAAAAACAATCTGGTTCCGTTCTTCAACAAGTGGGGCTTGGCTACCAACGCCGCAACCGCTCAGCAGATAAACAGCCTCAAGCTGCCATTGCCCCAGGTTGACCCAGCCAGCATATTCAAATGAAACAGAGAGATGAATCGTTATGATCTGTAAATAGAACTGTAAATAAAAATACAAAATGGAGAAGATTATGAAAACACTATTTGCTACCGCTATCCTCGTACTGGCATTTTCTGTGACCGGATCTGCCCAGAAGTGTACGGAATACACTTTCCCCGGCAAAGCATTCGCTTTTTGTCTGCCCGCCGACTTTAAGGTCGTGCAAAAAGAGGGCTCCAAAGATGTTGATTTCGAATCGACGCCGAGTGAAAAGAAATTTATCTCAACGATCAAGTTACGGGGTGAGGCCCGAACTGATACCCGGGCAGAAGTGTCACTCAAACTGATCAATGGGGCTTTTGGTTTCGCGGGATACAAAAATACGCGCATCGTTAGGTTAGCGGATATCAAATTTCCGTCGGGCCTCGACGCAACTTCGCTGGTCTTCTATGTTGACGTCGACGGGCTGCCGTTGGCCGTCGCATATCTGTTGGTCGACGGGCCGAAGAAAACGAATGCCGATTTCTTTCTTGTTTATCGTCGTGATGACATGGCGACGGGCCTACTTATTAATAGTGCGATGGAAACGCTCCACGCAAAATAGACACGGCGGCTCAATTTGCCGTTGAATGTGGTTGATCCGTCAAAGATCTTTAAATAGAAAAATAGAATATTCGAGGCGTGAAATAATTAAGGAGAAATTTAGAATATGAGATTCCTAAGCAATTACCGAGAAAATTGGACAAAATTGGTGATCGCATCATTTTTGTTGTGTTTGGTGTTCAGTATCGGCGCACTGGCGCAGGCAAATTCCAACAAACCGCTGGATGACGATGCCGTCTCCACACTAGTTGACGAGCTAAAGGATGGACTTTCTAACCTGGTCGAAGAGCCCCAATTAGCGGCGATCACGAAAAAATGGGACGCGCGTGAAGACCTCGTGGGTAAAACCAAGGCCGCGATCCTGAAGCTGCTCTTTGCCGACGTCAAGTCAGTCGTAAAGGACAAGGAAACTCAGGACAATGTCTGGTCGTTATGGACAAAGAGCGGTGGTAAGAACGCTGTGACGGAACCAGAACCGGCGCCCAAACCAACGCCCGCACCCAAACCAACACCCGTTCCAAAACCAGCTAGCGGGCCGGCTGAAACGGCATATTTTATAATTGTAAGCGTAGGAACTGATTATCCACTAATAGTTAAGGACGGGGATATCAAGCGATGGCCTGATGACGATGCCAATTCCAATTCTCGATGGGAATTCAAGCCGGCCGGTGACGGTTACTATTATATTATTAATACGAAATTCAAGTTGGCGGTCGTTGCCGGTGATGTCTTTGATGGCAATATTTATCTTCAAGACCCGAAGGGTAGAGACAATGCCAAATGGAAACTCATTCCGCTCGGATTCAATAAATTTAGAATAATCGATAAGAAACATGGAAAAGTATTAGCTTATGATGCTGGACACGCTGAATATTTCGGTGAAGTTCAACATGCGGATCGAGTGGGGATCCCTTATGAAATTTGGGAAATTGTACTGCTGGGCGGAAATAAAGATATTCCCAAAGAAATAGAGATCGATAAGATCGATCAGGAATAGTGCGGAGCCAGAGAGGAGACATGAAGATAATTATTCGATACATTTTTATATTATTGGTTTTGGTCGTCATTGGCGGTGGTGCGGCGTTGGCACAAAAGCCCGTGACCGCTGATGAACATTCGCTTGACGAACAGCGTTTTTACAACACCACGTGCCTTGCCTATGGCTCCGATCCGACCGCGTTTGCCGATCTCGTTACCGAGGGCGTCATTCCAAAAGCCCGTGACGCTATGGGGAGCGATTGCCCGTTTGTATGGACGCGTGTCTCCAGATCGTGGACCCGCCTGTTAGCACCATTTGCAATTAAGTAGGTGAAGCTGGTTCTCTAAATAACGCGGGAGTAAGACTATATGGCAGCCTGGATCATTCTAATAGCGGGGGTCGCTTCATATTTGGTAGGTTTTATCATCGTGACCGTCGCCGAGGTTTTGCGTCTGCGCAGCAGCGGCCTGGTCGATGCTAAGCTTGCCGTCAAATATCCGGTCGTAACTAATATCGTGTGCCTGATCACGACCGCCGTGTCGAGTTTTGTTACGGTATGGGCACTTTTTGTCGGAATTTTTGTTTTTGTCGGCTACGCCGAATTTAAACTACAGGGCAGCGCCGAAAATATCACTCGGGCAATCTTCATTGTGTACATAGTCGTGTTTACGGTCATGGCTCTGGCCGCATATTTCGGCATATTCCTGCTTATCAGGCTGATAACGACGCAGCAAATGGTCAAATCTGAGGCAATCACCCGAAAATATAGGATTCAACAGGCGGCGATTACCACCGTAATGATCCTGATCGCCTCGATAATCATGGTCGTGTGCGGATATCTTTCACTACATGTGGACGGTGGCTGATAAGGCTACTGACGATATACTCGGCCAACCGCAACTTCTTAACGGTTCTTGCTAGCAAAGAATCCCAACATCCTTTATTATTTTCTTGTTACATTTCTGCCTATAAACGCCAGCGAATAAGGAAGTAATCATTTGGAACCGACTGACATAAAAGATCCTGAGTATTTTCACAAGGTTGTCGATTGCCAGTACGCGTGTCCGGCGCATACGCCGGTGCCGGAATATATCCGGCTGATCGCCGAGGGCAAATATACCGAGGCGTACATGATCAACTGGGATTCGAACGTGTTTCCAGGCGTTTTGGGGCGCACTTGCGACCGTCCGTGCGAACCCGCCTGTCGCCGTGGGCGTCTCGAACAGGAACCTGTCGCCATCTGCCGCCTGAAACGCGTTGCGGCGGACAATCGCGACGACGTGATTCCGTATATGCCACAGGGGCCGTTTCCCGCAAACGGCAAAAAGGTCGCACTCATAGGCGGCGGACCGGCTTCGCTGACCGTGGCACGAGATCTCGCACCGCTCGGATATGAGATACATCTGTTTGACGAGCAAAAGCTCGGCGGCGGGTTTATGCGATCGCAGATACCGGCGTTTCGCCTGCCCGAACGCGTGCTGAACGAAGAGGTCGATTACATCCTGCGGCTCGGCATTCATACACATTTTGAACATTATGTCGATTCGCTAAAGGGTGTGCTTGAAAAGGATTACGACGCGGTTTTTGTCGGAACCGGCGCGCCGCGCGGACGCGATCTGCCCGATCTGCCTGGTAGGTCGGAAGGCGGAGCAAATATTTTTATAGGCATCGAATGGCTCGGCAGTGTGGCTTTTGAGCACACGGACAAGATTGGCAAGAAGGTAATCGTGCTCGGCGGCGGAAACACCGCGATGGACTGCTGCCGCACGGCACGCCGTCTCGGCGGGGAAGACGTAAAGGTCATCGTCCGCTCGCCATTTGCCTCGATGAAGGCCAGCCCGTGGGAAAAAGAAGACGCTCAACACGAAGACATCCCGATCATCGATAACCATGTGCCGAAATCGTTTGTTATCGAGAATGGGACGTTGACGGGAATGACGTTTGAAAAGGTCGAGGCGAAATATGACGAGAACGGCAAACGCAGCCTCGTACCCACCGGCGAACCCGACGTATTTTATCCGGCGGACGACGTATTGATCGCGGTCGGCCAGGAAAACTCGTTTCCGTGGATCGAACGTGACTGCATAGTCGAATTCGACGAATGGGAAATGCCCGTCGTCGATAAAACGACATTCCAATCGACGAACCCAAAAGTATTTTTCGGCGGCGACGCGGCTTTCGGTCCTGAAAACGTCATCACCGCCGTCGCCCACGGGCATCAGGCGGCAGTTTCGATCGATCAGCTCTGCAAAGGCGACGACGTGCATAAACGGCTTGATCCTTTCGTCAACCTTATCTCGCAAAAGATGGGCATTCACGAATGGGCCTACGATAGCGAGGTCGAGAACGACGAGCGTTACGTCGTCCCGCAAACCGATAAATCAATCACGCTCAAGAACCGCAAACAGGAAGTCGAGCTTGGTTTCGACCCGCTCGCCGGTTACAAAGAGGCCGAACGGTGCCTCAACTGCGACGTGCAGACGGTTTTCAATGCACCGAAATGTATCGAATGCGACGCATGCGTCGATATCTGCCCCACGAGCTGCATCACGTTTACCGCTAACGCCGAAGAACCGGTTTTGCGTGAGAATCTAAAAGCCCCGGCTTTGAACCTAACGCAGGAAGTGTACGTCGCCGACGGCCTGAAAACCGGCCGGATCATGGCAAAAGACGAAGACGTCTGCCTGCACTGCGGCCTCTGCGCCGAACGATGCCCGACCGCCGCATGGGATATGCAGAAATTCTTTTACAACGTGACCAAGGCGGGGAAAATTACGTACGGATGCAGCTAAAATAGAAATTAAATGAAAAAAGTATATATATTAGGGCTTTTGGTGCTTTTTACTGTTATTTCATTAGTTGGTTGTTCAAATCGAATAGATAGCAAATACATTGGGACTTTTACTAATGAATCAGATCCAAAAAGTAGCATTGTTCTATGGGAAACTGGTCGATGTGGAATCAACGTGAGTGAGTATCCGAATGGAATGGATGCTAAGTGCTCTTTGGACGGTGCATCACTGAAGATGACGGTTGACATGGTTTCATCCGGTGCCAGACAGACTGACTTCCCTTATCCGGAATTTCGGAATAACCCGATTATCCTAACCGTTAACGGTGACACTTTGATTACCGAAAAGGGTCGTCGCTTCAAGAATGGGACATCACCCAATATGCCGTCGACGAACAATTCAGCTTCTCAAACGAATCCTTCAACGGATCCAAAAAGCCATGGAATACTAACGACTGAAGCCGCACAGGATGCTCTTAATCGTTTCATGTCAGCAAATGCCAAGGGTACAATGACAATTCGAGGTGGCGTCCGCGAAATCCCCGCTGAAAACTCGGCGACCGCTGAAATCATTATGGATACATTCAGGAGTAATGATGGAAAATTCTTTCCGGAAACCACTCCGTACGGTCGAAGTCTTTCATGGACGACAGGTAAAGCAGTATTTTCGAAATATACGGATGGACGATGGGTCTTAAGTGAAGTTGTCATCATCCAGGACTCAACAGGATACACGGGCACCTACAAGCCGAATATTGAAATACGCTAAGAAAATCGGCTCTATTTGATGAACTACATTCTGCCTGATGAAGGAAGTAAAATCTCTGACAGACCAAGACTCGACTTCTGGCAGAATCCAATCAACGATTTTGTGGTCCGTTTTGCGAATGGAAACGGCACCGATTCGGCGTCCACGAGGTGATATAATTCATTTGAGAGGAATAGCGTTATGTCAGTAATTGCAGAAGTAGAAGAGCTTGCACTTAGTTTGTCGAAGGCCGAACGTGGAGAGCTCGCTTCGAAACTAATTGCCTCGCTCGGCACGCCTTTCGATGATGAAGAAGACGGCGTTGAAGAGGCCCTGCGGCGCAGTCGGGAAATGGACGAAAACCCCGAGATGTCGATTTCGATGGAACAATTGGATGAGATGATAAGGAAGCGATTTCCGCAATGCGTGTCAGATTAGTCAGTAAGGTCTATTCAGACATCGAGTCTGCGATGGACTATTACGTACAAGAGGCAGGGAGTCAGATCGCCAGAGAATTCTACGATGAATTCAGGCGCTGTCGTCAGATCATAGCCGCGTATCCTCGATCATATCCGGTCGTTCGGGAGGGTATTCGCAGAATCAATTTTCGTCGATTTCCTTATCACATCCTTTATCAAATTGTGGACCAAGGATATGTAAAGATCTTGGTTGTTAAGCATGACCACCGAGACCCAGACTTTGGGTTGGATAGATAAAACACGTAAATGTCTATAAATGATTTTGTAGTTCGATTCGCAAACGTAAACGGCACCGGTTCGGCGTCGGCGAATGCGCTTTTTACTAAGGCTGTGTTTCGGATGGGGATTCCGGTCACGCCGAAGAATATTTTTCCGTCGAATATTCAGGGACTGCCGACGTGGTATGAGGTGCGAGTTTCGGAAAAGGGCTATCTCGGCCGTCGCGAGGGGATCGATCTGATGATCGCGGTCAATCCGCAGTCGATGAAAAAAGATTACCGCGAGGTGCTGCCGGACGGGTATTTTCTTTACGATAGCTCAAAACCGCTGCCGCCGGATTATGACCGCGACGATATAAACGAGATCGGCATTCCGCTTATGGCGTTATGCAACGCGGAGTTTACCGACGCGCGGCAGCGGCAGCTTTTTAAGAACATTGTATATATCGGAGCGATCTCCGCGCTGTGCGATATCGAGTTTTCGGTACTCGAGGGGCTGATCGGCGAGCAGTTCAAAGGCAAAGAAAAACTGATCGAACCAAATATCAAAGCCCTTAAAATGGGCGTCGATTACGTACAGGCGAATTTCAAATACCCGCTTGATATCCGGCTTGCGCGGCGCGATCTGCTTGGCGGCAAGATACTTTTTAGCGGCAATTCTGCATGTGGGCTCGGTGCGATATATGGCGGGGCGACGGTTGCCGCATGGTACCCGATCACGCCTTCGACATCGGTTGTCGATGCCTTTGCAAAATATGCCGGAAAATACCGCGTCGATCCGATCACTGGCAAAAATAACTACGCGATCGTCCAGGCCGAAGACGAATTGGCTGCGATCGGTATGGTGATGGGTGCGAATTGGAACGGTGCCCGTTCGTTTACCGCAACCAGCGGACCGGGCCTCAGCTTGATGAACGAATTCCTCGGCCTTGGCTATTTTGCCGAGGTGCCGACCGTGCTGATCGACGTTCAGCGGACCGGACCGTCGACCGGAATGCCGACGCGGACGCAGCAATCCGACCTCTTGCTCGCCGCTTATGCGTCGCATGGCGACACTAAGCATCCGCTATTGCTGCCGGCCTCACCGAAAGAGTGTTTCGAGATGACGGCGGACGCATTCGATCTGACGGAAAAGCTGCAAACGCCGGTGATTGTCATGACCGATCTCGATCTCGGGATGAACGACCACGTAACGGATGCTCTCGTTTGGGACGATTCGCGTGAATACGACCGCGGCAAGGTATTGACGAGCGCTCAGCTCGATGTGATCGCGAACGAATCGATGACTGGCAACGGGCGACGAACCTCTTCTCCGGGACTGCCGGGCCGCGACGGGAGCGATGAGACCGCCGGCGAACCGCTGCAGCAGTTTCGCGGCAAATTTGGCCGCTACCTGGATATCGACGACGACGGCATCCCGTACCGGACCATTCCCGGGACGCATCCGACCAAGGGTGCATTCGTTACCCGCGGATCGTCGCGTGACGAATACGCAACTTACACCGAGGACGGAGACGCCTACCGCCGGAATGTCGACCGGCTGATCCGCAAATGGAACACGGCAAAGGAAATGCTACCTCAGCCCGAATTTTATTTGAGGGACAAGGGACACGTGACAAGTGACGAGCAAGAGTCGGAATCGTCACCCGTCACTCCCGACGGAGTCATCTTCTTCGGCACCTCGACCTACGCCGCCGAGGAAGCCATCGAATTGCTCAAGGAAGAGGGAATCGCCCTCGACGCGATGCGTGCCCGAGCATTTCCGTTCGGCAAATCGTTTGTCGAATTTGTCGATTTGCACGAACGCGTCTTTGTCATCGAACAAAACCGCGACGCTCAGTTCAAGAGCCTCATGATGATCGAGCTCGGCATCGATCCTCACAAGCTCGTCTCGGTTCTCAACTACGACGGCACGCCGATCACTGCGGATGAGATTTTGAAGCAGATCAAGGCAGATTTGAAATAGCCATTTATGACATACATACGACCAATATTCAGGCATCCGGCTTTGCCCAAGAACGACCTTGGCTACACGGTTGATTATTACGAGGGTTCGCTTTCGACGCTTTGTGACAAGTGTGAGAATCATTGCTAGCGGCGAGAAATTACGATGGTAATTCGTAAAATAATATGGAAGCACGAGTTTGTCGAGAAGTTATCGACGAAGCATGGCGTGGCTAAATATGAAGCGGAAGAGGTTCTAAACGCGAAACCGCACATTAGGAAGATGGCAGAGGCAAACGGCGAGGCGAAAATGTTTACGCGGCTTACGGTCAGTCGGGCGGCGGACGATATTTGGTGGTATTCTATATCCGAAAATTAACGGGAGCCTTGTTGCCAATTTCGGCCCGCGACATGGATGGAGGCGAAAGAGATTATTATGCAAAACAAAAAGAGAGTTATTGATCCGATACCGGAATCGTTCGCCACTGAAGCGGAAGCAGGTGAATTCTGGGACACACACAGCACGGCGGATTATTTGGAGTTTCTCGAACCCGCCGATCATACTATCGATCTGCAAACCCGCGTATATGAAGTACGTGTCGAGGAAGATATTTTTCATAAATTAGAGTATGTGGCTCAAGAATCCCATCAATCATTGCCAAAAGCACTTGACAGAATTTTGAGAAAGGAGCTTTCTACCGTTTAATGACATACGTACGACCAACATTCAGACATCCGGCATTGCCGAAGAACGAACTTGGCTACACGGTTGATTATTACGAAGGCTCGCTTTCGACGCTGTGCGCGGGGTGCGGGCATGATTCGATCAATGCGTCGATCGTGCAGGCGTGCTGGGAGTTGAACATCGAGCCGCATCAGGTGGCAAAGCTGTCGGGCATCGGCTGCTCGTCAAAATCACCGGCTTACTTTTTGTCGAATTCGCACGGTTTCAACAGCGTGCATGGTCGAATGCCGAGCGTGGCAACTGGTGCCAATCTCGCGAACCGCGACCTGATCTATCTTGGGATTTCGGGAGACGGCGACACGGCTTCGATTGGGATGGGGCAGTTTGTCCACGTTGTCAGACGCAATCTGAACATGGTCTACCTCGTGATGAACAACGGCTGCTACGGCCTGACCAAAGGCCAGGACAGCGCGACCGCCGACGCCGGTTCGAAGAGCAAAGCGGGAAGCGTCAACCTTTTCGAAGCCATAGACCTCGCGAGCCTCGCCATCGAGCTTGGGGCGACATTCGTCGGCCAAAGCTTTTCGGGTGACAAAGACCAGCTCACGCCTTTGCTAAAAGCCGCGATGAAGCACAATGGTTTTGCCTTTCTCAACGTCATCTCGCCCTGCGTTACATTCAACAACAACACAGGCTCGACCAAATCCTACGACTACGTCCGCGAGCACGTCGAGGTCACCGGCACCATGGATTTCGTGCCCCTCATGCGCGAGATCACCGCGACCTACGAGGCCGGCAACGTCTCGGACATCACAATGCACGACGGTACGGAAATACGCCTCCACAAGCTCCAAAAAGACTGGGACCCCACCAACCGCCGCTCCGCCATGACCGCCGTCCAAAATGCCAAAGACAAAGCCGAGATCCTCACCGGCCTCCTCTACATCGACGAATCCTCATCCGACCTGCACCAGTTGATAAACACGACCGATCAACCGCTGAATTCGCTGGGTAAGACCGATCTGTGCCCAGGCTCGGAAGTATTGGCGAAACTGAACGCTAGTCTGCGGTAGAAATAGATTGCCCGCGAAATACGCGAAATATACGAAAATTAATACTCCTATTTCGTGTATTTCATGGCCAATTGCTTTTCACTTTTACCCTTTTATTTTTAACTTTTTACGGTTTTACCCTGTCCCACGATGTCCCACGGTCTGTGGGACACGCTAATTGTTGATATTAAGCATGTTACTGCCATGTTTTGCCTCTGTCCCTCGATTTTTTAAAAAACATTTTCAAAAACAGTGTAAAAATGTAAATACAGCTAACAAAGGGTTTACATCACTTCATCAATTCAATTTCCTGGGTTGGAGCGTGGGACAAGTGTCACAATGTGACACAGATTTACGTCATGATTTCAGCGGATTTTCACCTCTGCAAGATTTCAAAGACCCTGCCGCTTCTGCACCGTCGCAAGAGCTTCCGGACACAAAACGGCCAACATAAACCATGTTGCTTGGATTCAAGTAGTAAGTGCAACTCGGAAGGTCACCGGAGGAGGGCAAGCTGAAGATAGCATCTTCGCTCTTTGATGGTGACATCGAAGAGTTACCATGAAAAAGTATCAGCAGCTTACCCTGAAACAAAGGTATCAGA
>JANYIL010000138.1 GCA_025362075.1 Chloracidobacterium sp.
AATGGAGTTAAAAAAGAGACCTTTCATCTGCACCTAAAAGAATGCGAGTTCAGGTTCAATCACCGTAACATTAACCTTTATAAACTTCTTTTGACTTTGCTAAGATATTCTCCTTTATAATAGCTTAACTACCATAGACCCATTATTATTATTACGACAATGAAGGCATGACGTGGCAATTTCTTGGATCAGAAACGACCTATTCCGACTTTTGCTTGTTTAACTAGGGAGGAATCGAAAAATGCAGAAGCAACTGAAATGGTATCTGTTAGTAGTGGCATTAACATTTGGTTTAGCGACGATTCTGATGTTTGCGTATCAACGTTTAGCCTACGCACAGGGTTCGGTCGAGACGGCTCGGGTGTCGGACACATCGGGCCAGTCGCATCCGAAACGGACTATCGAGCTTGACGATCCGCAATGGCGACAAAATATTCCTTTGCAGGCCGCCGTGAGTGAGAGTCGAGCGATTGCCATAGGAACGCCGGTTAGCAATGCATGTCATCAGGCAGCCAACGGAGATGTAACAACCGACTATCAAGTGCGTATTCAGGAAGTGATGAAGGGAAACCTCCGGCCCGATTCGATTGTATCGGTAAGCATGCCCGGCGGATTAGTTTTCGAGCGTGACGGCACTTTGCTTGAAGCAAGAGCCCGACGGATACGCAAAATGACAAATGGCCGACGCTATATCCTTTTTCTGAAGAACGGAACCGGACCCGGCGACTCGTTTTCGCCAATTCGCGGCTCTCAGGGACTGTATGAAATTGTTCCGGACAAGGAACGGCTTTTCCACTTGGGCCGATCATTTGAAATCGCGCTTGCTGACGACGGGCCGGTGGCCGTTACATTTATACAGCAGATTCGTGATCTGGGCCGTGGCCATTAGCATCCGGCCTAGTACTTTGAATGGTCGATGACCAGTTTTCGGCGGGCCTGGATGATCAGACCCGGGCGTTTGGATGTGACCTCGATATTGCGTTCGGCGATGCCGCGGGTCTCGCTAACGGAAATTTTTGGCGTATAAGTGACGACGTAATTGGCGTCGATCATTTTTGCGACGAGTGGGGCCTTTTCACGCATTTCGTCGAGTGATGCGGGCAGGATAAATTCGCCGTTGGTGTTTTCGGCGATCTTTTCGAGCTGGCCCTGGCTCGTTTCGAGATCAGCTTGCCGGGCCCTTAGCGTCTTGAGCATCGCCCGGTCCATATTGATGGTCGGGCCGATCTGCGGTGCGGTCGCGGCATCGCGGGCGCCGTTTGGCAACTGGGCGGCGATCTCGGGCGGCAGGGCCTTGGGCGGCGGCGTTTTCGACGTGCCGGCGGCACGCGGCGCGATATCAGCGGTTTCCATCGACGTGTAGCTGATGACATGGACGCTGATGTCGGTCCCGATCAACCGCTGATAGGCGTCGAATTTCGCCGACGATTTCCCGCCGCTGTCGATCCCGTCCGTGATCATTACCAAGTGCTTGTTTTCGAGCGGGTTTCGCGTCAGGAAATCGGTCGCGAGCTTCAAGGAATCGACAAACGCCGAACGGCGCCCGAAACTTGTGCGTTTTATAGCCGCGACAGCCTGAGCTTTGTCATTAGTCCATTCCCCGACGATCTCCGGCTTGTCGGAGTATTGCATGATCGCGACCGAGTCGTCTGGCCTCAGGGCATTGACGATGCCAAAAGCGACCCGGCGCGTCTGATCGAGGCTCTTCACAGCCCGCAGCTCGCCGCCCGTGTCCATCATTATCAGCACATTTGCCGGCAAACGGCGGACACTTTCCGGTTGGTGCAGGATGTTATTTTCGGTGATGACAAGGTCGCGGGCGGTGACGTCTCGGAAAAAGTCACCCTTTTCGTCAAAGGCCAGGACGTTGAGCTTGATCTCTTCGGTCAGGATGCGGAGCGTTTCGTCGCTTCGCGGCGTAGGCGTAGGCGATGGCTGAATACGGCCGCTCTGGGCGTTTCCAATCGTAGAAAATGAAAGGACAACGAGTGCCACGAAAAGGAGAGTTACGCTTCGCGAAATAGTAGTAGAACGGATCATTAATAATTATGATGCCACAGAGATCGCGAACTTTGCTTTTTCCATTCGACCTAAAGTTTTGGAAACTCGTCAACGAAATCAAGCAAATTGCTTATATAGTCGCCAAATCGCGGGCAGGTGACACCATGTTTGGCGAGCAGGCTCTCGGCGAGGCTCGTATCGTATTTCTGCGAAATAAAAAAGTAAGGAACGCCGTGGTGCGGCAGGCCGGTGATGACTGGCGAAATCCGGGTGTTGAGAAACCACTCGGCCACCCGCGTCGGCGGGGCAAATTCCGATTTGCGACCGGTCATTTCTTTCGCGATGGTGTCGAAAAGTTCGCCCGTCGTCAAAGGCTGCGGATCGGCGAGAGCAATCGTCTTTCCTGTCGCTTCCGGATCGCGGGCAAGAGCGGCGACCGCGTTGACAACAAAATCGACTGGGGCGAGATTGAGCCTCACGACATCATTGCCGACATTCATCAGACGCAGCAGGAAAGGTGCCTTGCGTAGATACTGGATCAGATAATAGACCCCGTCGTATTTGGTCGTCTCGCCGGTCTGCGAATCTCCGACAACGACCGATGGGCGATAGATCGTCACGGGCAGCGTCGGCTTGAGCTTTTCGACCTCGATCTCGGCGAGGTATTTAGTCTCCTCGTAATTATTACGAAAGCCAGAGTTGTGCTCTAGATCATTTTCTAGGATGACGCCCTCGCGTTTTCCGGCGACGTAACAGGTCGAAATATAGTTATAACGGCGCAAGGTTTTGACCGAGCAGACAAAATCATTGACGTTCTTTGTCCCGTCGAGATTTACCTTAAAGGCCGTATCTTTCGGAACCGCCAGATCGTAGGCGGCGGCGAGATGAAACACATCGGTGGTCTCAAACTGGATCGTTTCCAGATCGACGTCCGTTATCCCGAGGCCCGGCTGCGATATGTCGCCCTCAACAATCGAAAAGCTTTCGAGCGGCGCACCTGTCGCTTCAGCAATGTCTTCAATTGCGGCGATCGCCTTATCGACAAACTGCGGCTGAACGAGCAAAAAGAACTGCGTTTCGCTCTGAACGAGCTTTTCGACGAGCCTTTCAGCGATAAAACCGGGGAAACCTGTGACGAAAATTGATTCTCTATAAAGCATAAGGGCAGTTTTATTCTAGCAATTCCGCCGTTTAATTTGGCGAGTATGTCGGCGAAATCGTTACAAATCGCTGTAAAAAACATTTACATCGGTTTGGGGCCTGTGCTAGAGTTTTCAGCGCGCTCAGGTTTTATGAGAATTCAGGAAATGAAGTCGGGATTTTTGCATCTTAAGAAAAAGGTGGAAAATGAACGACCGCAAAATTATTTCGAAACAACCGCCATTCGGGACGTCATGATCGACCCCGAAACGGGCCGGGTCTCGCCGTTCGGGTACGATTGTGAACTGGACGAGCCGCGCTGGTCGGTCGTGTCGTTTGACAAGATCGAGGCCGGCGGCCTTACTTATGCGAAGGCGTTTGCACTAATGAATGAACTGAATTTTCAAGGCGTATCGGGTCTCTGCACAGTCACTGACCAAGCTGCGTCACGCGTTCGCGGCTAAAACTCCAGAATCACCTTCCCAAAACTCTCGTTAGACTCCAGATATTTGTAGGCAGCGACCACGGTGGCGGCGGCGAAGACGCGATCAACATTCGGCTGTACCTTGCCAGCGGCCAGCAGCGGAATAACCTCATCCGTAAATTTCTGTGTCGCCTCGGCCTTTTCGATCATAGGACGGCCGCGCAATATTGTGCCGACGATTGTTAGGCGCTTTTGAAGGGCCATGCCGAGATTAAAGTCGGCGGAGCGGCCCGAAGTCAGACCGACTAGTACAAGTCGTCCTTTTAATGCAAGACTAGCGAGATTTTGTTCAAAATAAGCGGCACCGACGAGATCGAGAATCACGTCGACGCCTCTTCCATCGGTTATCTCAGTGATCTTTGCGGCAAAATCCGATCCATCATTCGTAGAGATCGCCGCGTCGAGGCCAAATTTCTTACATCTGTCTAATTTGTCCGCCGTCCTCGATGTGCCGATCACGGTTACGCCATGCTCTCGTGCAAGTTGCAGTGCGGCGAGACCCACTCCTGAACCAACGGCGTGAATGAGCAGCGTTTCGCCGGTTTTCAACAGCCCACGTGTAAAGATTGCGTCGTGCGCTGTGATGAATGCTTCGGGAACGGCGGCGGCCTCGGCAAAACTAAGATTGTCGGGTATTCGCGCCAAGAGCGTCTGGTCGGTCAAAAGAAATTCGGCCTGAGCTTCGCCGGCGGTGATGCCAAAGACGCGGTCGCTGATGGTCCAATTTTTTACCTCATCACCGATTGCGACGACTTCACCGGCGAATTCGAGACCGGGAATATTTGGCGAATAACCAGTCGGTGGTGGATATGTGCCGCGTACTTGCGAGAGGTCAGCCCGGTTAAGACCTGCCGCCTTGATGCGGACGAGTACCTGTGTGCCGATAGGTTCGTTGGCTTCGGAGATATCTCGAAGCTCGAGATTCTCAAGTTTGCCGAAGTCAGATATATAAACAGCTTTCATACTTCGGCGACAAACAATATAGCCTAGGGTGCAGCAAAGCGGAACCCTAGGTATTGGGAAGGAACACAAACGCTCCCTGAAGGGGAGCAACAAATAAAGTGGCGGTTGTTCGTCGCCTCAGCGACGGATTTCCTGTTGACTTTACCCTAGGGTTTCATTCGCTCTGCTCATTTCACCCTAGGCTTTAATGTTCGTCGCCGTTGGCGACCATTTCTTGCGGCGGCTGGCTATTATTTCTTTAGTTTCGTCTCAATATCGTTGGCCTTTAACGAGTTACCGGTCGCACGCTGTAGTTCGGCGATGGACTTGTTCAGCTCGGTCCGCGCTCTCAGCTCGCTGCTGCGGGCGGCGGTGAGGGCGGTCTGGCGTTCCAGGACCTTATAAACGTCCGATTGACCATTGTCGAGTTTCCGCTGCTCCGATTCGTATTGTTTGGCGGTGTTTTCGCGGGCGATCGCTGTGGCCCGGAGCCTTGCCTCGGCGGTCCTGATCGATTGGAGTGCGTTGCGGACCTCGACCTGGATACCCTGTTCGAGTTGCTCACGCTGGACCTCGATCCGCTCGGCCTCGACCAGCGAATGACCGAGTTGGGCTGCGGCCGTCTTGTCGCCAAAAAGCGGCAGATTAAACTGGACGCCAACACGAAAAACGGGGTACCGGTCGGCAAAAATGCCGCGAAACGGATCGCCGGTCAGCAGCGCAAGGTTCGCGATCTGCTGCAAACATGCCGGCGAAGCGGGGTTGACTACGCAAGGCGGCGTAAACGGCGACGTAAACTTCGGATTCTGGCTGCCGCCGATGCCTGTCTCGGTGATGCTCGTCGTAAAGTCTATCTGCGGTTTTTTCTGTTCGCGATAGAGCTTTTGGTCGAGCAGGTTGATGTCTTTCTGGACCTTATTTACCTCCAGTTCCGGGCGGTTATCGACGGCCAGATTGATGGCTTCGATCAAGGTGGTCCTTGGTGTCACCTGCTCTACCGGTTCGACCGGGGTCAGGGCTTGAGACCAAAGCTCGTCATTCCTATTTGGAGCGATCAGGTTTTTGAGAAGGTTTTCGCTCAAGTTTACCGTGTTTAGGGCATCGTAAACGGCGCTCTCAAAATTAGCCACCTGCGTTTCCGCCGCCACGATGTCGATCGGTGCAAGCTGGCCCTCATCGACCAGGCGACGGTTGTGCGTCAACTGGTCTTTTGCATCCCGGACGGCGTCGCGCTGCACTTGCAGATTTCGCAAAGCGTATGTCAGGTCCCAATAGGCTTTTTGCACGGCCGAGACCGTTTCTATGGAACGCTGTCGAAACTGCGTATCGGTCAGCGAAATATTCTTTTTCGCGATCTCGATTGTCCGCCGCGACTGGTCAAACTTGCGGCCGCGAAACAGCGGCTGCAAAACCGAAAAGCCGACGTTGGAATTAAGCTGTGGGCTGAGGATCGAGATCGGGTTGTCGGTGGTGACCCGCTGGTTGTTGAACGAGCCGGTGAAAACCGTTCCATTGTGCGGAGCGAACGCCTGCAACGACGCATTGCCCAGCAGCGTGCCCTGCGTCGTTTTTTGATTGCTGCTAAAAATACTGACGTTCGGCACCGTTGAGCGATCGTAGTAGGTCTGTCCCGACAGCCGCGGCTGGTAAAAGGCCCGCGCGGAATCCAGGTCAAATTCGGCGATCCGGGCCGTTTTTCGCGAAACCTCGATATCGCGGTTATTGGTCAGGGCGAGTTCGATGGCCTCACGCAGCGTCAACGTTTTTTGCCGTGTAATATCGACACCGATACGGCCGAGATCCGGCAAATCGCGAATCTCCGATTGATACGCCGGAGCGATCTCAGGTATGCCTTTCAGATCCTCCCGGGTAACATTCTGCTTGCCTGCAACAATTGGGGACGGCGCCGGAGTCGGCGTCGCACTCTGTGCAAACGTCTGGCCCGTGCCGACCATCAAGGCGAATAGAATTAATAATAAAGAACGCCGTTTCATAAAACTCAAACAATAAATTGCGTATAAATAAAGCCGCCAACGAGAACCGCCATTATTTGTTCACCGTTCCAAACATCGAACTGGCCGCTCCGGCCAATTTACGTTTTGCTCCGCCGAAGAGCCACTCGGCCAGACGGTTTACGTACTTGAATATTCGCAGTTCGGCCAGATCGTCAAATATCGAATAAAACACCGGCACAGCAAGCAGCGTCAGCAGTAAGCAAAGTGATTGGCCGCCAACCACGAGAACGCCGATGGAACGGTTCGTTCCCGAACCCGCACCGGTCGAAACGACCAGCGGCAGCATACCGGCGACCAGCGCAATAGTGGTCATCAAAATCGGCCGCAGACGGTCACGGTTCGCCTGAATGATTGCGTCGTAACGGCTCATGCCGTGCGAACGCAGATTATTTGTGTGATCTATCTGCAAAATAGCGTTTTTCTTAACAACGCCGAAAAGCAACAACAAACCGAGGCCGGAAAAGATGTTTACGGTCTGTCCGGTCGCCAGCAGACTGACAATCCCGAACGGTATCGAAAGCGGCAGCGTCAGCAGGATCGTGACCGGATGGATAAACGATTCAAACTGCGCGGCCAACACGATGTACATAAAGATGAACGACAGCACGATCGCTAAAGCAAAGTAATACAAAGATTTACCAAGCTCTTTTGATTGGCCGACATAACCCGTCCTGTACCCGGCGGGCAGATTCATCTCTTTTACATAGCCGTCTATCGCGGACGTAATGCTCGTTGCGGAGCCGCCTGGTTTGGTGTTCGCAAGCAGCGTGACCTGACGCTGGCGATTGGTACGGTCGACCGAGCTTGGGCCGGTGCCGTTGGTTGTTTTAACAACGCGGTCGAGCGTCACCCAGCCAAGCTTGGCGGACGGAACGATCATCCTCCGCAGCCCTTCGAGACTGGTTCGAAACGGATTGATCGCCCGCACCGTGACATCATATTGATCGGATCCCTGGTTAAAGGTAGTGGCGTCCTGCCCGGCAACCAGTGTATTCAAAGCCTGCGAAACATCGCCGACGCGAACCCCTAGATCGGCCGCCGTGTCTCGGTCAACCTCAAGCTGCACCTCGGGCTTGCCGCTTATAAGCGTCGAATCGACATCCACTGCGTCCGGGATGGTTTTCATCTTGGCAAGCAGTTTTGACGAGTACTCCTCGAGTTTTTTGAGGTCAGGGCCGGCAATCAGGAATTGGACGTTCGCATTGCGAAATCCTCCGCCGGAAAATGCTTGAACAGGCTGAACCGAGGTTCGGTATTCGGCGGGAAATTTGGTCAGGAGGTCGCGAGTGTCACTCATGATGTCCTGCTGCGCTTTGGCGCGATCGGCTATGTCGCTCAATTTTACATAGATCGAGCCGGAATTGACCACCTGCTGCTGTCCGCCTCCGATAGTCGAAAGCGTGTCGGTCACGCCGGGCTGCTTGCGGACCTCCGCGGCGATCTGCTCGAATATCTGCGCGCTGGCGCTCAGGCTCGTTCCCTCGGGCGTGCGGATCGAAACCTCGTACTGCGATTGGTCGTCAACCGGCAGGAAGTTCTTGCCGACGCCACTCCAACCAGTTCCAGGAATACCAATGAACAGCGGGAAAATAGCCGCAAAAACAAAGATACATAACACTACAATCACCCATCGATGGGCCATCGAAAATCGCAATAGAAAGGCGTAAACGCCGTCAACGCCTCGAAACCATCCCGTGTAATGGCTGTCCGATTTCGTCTCCGGCTCGATCATGCCGTCGCCTTTGATCTCCTCAGTTTCACTTTGGGCTTTGGACTTTGGACTTTGGACCTTCTTTTGCTTGATAAGCCGTGCGGCGAGCATCGGCGTCAGCGTAAACGACACGATCAGCGAAACCGCGACGGCAAACGAGGCCGTTAGACCAAAGCTCGACATAAACCGGCCGACGATGCCCTGCATAAAACCGATCGGAACAAACACCGCCATTAAGCTGAGTGTTGTTGCAAGCACGGCGAGGCCGATCTCACGCGTTCCCTCGATCGCCGCCTGAAAGGGGTTCATTCCTTTTTCCTCGACAAACCGGAAGATGTTTTCAAGCACCACGATAGCGTCGTCGATCACGATGCCGACCATCAGAGTCAATGCCAACATCGTGATCTGATTAAGCGTGTAGCCCATCGCATAGACGAGCGCAAACGTCGAGATGATCGACGTCGGGATCGCCATCGCGGCTATAAATGTTGAACGAAAGCTCCAAAGGAAAAGGAACACAACGATCGACGCAAGAATCGAACCGAGGATCAGGTGCTCCTCGATCGAGCGCAAGCTGTTTTCGATAAATATCGAGTTGTCACCGATCACCCTCATCTGGAAACCCTTTGGCAAAGTGGCTTCGAGCTCTTTCAGTCGCGACTTGATCTCGCGGGCGACCGCAACGGTGTTTTGGCCGGATTGTTTTGAGACGATGAGCGTCACGGCGGGCTGGCCGTTCAGACGCGCCTCGGAGCGGACCTCTTCGCCGCCGTCTTCGGTGTAGCCGAGGTCCTTGACCTTGACCTGATAACCGCCACGGGTCGCGACGACGATGTCGTTGAATTCTTCGGGTTTTTGAATTTTGCCAACCGTGCGAACTGCAGTTTCCGTTTGGCCCTGATCGATCCGGCCTGACGGAAACTCCATGTTTTGGATCTTTAACGCCGCCGAGATCTCAGCCGCCGTCACGTTATATGAACGCATTTTGTCCGGATCGACCCAGATGTTTATCTGACGCGCCTGGCCGCCGAGGATAGTGATCTGGCCGACGCCGTTGATCGATTCGATACGCTCTTTGACACGGTGTTTGGCAACCTCGGTCACCTCGCGAAGCGAAGTCGGGGCCGAAATCGAGATACGCAATACAGGGGCCGCGTCCGTATCGAGTTTCTGCACGGTCGGCTGCTTTGCCGTTTCGGGCAGCCGCGGAATGACCGTCTGGACCCGATTTTCGACCTCTTGCGAAGCTACGTTTACGTCTTTTTCGAGGACAAATTGAACAAAGACCTGCGAGATGCCCTCGACCGAGATTGAGCGCAGTTCATCGATGCCTGAAATCGTATTTACGGCCTCTTCAATTTTATCGGTTATTTCTGTTTCTACTTCCTGAGGAGATGCCCCGGGGTTTACAACGGTAATGGTAACTGTTGGAAAATCGATCTTCGGAAACAGATCGACACCGAGGTTCAGGAATGAAAATGCTCCAACCACCACGAGCGATAAGATCAACATCGTGGCAAAAACGGGACGTTTAACACAAACTTCAGCTAACCACTGCATACTATTTAGTTCAAAGTTACAGGTTCAAGGTTATCTGAACTTGCTGCCTCGTTCCGGGGCTCCCTGTAAATACTTCATAAAACCCGAGATTGTCCTGGACGTTTCGATGAGTAGCTTTGCAATCTCTCAAAGGTGCTCTTGTCCACATAATTTTGATCTGCCGCTATATACAGTTGTGACCGAACCTCGCCGCATGATCCTTTCGCAATCGCCAAAAACTGCAAAAATTCTTTATTCCCATCGCGTTCGAAGCCTTCGGCGATGTTCGACATAATAGAAATGCATGCACGTCTGATTTGATTCACAAGTGCGAAATCCCTACTAAAGGGTCCTTCGGAACTGGCATTGTAAATACGCCTAGTTGCCTGCCGCGCAAGTTTCCACGCCTCTATATCTTCAAACCGCTCAATACTCGCCATACTTTGAACCTTGAACTTTGAACTTTGAACTTTTCTTAGTTCATCTGCCTTATGAGCACGCCGTCAAATAGCGTGTTGACGTTGCTCGTCGCAATTATGTCGCCTTCGGCGATGCCCTGTTTTGCTTGTATCAATCCATTTTCGAGCAGACCGGTCTGGATAATTTTTTCACGGGCGACGCCGTCCTTGACGATGTAAACCTTGTTGATGTCGCCCTCGGCCTTAATGGCCGTGGCCGGGATCATGACGGCATTTTCCGGCTTTGACTGCGTGATCCGAACAGTCGCAAATTGACCCGGTTTTAGCAGTCCGTCGCCGTTGGCAACCTCGGCCTCGACAGTCAGCGTACGGGCCGAGACATTAAGATTTGGCAGTATCCGAGCGACGGTACCGGCGAAATTGCGGTCCGGATAGGCACTTGTTTGAAGCGTAATACTCTGTCCCAATGCGACCTTGCCGATCGAGGCCTCGGGAACGTCGATCTTTAAGCGAAGCGGGGACGTGCGAACAATGGTCGCTATTTTAGCGTTCGGAGCGCTCGGTGAAATGTATTCGCCCGGATCCGATACCCGTTCCGAGACCGAGCCGCTCATCGGTGAATAAATAACCGTGTCCGTGACAGCCTTTTGTGCCTGCTCGACCTGTGTTTGGGCAGTTGCGACGCCTGATCTGGCGGAGGCGACCGCCGCCTCGGCCGAATTTATTGCTTTTACCGCGACCGCCGCGTTCGAACGCGCCTCGTCGAGCTGGCCGATGAGGGCGTCACGCTGCGACCGCCGTTGGTCGAGCGTCGATTTGGAAACGTCGCCCGTGTCGAACAAATGCTGAGTTCGCGCCAGTTCCTTTTCGGCGAGCGTCAGTTGGGCGGTCACCGATTTGACCTGCGAAAACGTCGCGATGTCGAACGTTTGTCCGTCCTTAACATCAAGCCGCACCTGAGCCTGTCTCAACGCCGCGATCGCCTGATTTACCGCCTTTTTCTGCTGCTCGACTTGATCTTTGGCCTGTTCGAGCCTGATCCGCGCGTCGCGGTCGTCGAGTCGGACCAGGACGCTGCCCTTTTGCACAAAGCTGCCTACATCGAAATTGACCTCGACTATCTTGCCCGCGACCGCCGGTGCAACGTCGGTTGATGCGTCACCGGCGAGGTTGCCGGTCGCCTCGAAATACGTGGGTATCTGCTTAACGACGGCCTGGGTCGTCGAGACATCGACCGGTGTCGGCTGGGCGGTTGCATTGGCATTGGCGTTGCTCACTTTGGAGCCGCAGCCGACAATACCACCGGCTGCCGCCAATACCATCGCCGCTAAAACTATTAATGCTTTCTTCTCTCTCATCGTGTTTAAGACTTGATCCCGTCAAGCAGAACCTCGGCGAAGTTCTTCGCCGCTTCTTCAGTCGAAATATCCAAAATCGTCCGCCCCTTGTCCCATAAAATGTTGTTGAGCGAATGGTGTATCAGCATTCCCAAAAACGCACGGACCGCTATCCGCGGATTTATGTTCCTAAACGCCCCGTCACGCTGCCGCTGCTCGATATATCCGCCGATAAACCCATAGATACGCTCGATAAATTCGTGAAAAAACCGGTCCGCCAGCTCGTGCTCCTCAAGCGCCGAGTAGAACAGCAGTCGCATAAAGCCGACATCCGACTGGTGCTTATTCAGGGCGTCAAAGGCAATATTGTAAAATACGGTAAAGTCGTCCTTTTGTTCGATAGCCGACTGTAAAACGGCATTTTCTTCCCACGGAAAGCGATGAACGCCGTCGCGGCAGCCCTTGGTTTCGAGGATCGCACCGTAAAGGGCATCCTTGTTCTCAAAATGGCGAAAGACCATCGCCTCGGACACGCCCGCCGCCCGCGCGATCTCCTTGGTCGTCGTGCCCTTAAAACCCCGCTGCGAAAAGAGGTTAACGGCTGTCTGCAATATCTGCTCACGGCGGGCACCGCCCTTCATCCGGCCTACGTGGTCACAATTAAATAGTTCTTTGATCAATATCTCTCCCCGTTCCGAAGTAAGTAAGCACTTACTATTTTTAATAGACTCTCATTTTCGATTTAGGCTTGTCAACCAAAATTGTGACTTACGTCACAAGCGCGCAGTTTTTCGAACATTTGTAAGCTGAAATACGTTACAACCATCAAGAGTGTGGCAACATCTATTGAGACGCACTTTTGGCGAGAGGTTAGGGCCAGGGCATTTATACGAAATTATTCGGAGGTAGGAAAGATCATGTCGGAATTTGAAGCAGAAGTTAAAAAGGCTGAACAGGAATTGGAACAGGGCTTGGTGCCCCTTGAGAACACAAATCAGACGGACGAGTTTTTAGGAGAACTAAAGATGCACGCACAGGAATACGGACAAAAAATACAGGACGCCGCCGAAAAGGCAAAGGATTTTGCAAGCGATAAATTTACCCAGGCCGGCGATAAATTTAAAGAGTTTTCGGCCAAGGACCCGAAAGAAATGGTCGAGGACGCCAAGGAATTTGCCCGTCAAAAGCCCGGCCAGACGATTCTCATCTCCGCCGCCGTCGGCCTCGTGCTGGGATTGATCCTCCGCAGCGGAAGGAAATAGTTACCGCACTAGTTTGTGATCAAAAGGCTGTCCGAATGGGCAGCCTTTTGCTATTTCAGCCGGCGTTCTTGACGCTAAACTCACGTCTGAAATTAGGCACTCAACATCAAAACATCCACTTCGATGTAACTTGAAAGGGTTTGGCGCTATTCTTTATTGTTCAATTCTAAATTCTACCGAGGTGATGAATGCGTAGGTTCATATTATCGACTACTATACTTGCGGCTTGTTTCTGTTTTCACGACATGTTTACAACCGAAGCTCAACAAACGAAACCGCCGGAGACGGTGTATCTGCTTAAACCCGCTTCGGTTTTTGACGGCGAGTCGGCAGAGCTGCATAAGGGGTGGGTCGTGCTGGTGCGGGGTGAGAAGATTGAGGCAGTCGGTTCCGCAAACGATGTCAAAGCCCCGGCTGATGCCAAGACGGTCGATCTGCCAAATCTGACCCTAATGCCCGGCCTGATCGAGGCGCATTCGCACGTGCTGCTCCATCCGTATTCCGAAACGCCGTGGAACGACCAGGTTGCGCATGAGGCACTGAGTTTACGTGTCGCCCGCGCGACCAACCATCTGCGGAGCACGCTGATGGCGGGATTTACGACTGTCCGCGATCTCGGCACCGAAGGCGCGGGGTATGCAGATGTTGGACTGAAACAAGCGGTGATGCAGGGGATCATCCCGGGGCCGCGGATGTTCGTTGCAACGCGTGCGATCGTCGCGTCGGGCACGTATGGGCCAAAGGGCTACGTGCCGGAATGGGACGTGCCGCAGGGTGCCGAAGAGGCCGATGGCGTTGACAGCCTGACGAAAGTCGTCCGCAGCCAGATCGGCAAAGGCGCCGATTGGGTCAAGCTCTATGCCGATTACCGCTGGGGAGCAGGCGGTGCGGCACACCCGACATTTACGATCGAAGAGCTAAAGCTGGCTGTCGAGGTCGCCCACAGTGCCGGCATTCCCGTCGCAGCGCATGCAACAAGCACGGAAGGCATGCGGCGGGCGATCCTCGCCGGCGTCGACACGATCGAACACGGCGACGGCGGCACGCCTGAGATCTTTCGCCTTATGAAGGAGCACGGCACCGCGCTCTGCCCTACCCTCGCCGTAGCAGGAGCAAATGCCGAACGAAAAAAAGCCGTCTTTCAGGAAGCTCTAAAAGCCGGTGTCACCGTCGCCAGCGGGAGCGATGTCGGGGTCTTTGCCCACGGCGACAACGCCCGCGAGATCGAAGCAATGGTCAATTTTGGAATGCCGCTCATCGACGCTCTGCGGTCCGCAACCTCCGTTGACGCCAAGGCCCTCAAACTCGAAGACAAGATCGGCCGCGTCCGGGTCGGCCTCTTCGCCGACCTGATCGCCGTCGAAGGCGACCCAACCCGCGACATCGCCGCCCTGCGGCGCGTGCGGTATGTGATGAAAAACGGAATAATCTACAAACAGCCATAACTTGCGTGTTCAGATCGTCAAAGAGCAACTTTCGCAGTCTTCCTACGAATAAAAACTTGACTATCCTGTAGATTTGTATAATATTCCTAAGAATCATGAACAATAAATCGTTGGTCAAAAAATTTGAGTTTTTTGCCGGGTTTATGTTTCTCTTTGTTCTCACCATGTCGGTGCGGCCGCAGAGTTTGACGGTGGCGGACGTTCAGACCGTTATTGCGCAGGCGGTTTCCAAGGCTGTGCAGCTCAATCAAAAGATTGCGGTTTCGGTGACGGACAAGGAGGGGCACCTCTTGGGCACCTTTGTAATGACGGGTGCTCCGGCAAATACGTTGATCCGCAGCGTCGGACGGGCGGGGCAGGGGCTTGAGAATGTGTCGGTGCCTTCGGCGGCGGCGGCGCAGTCAAAAGCGGGCACGGCGGGAATATTCTCGACCGGCGGCAATGCTTTTACGACCCGCACGGCATCGTTTATTATCCAGGAACATTTCCCGCCGGGTATCGATAACACCGAGGGCGGGCCGCTGTACGGCGTTCAATTTTCGACACTGGCTTGCTCGGATGTCGCGATCGCGGGCCTTCCGCTCGGGCTGTCGGGCGATCAGGGCGGCGTGCCGCTCTATAAAAATGGCGTCGCGGTCGGCGGCGTAGGCATCGAGGGCGACGGGCTTTATTCGGTCGACCGCGACCCGACGGACGACGATCAGCCGGTCGAAGAGATCATCGCCGTTTCCGCGACACGCGGCTTTGAGGCCCCGACGCTTATCCGTGCCGATAACATCCTCGTCGGCGGCATTCGTTTCCCTTACGTCAACACTGTCGATACGTCCGCACCGCCGGCAATTGCTTTTGCCAGCCTTCCGGGAGCGGTTGTCGGAGCTATCGTTCCGACGCCGACGAGTGATTTTGTCCCAGCGACATTAAATGGCGTCAGCGGTCAAGTTAGTACACGTTTCCCGACTATTGCCGGATCGGCGCTGACGGCGGCCGAGGTGTCGCAAATACTCGGGGCCGCAGCCGCCATTGCTAATCAAACGCGAGCCGGCATCCGGCAGCCGATCGGCACGAATGCCCGCGTTTCGATGGCGGTGGTCGATACCGACGGCAAGGTGCTCGGCATTTTCCGCCAGCTCGACGCCCCGGTTTTCGGATTCGACGTGGCGGTACAAAAGGCGCGGTCGTCAAATTTCTTTTCGCGTGCGGACGCCGGGGCCAAGCTCGCGCTGGCGGGATTTGCCTCATACGTCAATCGTGCAAACGCGGACGGCATACAGCTTAATGGATCGGTCGCCTTTAGCGATCGCGGCATGGGCTTTTTGCACCGGCCGCTGTTTCCAGACGGCATTAACGGCACGGCCGCCGGTCCATTGAGCACAAAACTGCTCGACTGGAGCCCTTTCAATGACGGACTCCAGGTCGATCTGATCAGGACCGCGTTGACTTCGCCGCCGATGGTTTGTGTTTCGAAGTCGAAGTCACGTAAATTCTCGCTCGTTCCGGTGGCGGCCTGTCCGTGTACGGCGGTTCCCGAGCTGAAAAACGGGCTACAGATCTTTGCCGGCGGCATACCGCTCTATCGCGGCTCGACCCTTATCGGAGCGATCGGCGTTAGCGGTGATGGTATCGATCAGGACGATCTTATAGCGGCCGGCGGTGCCAATTTGTTCCCGCCACCCGCGGCGATTCGCTCGGATACGGTTTTGGTTCGTGGTGTACGGTTGCCGTTTGTTAAGTTTCCCGTGCGGCCCTTTGTCGAATAACTTGTAATGTATATTCTCCGCTTGGCTTTGTTGATCGCCTCGCTCGCATCGATCGGGCCGCTCTGTGTCCGCGCCCAAGGCTTAGGGGCCCTCGACGTCCAAGCCAAGACCGTGAAGATCAATGGTAAGTCGATTCTTGTGCGAAAGCGGTTATACCTATTCAAAGGCGGCCTCAAGGACAATAAGGAACTGATCGGGCGGCTCCGAACAGCCGAGGTCAAATCACGCGACTGTTTTTACACCCAGATGAAGGCCAGCCCGCAGTACATCTGCTGGCTCCAGGCCGAAAATTGCGAATCGCCATTTTGCCGGACGGTTGCGACCGCCGACATACCCCGGGTGCCGGAATTTCAGGCGGCCTACAACGCGGGATTAACGAAGTTTCGCGGCCTCAAGAGCGTTGCCGACGACTGGATACTGACTAACATGCCGGCTCCGTTGGTAAGCGGATTTTTCGAAAATCGGCGGGCCCTGACCACGAGTCTCCTCGGCAGCCTGAAACCCGTTCAATCCACAATGACCGACAGCGTCACGATAAAGGCGATCTTTATCGACATACCAGTTACGCTTCCGGCGGGTAAAAAGACCGAGACGTTTCTCGTATCGAACATCCAGCCGCTGGAGTTTGGAAACAAAAGCTACGTCTGGGCCTGTGAAGTCGAAATCGGCACGGAGAAGAAGTCGTCACCGCTAAATCTGGTTACGCCAGACGCGAATAAACCGCAAAAGAATTGCGAGGTCATAATTCGAGACCTCCAGGTGTGCAAAACGGAGAGCTGCAAGGCAACGTGAAAACGCGAATCCGCATAATTATTATCTCAGCAGCTGCGCTCGCCTTTGGTGCAAGCATATTTACCGTTTCGTCCGCACCGAACCAATTATCGCTCTTCTCGCGGGCCATTTCGCCCTCGATTGAGACGCCGGATGACGCGACTGCTCCGAGCGTAAGGGGATCGACCTTTTCGCATAGCACGCGAGCCCACAGGGAAGGAAAATACGCCAGTTGCGAGTCGTGCCACGCGATTCCGACGCGAAACTGGGCGACCGCACGCAAGGACCCGTACCCGGACGTCAAGAATTACCCCTATCACCCATCCTGTTTCGGGTGTCACGCAAAAGACGTTTACAGCAACGGCGGGGCGTTTTGCGGCACATGTCACACGGAAGCCTCAATGCGGGCGCGAGGTGGAGCGGGCGTCTTGCCATTTCCTATAAAGTCGCATGCGATGCAGTTTACGACGATCTTTCCGCACGACCTTCACCAAAATCTCATTGCTTCAGATACGACGCGAAACGATGTAGCTCTCGGGCATTTCATGCTCGCAAGCTTTGCAATTAACGCGACTCCTACTCCGACGCCTGCGGCCGCTCCGGCTCCGGTGTTTTACAATTGCGCTATCTGTCATAAAACGATTACGCAGATGCCGAAATATGTGCCGCGGAAAATAACCGGGGAAAAGTCGTTGGCCGACGCGACCGCTGACACGTTCACTGCACTATCAAAAACAGGGGCGGATTTCTTTAAGGACGGCCCCGATTCGCACGCATCGTGTTTTACGTGCCATTACCAGCGTGTCAAGCCTGCTGCCTACGACTGTGCCGGATGTCATAGGTTGACGGAGCCGTACTTTGAGAAGAAAGCCATAGAGCGCTACTCGCTGAAATTCAGCCATTCAACGACCAATCATGTAAACAAAGACTGCACGACATGCCACGTCCGCATAACGCAAAATTCGGATATTTCGAAGATGAAGGACGCCGATGTGCCGTTTCAGACGTGCAGCACCAGCTCGTGTCACGGCAGTAATATCGAGGAAGAGACTAAAAAACGCGAGGCCAGCTCAGCCGCCAAGCAGCCCGCGTTTCAGTGTTCGTATTGTCACACGACCGCTGTCGGGCGGTATGATATTCCGCCAAGCCATCGAAAATATTGACCTAACGGATGAAACATTTGCGAGAGAGAACAGATCTGATCAAGGCTGCATTTATATTGGCAGCCTTGACCGTCTTTGCCGCCAGCTGTCTCAAACCGGGCGACAAGACGCCGGTGCCGCTGACCGCCTCGGAGACGCCCGAACCGCCGGTCGTAAAGGCCTCGACCTCGAATTTTGCGTCCTTTAACCACAAGATCGACGAGCATAAGCAGTTTGACTGCGTGTCATGCCACCGTCGTGAGGCCAAGGACAAAACGCTTGAATACGCCGGGCACGATTCATGTGTCGGATGCCACCTCAACCAATTCATCGAGAACAAGGCTACGGACCAAAACAAGGCAATGTGCTCGATCTGTCACGCAAGCCTCGATTCCAACCAGCCGCCGATGAAGGTCTTTCCGGCAAGATTTATCGAGGGTTTTAACATGAAATTTGACCACGCAGCCCATGAGCGTGGAAAGGGCCGTCCCGCTCAGGGTTGCGCGTCATGTCATTCGCCGTCGGGTCCGGGACAAACGATACAGTCAGGGATCGATACGCACGCCACGTGTTACGCCTGTCACACGCCGGAGAGCAAGATCGGGTCGTGTACCGTCTGTCATGCCCTCGCGCCGTATAACCGGACGCTGCAATCGAATTATGCCTTTAAGGCCATCTTCCGGCACGGCGACCATACCGCCCGGCAGGGCGTTAGCTGCGAGGAATGCCACAATGTGAGTGCCGGCGGCCCGGTGGGGCGACAGGTGTCCAATATTGCGATCCTCGAACACCGGACCTCCGGGGGCAATAATTGCCTTAAATGCCATAACGGACAACGAGCTTTTACGGGAAATAATCCATTAAACGTTTTGAGCTGCGCGCGTTGTCACAAAGGCGGCGGGCCGTCGAGTATCCCTGGCACAAAACTCCCGGAAGGCAGCGCGATAGAGGCTCCGGAGAGGCCGACGACGCCTTAGACTGCGTGTTTTTTTGCCGCAACGCTCTGGGCGTGAGCACGCATCTATGAAAACATTGACATTCTCCCCAAAAAGGGGTTCTAATAGGGGCACACAATTATGAAGAATTCGGCAAAATTGATACTGATAGCGTTTTTTTCCGTATTTGGCGTCGGGCTTATCCTGAATTGCGCAGGTGGCTTAAGCGGCGGATCAAGCGCCGCCATAAAGGCGGAAGCGACGCCTACGCCGGCAATCGCAAATACAGCACCGGCCAAACCCGATCCACCGGCGGCGGGCGGCAAGGAGATCGCCAAGACTTTTACCCTGGCCAAGGACAGCCAGTCCGAGTATGGCGAGGCCGCGTTTAACCACGAGGGTCACGCTTATAATAAGGACTATAGCGTCGACGGCAAATCCGTTATGGGGTGTGTCGAATGTCATCACACCGATCAACCAAAATCGTCGCTCAAGCCGCCGGATGTGACCTCCGAACGCGACGTGGTTTTGACGGACGCTGTCTACAAGACATCGACGCAAAAGGTTAGCGAATGCCGCGCATGCCATTTTCAGGACGGCAGTGTTCCTGACGGCAAGACGATGCCGACCGCAAACGGTAAGGACATGAACAACCAGATTGCATTTCATATAAATTGCAATACATGTCACGATGCCGCCTTTAAGGCGCGGCCCACCCTTAAATCCAAGGATGGTTTTGCCACGTCGAAAGATTGCACTATTTGTCATAAAAAGAACTAGCGGAAATGGGTTTACGGCAATGTGACAAATGCGGTGAAATGGTCGACGAAGCAAAGGCGTTCTGTCCGGCTTGCGGCCATGCATTTGTCGAAGAGCAAAAGCGGGCCGAGCCGTCCGTTTTCGACAGTATGGACGGCACGATGCAACTGGGCAATACAATGTATAACCAGATGCTCTCCGACATGGGGTTGAATATTGCGGGCGTCCCGAATAAGGCAGCGGAGCCAGTTCAGCCAGCGGTTCAACCAACCGTGCAGCCGGCCGTTCAACCGCCCGTGCAGCAAGTTTTACAACCGGCCGTCCAGGTGATTCAGCCCGCCGTGCAGCCGATGGCCCAGCCGGCGGCCGAACCTGCAAAACCGGCGGGCAGCAACACGGCCAAATGGCTGATCATTGCCGCAGTCGTTGTAGTGCTTTTTTTCATTTTGTTGATCGTCATCGGACTGATCGGTTTTGTTGTCTACACGCAGTATCGGTCGGCCTTAGGGCTTTAAACTTCTCAACCGCTCCGAATCATAATGCCACGTGTAATCGAAAATCACGAGCAAATAATCGAGGCATTCCAAAATGTTGAGATCGTATCGGAACTCGTCGCGCGAGCCGCGAATGGCGAGTTTCGCAACGAGCTCGATATGGACATCATCCTGTTCGGCCGCAGCTATCGCGGCAAGCAGGTCGGCCCCTACACACGCCTTCTCGAATTCCTTCCCGGTGAGGTCATCATCCGCGAAGACACTTGGGAAAGCAGCATCTTTTATATTCTGGTTGGCGGCCAGCTCGACGCATCCGTTTCGGAAGAAGGACAAAAACCCAAAAAGGTCGGAGAGATCCGGCCCGGCAAGTCATTTGGAGAGATGGCCTTGCTTTCGGGAACGCCGCGAACCGCGACGGTCTCAGTCGCGGCAGGCACCGAATCGGCGCTTGTCCTGGAATTCACCCGACCCTCAATACGGCTTCTGCGCAAACTTCCGAAATTCGGCCAATCGCTCGACCGCAACTATCGAAACTACGGTCTGTCGCTGACCCTTGGTGAGTTTAAGGATTTCACCAACGTCGATCTCGGCCCCGACATGTTAAAGCGGCTTAACGACGCCACCCGTTTTGCCGTCTATGAAAAAGATCATGTCCTGTTTCGTGAAGGCGACCCGATAAACCGTGTCGTTTACGTCCGTAACGGGTGGATACAACGCGTTACCGGCGTCGAATTTAACCCCAGGGCCGCCGAAATTTTGGTCGAGACGGACAAATCCGTTGGTCTGGATTTCCTCGGCGGTGGAACTTGCATGGGACTCGAGGCGGTTGCAAAGCCCGGCGTCTGGAAATATACGGCCACAGTCCGCGGTCGGGCCGAGGTTCTTGAGGTTGCTATCACCCGGCTGCGCGAAGATCAGGAAATGAGTACCGCAGTTTTGCCTTTTTTGAGGTCGTCGTCAGGATCTGACGACTCGGATATTCCGCTGCATCCCGACGATAGCCGCGTGGTTACAGCCACCGCCAAAGAGATCGAGACGGGTGTCGTCGATGGCGTCAATTTGCTCGTGATGGACATGGCGAAATGTATCCGTTGCGGCAATTGCTCGCTGGCGTGTCACCACGTTCACGGCAATTCGCGACTGGTGCGTCGCGGCATCCACATTGAGCGTCCCAAAAAAGCTAACAAGCCGGATACGCAGAGCCTTTTGGTGCCGTCCGTGTGTATGCACTGTCAGGACGCCGAATGCCTGACCGGATGCCCGACGGGAGCGATCGCCCGCTTTCCAAATGGCGAGATCGACATCAACCCCTCGACCTGCATCGGATGCGGCGATTGCGCGACACAATGCCCGTACAATGCGATCTCAATGATCGCCAAACCGAGTGCGAAAAACGGCCACGAAACGAGCTATCTTGCGAGGATGCTATGGCCGTTTACCTTGCGCGAG
>JANYIL010000150.1 GCA_025362075.1 Chloracidobacterium sp.
AAAAATGTTTAGTGCGTACTTGGGAAGAACTTTACTCTGATCAAATCTCAGAATTGATATATGGCTGTCTACTACAAAATTGCCGTCAAGGTAAAAAGCTGTAACTCGTCCGGCAGTTCCTACTCCAGATGAGTTTAAGAGCAAGTCTCCTTTCTGCAGCTCTCTTTCATCTACAATGAAATCTTCGCTTACAAAATATTCCTTTGAAAAATCAAATTTACAATAACCTCTCGCTTGTCCGGATTTAATGATCTGAGTATTTGATTTTCCATATACTGGCGATTTACCTCTCGCAATAAGCGTCGTAAGTTCATCCAAGCGGATTTCTTTCCACTTGCTCTCAATTTTTAGTTTTTTTTTAACCGCAAGCGAGATGTTTTTCTCGAAATCTACACGGTCGAACGTGAGCATATCGGCCAGTGTGTGACGTGTGATATTTTGCTGTAAGCTCGGGTGTATTTCGCTTTCGAAATCGCCGTTAAAAGCACGGTAAATGTAGGTACTCGCTTTTTCTTCGTTTTCAAAACTGTCTTCGTCAAACAGGCTTGTACATTCGGCGATGCTTTTACCGCGTTGTATAGGATGTATCCCTTCGCTGCCGCGGCGGTTGCTGAACTCGTAACCGAGGAACCGCTTTTCCTCATCTTTCTGACCGCTCTTGATAAGCACGATCTTCTGCGGATATGTGAGAATGAAATAAAACAGCTTTTCCGCCTCACGATCCAAGATCTGCTTCCACAGATCGGCTTCGTTTTTGGCCTTCAGTTTCTTGCAGTACTCTTTGTAGATCTCATGCCCGGCGATTGCCCCGTTTGGCTCCTTTTTGAGCATAGAAACATAATCGTCAAACGTCATGCCTTCCCAAACGTGAGCAAGATATTTACTCACCGGTTTTTCTATTCCGTTAAGTGTTACATCTTTATGATCGGCAAAGAACCTCTCGACAGATTTACGCAGATTTGAATGATCGTAGTTATTCCGACGGCGAAGGAAAAGCACGACGGTATTTGTACCCGTTGCCATAAACGTATTACTGCCAAGCTCAGTAATTCCGACGATCTCAAAATACTGTAAAATGATCTCGCGAGCCCGAGTATAAATACCCGTATTGCTCAAAATAGAACTCGGCAAGATAATGCCCGCCACACCGCCGTCTTTCAGCAACTGTTTTGTGCGCTCAACAAACAGAGTTTCAATTTCAGTACTTTTATCTGTAAGCGATGGATAAAGCGTGAATTCGGCTTGAGAGTTGATATATTCCAAATCATCTTTACACCCCGAAACTGAATAAGGCGGATTAGAGACAATTATTGAAAATTTAGCTTTTGAAGAATCTTCAAGATTTGTATTATCTTTCAGCAATCCAACATATGATTTTGGCGGGTTAATTAACCTATCCAGGCCATCGCCATGAACAATTTGAGCCAGGCCGTCACCATAGAAATAGCAACCCACCTTGGCCACTTTGACCAGACGATAGTCTTTTTCAATTCCGTAAATATATTTTGCCGCCCACGAATAGGGGTCTACTTTCCAAGCCTCTACTTCTGATTTGGCGTTTGGATAAAAATCAGTCGTGTCTAGATCATTTATAATATCCTGAAACTCTTCCAAGATTTCAGTGATCAGGTGTCCGCTTCCGGCAGCGTAGTCAATTGCAGCAGGCAGTTTAGGCGTAGGATTATTTATATGCTCTTTAAGCATTTCCTGTAAAGGCAATGATTTTATGATAAACCGCGTAATGGGTGGCGGCGTGAAATATTGCCCTGCTTCTTGTTTAAGCCCTGTGGTAAGTAATAGTTCAAAAAAATCGCTCAAATGCCGCTGCTTTCTCGGATAACGTATTTGATATTTTTCAATAAGTTGAACTACTTCTTTCAGCACACGGTGATTTTGCTCAAAATCGTCGTCGTCCAACACGCTCTTTATGTCGAATAACTTATTAAATTTAAGGAATTTCTTCTTCGCTTTTTTTAGTTGGTCTGCGGTTTCGGTTTTAAAATCCGAATCTCGAATACCTTCAATTTCTTTGTTCAAAAAATCGGACAAACCTTCTTTATGAAGATTGTATAGCCGCACCTGAAAATCGACTGGGTCATCATCCGGACGCCAATGAAATTCTAATTCATCCGTGTCTCGCTTTTGTTCGTCAAACAGTTTTGCCAAGAACAAATTAAAGATCACGTTAAAAGCATTTGGTTTGTCCGAGACGGAGTGTTTTCGCAAAATAGAAGCGAACCCATGAAAAAGTTTCTTGCCAGCCTCTTCATCCAATTCGCGCAAATTCTTTTTCGTGAATTTTATAGTTTGAAAATCATACGGCGGGTTTTCCCAAAACCCTTCATCGGACAGCTGCTTGTCCCAAAGTTTATATGTGTCTGTTAAATTTCCTGCTTTTCTAAATACGTCTTCGATCTTTAGAATTTTACTTTCATGTAAAATACAATCCTCCGATAATTTCGAAGTATAAAGCATCAATATTTCAGCCTTTTTGTCTTGCTGAAAATAGGTGAAAAGCTGTCCGCCGTCCTTTATTATTCGTTTTAATTCCTTTTCAAATTCCGCACCCCATGTCTTACACTCGATCATCAAATAAGCAGTACCATCATCACGGCATACTAAAATATCCAGCCTACCGCTTGTGCCGTGGCCGGACGGATAGACTTTTTCGAGTGATATGTTTTTAGACAAATACCCCTTTTCAAGGAGTCTGTCTATACACTCCAAGACGACCCAGTTTTCTGCTTGGGTAAAATTGAGAGTGGTTTGCGTACCGAACTCTATGGAAGGATCGTATTGGAATTTTTTATTTCCATAGTCGACTTCGATGAAGCAACCTTGCGGATAGTCTTTGCGGTAAATATCAGACGTGTTTTCTTTTGGGGTAAATCCTAACAAACGAATGTGATTAAGATTTTCCATTGTTACAAAACAAACGGCTAATAGATTTCATATTAACTAATTAAAGGGCAGATGTTACTATAGCTGAGATATGGCGGTCAAGGCTGGGTTGCGAGGTATTCGCCTTGATTCGTTTTAAATTTGTTATACTCTTCACTTTTATGACGGTTGCAACTTCCTACCCCCGAAACAAGATCAAGATTCTTCTGCTCGAGAATATTTCCGACTCGGCGGTGGCGGAGATGAATACGAGCGGGTATCTTGAAATCAAGAAGATCAACGGAGCATTGAGCGAAACGGAGCTTATCGAGGCGGTCAAGGGCGTGCATCTGCTGGGCATTCGCTCAACGACGCAGATCAAGAAAAATGTGATCGCGGCGGCGGATAAGCTGCTGGCGGTCGGGTGTTTTTGTATTGGGGTTAATCAGGTTGATCTCGCGGCCGCGACAGAAAAAGGCGTTGCTGTTTTTAACGCGCCGCACGCAAATACGCGTTCGGTCGCCGAGCTTATAATCGGCCTGTGCGTGATGCTGATACGTAAGATCTCTGACAAAAACACAGCCGCACATAACGGGATCTGGCTGAAAGAGGCAACGGGCAGCTTTGAGCTTCGCGGCAAGACGCTCGGCATCGTTGGCTACGGCAACATCGGTTCGCAGGTCTCGACCATGGCCGAGGCGATGGGTCTGCACGTTGTCTATTACGACATCGCGACCAAACTGCCGCTCGGCAACGCCAGGCAGGAACGCGATCTAAAAGAGCTGTTAAGACAATCGGACATCGTGACGCTGCATGTGCCGTCAGACGCGACGACACGAAACATGATCAACGCCGAGACGCTTAAGTCTTTCAAAAAAGGCAGCATTTTGCTCAATTATAGCCGCGGCGACATCGTCGATCTCGGCGCTCTGAAAAAAGCCCTGGACGAGGGCCTGATCACAGGTGCGGCTGTCGATGTTTTTCCCGAAGAACCTGAAAAGAACGGTGACGCTTTTACGACCGTGCTGCAAAATCTGCCCAACGTCATCCTCACGCCGCACATCGGCGGCTCGACCGAGGAGGCACAGGCCAACATCGGCCTCGATGTGACCGCAAAGCTGATCAAATATCTCGAACTCGGCATTTCCGAAGGCTCGCACACCGTTCCACCCGTCAGTCTGCCGCCGCAGGCCGGAACGCACCGCATCCTTCACATTCACCGCAATATTCCCGGCGTGCTCGGCCAGATAAACTCGCGGCTCTCGAAAGGCGGTATCAACATCGTCGGCCAGTACCTCAAGACCAACGAAGACATCGGTTACGTGATACTCGATGTCGACAGCCGGATATCGCAAGAGGCGTTCGAGATACTAAAAGGCGTCAAGGGAACGTTAAAAGCTCGACTAGTTTATTAGCTAAAGCGTCTAATAGGCAGGAGTTAAAATTTCCAAGGCGTAGCTTTGCTACCCGACGGGTTATTGTTATTTTGAAAAGGGGTCGCTGCTATGAAGGTTTTTTCTAAATCTCGCGTTTTGTTTGTCACTCAGATTCTCTTCTCGATGCTGGTCGTGATGCTGATGATCGTACAGCCCTGTGCGTCATTGGCCGCCGTGCCCGAATCCGGTACGGCGCTGACACCCGACCAGCGCGTCAGCCAGGCATTATTGCGGCTCTCGTTTGGCGTGCGCCCGGGCGAATTTGATGCGGTGAAAAAATTGGGTGTCGCAAAATACATCGAGCAGCAGCTCGATCCGGACTCGATAGACGATTCGGCCCTCGACAAACGACTCGCGAAACTGCCGACGCTCACACTTTCAAATCCGACGCTCGCGGAACAATACAATCCGCCCAAACCACCGCCGACTCCGACGCCGACTCCAGTCGGGACGGCGGCTCCCGATGCTGCAAAGGTTGCTACCGACGCTCCTAAAATGGATGCGGCCAAGCCGATGATGGACGCGACAATGATGGGTGTCACGGCGGCTCCGTCGCCGACCCCCGCAGTAAAGCCTTCGCCGACGCCGATACCAAAAAACCCGGGCATGGTCGTGACCGAATTGCAGCGTGCCAAGCTGCTCCGCGCGGTTTACAGCGAACGTCAGCTTAATGAGGTGGTGGTCGATTTCTGGGAAAATCATTTCAGCATCTACGCCAATAAGGATGCCGACCGGTGGCTGCTGACGGGTTTTGACCGCGATGCGATCAGGCCGTTTGCGTTTGCAAGGTTTCGCGATCTGCTCGGGGCGACCGCACATTCGCCCGCGATGTTGTTTTACCTCGACAACTGGCAGTCGAGCGTTTTGCGTGAATATCCGGCGACAAAAGACAAGCCCGCTCGCAAATCCGGCGGTATCAATGAAAACTACGCCCGCGAGCTGATGGAGCTGCACACGTTGGGCGTCGACGGCGGCTATACGCAGAAGGACGTACAGGAAGTCGCCCGGTGCTTTACCGGTTGGTCGATCCGAAACCCGAATCAAGAAGGGCTTTTCGTATACAATCCGGCCCAACACGACAATGGCGAAAAGACCGTTCTCGGCACGCGCATTGTGGCTGGCGGCGGCATCGGCGATGCCGAAAAGGTACTCGATATTCTCGCCAAACATCCGTCAACCGCGCACTTTATCGCGACCAAGCTTGCACGGCGTTTTATCGGCGACAACCCGCCAAAAACGGTTGTCGACCGGGCCTCGCAGGTCTTTTTACGAACCGACGGCTCGATCCGCGAAACGCTCAAGAGCATTATCGAATCCCCCGAATTCTCCAGCCCGACCGCCTATCATGCAAAGGTCCGCACACCGTTCGAATATGTCGCTGCTAGCTTGCGGGCAACGTCCGCCGAGACTGATGCTAACCGACCGATCCTTGACTGGGTATCAAAAATGGGCCAGCCGATCTTCGGACGCGTGACGCCGGATGGCTACCCCGACATGAGCACTGAATGGCTGTCGAATAACGATCTGCTGGCACGCTTTAATTTCTCGGTCGCCCTCTCGGCAAACAAGATCACCGGCACAAAGATCGACGCCAAAAAGCTTCTGGACAACACGCAGCCTCTCAACCCGGGATCCGTTGTCGCCGCGCTGACCAAATTGATATTGATGGACCAGGAATCAAAACATACAAAAGACGCTCTCGACAAGGCCGCCTCGGAGGCCGCAAAAGCAGCTTCAATGCCGTCATCGGCGACATTTATGTCCAATACCGGGGTTGTTAAACCGAGTGCGTTCGCCGTCGACCCAAAAGTTTCGGCGGACAACTACGTCTCGCAGCTTCTGGCATTGACGCTCGGGGCACCTGAGTTTCAGCGAAAATAGCCGTATAATCGTAGAATGACGCGAACACATAAAATACTGCCGCTCCTCGCGGTAGTCCTGTGCCTTTTTTGCTCTACGGCTTTTTCACAATGGATCAGGCAAACGGTCAATACGACCGCCGGATTTCGCGGGCTTGCGGTCGTCAATGAAAAGGTCGTCTGGGCCAGCGGGACCGGCGGCACAGTCATCCGCACTATCGACGGCGGCGCGACATGGAAAGTGATCGTCGTGCCCGGAGCCGAAAAGCTCGATTTCCGTGACATTGAGGCCTTTGACGCAAATACTGCTTACATTTTGAGCATCGGCAACGGCGAATCGTCGCGGATATATAAGACGACTGACGGCGGAGCAACCTGGAAACTCCAGTTTAAGAATACCGATGCAAAAGCATTTTTTGACGCCGCAGCGTGTTGGGACCGCAATAATTGTATCGCCATGTCCGATCCGGTCGATGGTGAATACGTTCTGATCTCGACAAACGACGGTGGGGCAAACTGGAAACCCATCGTCAGCAACCAAATGGCCGCTGCTAAAGACGGCGAAGCGGCCTTCGCCGCAAGCGGCACCTGCCTGATCACACAAGGCAAAACCAACGTCTTTATCGTCTCCGGCGGCAGCGACGGCCGCGTTTTCCGCTCGACGGACCGCGGGAGAACCTGGAACATTGCCACCACCCCTATCGTAAAAGGCACGGCAGGCAGCGGAATATTCTCGATCGCGATGATCGATACGCAAAATGGAGTGATCGTCGGTGGAAATTATGAGAAACCGAACGAAAACAAGAATAGTTTGGCTTTCACAAGCGACAGAGGTAAATCCTGGGTCACTGGTTCTGGCCTGACTGGTTACCGTTCAGGTGTGACCTATCTTGACCGGAAGACAGTTGTCGCAGTTGGCACGTCTGGTTCCGACATTTCTTCGGATGGCGGCAAGACGTGGAAGAATTTAGATAAGGCAAGCTATAACGCTGTTCAGGCTCGGGGTAAAAATGTTGTGTGGGCTGTCGGCGACAAAGGCATGGTCGCAAAAATGAAATAGAAGGGCCGGCCGCGATCCCGGCGTTCCATATGCAGAGTTTCACGAGCGTTCCATTCAAAACCGAGACCGGCATGTCGAGCGTCAACGGCGTGGCAAAGTTTTCGTCAGCCGGGATCGTGCTCGAGTTTGAGTCTAAGTTTCTCGGCTTTATCTCGACCGGGGTCAAGGAGGCAAGGCTGTCGATCGGTGAGCTGCTGGACGTGAAATTCAAAAAAGGTGTGATGAAACGCGGCTCCAGGATCGAGATCCGCCTCAACTCGTTTACCGCCCTCGCAAAAATACCCAATACCGAAGGCAAGATCTCGCTAAAGATCGAACGCGAAGATTTTGAACGCGCCCGCGACGCCGTCGACTGCCTCGAAAAAGACATGGCCGAACAAAAGGCCTCCGCACCGCCTCCTCACCCGCCGAAGAGGTCGCTGTTTGACGATAGCGAGGATGATACGCAGGAGTTGGGTAATGGATGATTTATTTGAATGGGATCCGGAAAAGGCAAAAAGCAATTTGCTTAAACACGGCGTTTCATTCGAAGAAGCTCAATCGGTTTTCTTCGACCCAAATTCGATCACGATTCCCGACCCTGGCCATTCAATCGTTGAAATGCGATTTATCATTAACGGATTTTCGATTCGGCAAAGACAATTAATTGTTGTTCACACCGATCGAGATGATAGAATCAGGATTATCAGTGCCAGGTTAGCAAACAGGCGCGAACTCAAAAAGTATGAGCAAGAAAAAGGATAGCGAAACGGAAATGCGGGATCACTACGATTTTTCGGGAGGAGTTCGTGGAAAATATGTTGAACGCCTCAAGAACAGTGGTCAAATAATCCTACTCGAACCTGATGTCGCGGAAGTTTTTACGAGCTCGGAATCCGTAAACGAGACACTTCGCGGCTTATTGCCGATCATCCGCACTCAAGCCGACAAAGTCCACCAAAACTAAGTCTTCGAGCCCGCAGCGGTCTCCGCGTAAGGAAATAGCCTAAACGCAAGAGACCGCTGAAATCGCAAAATTACTGCCCCGCCGTCAACCTCGGATCAGATGCCGGCGCCTTTATTACATATTCACTTGGCGGCGTGCCACCGAGCAGATACCGGACAAAATAATCCCAACGCCGGCGCATCATATACGAGCTTGCTGCCCCATAGCCGTGGCGTGCGTTCGGGATCATGAGCAAGTCAAAGTCCTTGTTAGCTTTGATGAGGGCCTCGACGACGAGCAGGGTGTTGCTCGGCGGCACGTTGTCGTCCATCGTGCCGTGGGCGAGCAGCAGATGGCCTTTGAGGTTCTTGGCATATTCCTGGTTAGCCTGCTGCTTGTAGTTGTCGCCCGAGAGCAGGCCGATGTAGCGTTCGCCCCAGTCGTCTTCGTAGTTGCGGTTGTCGTGATTGCCGGATTCGGAAATGCCGACCTTAAAGAAATCGGGGAACCGGAACATCGCCGCCGCGGTCGCAAAACCGCCGCCCGAGTGTCCCCATATTCCGACGCGATTTACGTCGATGTAAGGGTACGTCGCGGCGAGCTGCTTGATCGCCGTGACCTGATCCTCAAGCGTGTTATCGCCCATGTTGCCGTAGCACGAATCGTGAAACTTCTTCGACCGCTGCGGGTTGCACATGCCATCGACGACCATCACGACAAATCCCAGTTCGGCCAGCGCCTGATGGTCGTTGCGACTTGCGGCAAACGAGCGAGCGCCGACGCCGCCGCCCTGCGGGCCCGGGTAGATGTAGTCGATGATCGGATATTTCTTTGCAGGATCGACCTTGGTAGGCGAAAACATCAGGCCGTAGAGATCGGTCACGCCGTCGCGGCCTTTGACGGTGATTCGCGTCGGCGGTTTCCAGCCCGTCGCGGCGAGGCGTGAAACATCTGTTTTTTCAAGATCGGCGATCTTCTTGCCCGTCATGTCTCGGAGAACTGCGACCGATGCCGTGTCCGGCGTCGAGTAGTTATCGACAAAATATTTCCCGTCCGGCGAGAGCGTAACGTCGTGCTGAGCCGTCTCGGGCGTGAGCAGCTTGAGATTTTTGCCGTCAAACCCAACGCTGTAAAAATGCCCGAAATACGGATCATTGCCCGGCTCGCGGCCACCGGCTTCGAAATAGATGACGCGGTTTTTCTCGTCGACATTCATCACGCGCCAAACCGGCCAGTCACCCCTCGTGATCTGATTCTTGAGCTTGCCGGTCGCTAGATCGTAGAGATAAAGATGGCCCCAGCCGCTGCTCTCCGTAAACCAAATAAACTCATTGCTAGCAGGTAAATATCGCCAATTAACCGAGTTATAGCCGGATTCATATTGCGTCGGGCTGACCTCTTCGAAAATATCGCGGACCACTCCGGTTACCGCATCGGCGACGCGCAGGTTTTCCTTTTTATGATCGCGCGAGGTCGAAACAAAAGCGAGCTTCGTCGTATCGGGACTCCAATAGACGTCTGACCAACTGCCATCGCAGGAAATGTCGTCGCACTGCGTTGAGCGATGCGGATCTGGAGGCATCTGGAGGCGGGTCACCTTTGCGGCGTCGACATCGATGATAACCCGCTGGATGATCGCAATGTTCGGGTCGCCTGGCAGGGCAGATTTCCACGTGCTCATTTTCGGCGCCCCGACATTGGTCGTGACCAGATAGGTGTCGCTAACCGTTCGCTCATCCTGCTGAAAGGTCGCGATCTTTTTCGAATCCGACGACCAGACGAGTATCGCCCGGTCGCTGTGCACCCAACCGGCATTGTCCGTCGCGTAGCCAAAATCCTTAACGCCATCCGTTGTAAGCTGGGTCTCTTTGCCGGTCGCGATGTCTTTCATCCAGAGGTTAAAATCCTTGATGTACGCCGACCTTTTACCATCGGGCGAGGTGACCGCATTGCCACCGCCGCCGCCTCGACGCCCCGCCGGTCCTGCGGCTCCGCCTGGCGTAACGCCGAGATCGATGAGCTTTATCGCGGTCTTTCTCGATCCGTCGGCCGGATTAATAAGTACGTACTCCGAGCCAGTCGCCGTCAGGACGCGATAATAAAATCTGCCGTCCGGCATAAATGTCGGACGCACACCGGCCCGATCTATCAATTGCCCCGTACTGCCGGCGAGCATCTTTGCAGCCCGGTCATAATCTGCCGTTGTAAGCACTGTTTGTGCAGAAACGGTTCCAGACGCGATAAAACAAACCGCCAGAGCAGCGGCATAAAGGATGTTTTTCATATAAGTTGTTCCTGAGAAAATGCTTTTTACTTCGACAGTATTACGCAGAAATTGTCTTTTTGTTATTATCGAACAGAATATTTTAAACATCCAGTGCTCGACAGAGTAAACATCGCATCAAATGAGAAGATAAAAAATGCCTAAATACGTAATCGAAAGAGAAATACCAGGCGTCGGAAATTCAGCCGCCGAAGCCCTACAAGCGGTTTCTCAGACGTCGTGCAGCGTTCTGAAAGAACTCGGTCCGCAGATCCAGAGGCTTGAGAGCTACGTCACCGATGACAAGATTTATTGCGTCTACATCGCTCCGAATGAAGAAATGATCCGCGAGCACGCGACGCGGGGCGGATTTCCGGCCAACCGAATCTCCGAGGTCAGGACCATAATCGACCCGACCACCGCCGAAGCCTGATGCCTGAAACGGACAAATCACTCGGTAAGCTCGTCGCGGTTCACGCTTTGGCACCTGAGTATGTCCAACGCGCCGTTTTCATCGCCGTCTTATCGTTCGTCTTTTTTTTGGCAATGATGGTCATGTTTTACGTTCGCGAAAATGTGCTCTATTTCCTGCTGGCATCGGCATTTCTAGTCATCTACATCATCACGCTCCTAAGCTGGACCGTACAGCGGCGGAGCGTGGTCAAGGTTTTCGAAAACGGTTTCAATTACGAGAAACGCACCGCCCGGTGGGTCGAGATTGCGAACGTCAATGAAGGCCGCGAGGGCGGCGAGATCATCGTCCGTGACGGGAAACCGATCCTTTTGCCGAAAACACTTTCAAATTTTGACACTCTTTTGACCGATATTCGACAAAGATCTTTGCCGGAATAAGTTAGAAGTACGAGGTAAAAAGTAGTAGGTTCAAACTTTTCACTTATCACATCGTACTTGGCACTTATTCCGAATTGAATGCTTTCAAAAATTCCGAAATTCGTGTAACGTCGTGGCTAAAGTTTCATGCCGCAAACACCGCATATCGAAAAACACTTCACCTCGGGCGAGGTCGTCCGTGATGTCGTTATCGGCATGGCCGACGGGCTGACGGTTCCGTTTGCTCTGGCCGCCGGTCTTTCGGGTGCGGTTGACTCGACTGCGATCATCGTAACCGCGGGCCTCGCGGAGATCGTGGCTGGTTCCATCGCAATGGGCCTCGGCGGCTACCTGGCCGGACGCTCGGACGCCGAGCATTACGACAGCGAATACAAACGCGAGGAATACGAGATCGAACATCTGCTCGATCATGAAAAGGACGAAGTCGTCGAAATTCTGGAGACTTATGGCCTGACCCGTGCCGAGAGCACGCTGATCGTCGATTCGCTCGCCGCACGGCCAAAGGATTTTGCAGATTTCATGATGCGTTTCGAGCTCGGCCTTGAAAAGCCAAAGCCAAAACGCGCGCTCCAGAGCGGTGCGACCATCGGCGGGGCTTACATTCTCGGCGGCCTCATCCCGCTAATGCCTTATATCCTGCTGCCAAGCACACACACAGCCCTCAAATGGTCCGTTGGCATAACGGTCGTTGCCCTGTTCATCTTCGGCTACATCAAGGGCCATTTCACCGGAAACAGGCCCTTCAAGAGCGCATTTCAAACCTGCCTTATCGGCAGCCTCGCCGCAGCTGTCGCCTTTTTCATCGCGAGGCTGATCGGCGGCTGATTGACCAGTGGTGTCCTAGTTTGGATTTCTTTGTGGTCTCCGCGTCCCCAACTTTGTGGTTTTTCCGCCCCCGCGAAACAGCACGTTCACGTACGGGCTACGGACACCCGGGCCGCTGACACAAGACACACGGGAAATGTAGCATTCAACATTCCAGTTGGCGAAATCCTATCACTACCAGGTTCCGGTTCTGAAATCAGTCAGCAAAGCAAGTGCCGGCTAGCGGGACCATCATGCTTTTTGTCAGGTGGCCGTAGTCGTCGCCGTTCCATTGGGTTAGGGCGTTGGTTTGGGTTTCGAGGTCGGTTTTGGTCAGGTTTGGGTACATTTTTCGCCACTGGGGGCAGGCTTTTTTCTTGACGGTATTGTGGACGAACGGGTAGAGCGTAAATGCGTAGACCGACGGATTAAGAGCCTCATTAAGATGGTCGCTGACGAAGGGCTTGAGCAGGTCATCGCGTAGGTTTTGCGGACGGTTAATGGTCCATGTGCTGCCTTGCAGCGAGAGTATAGCCGGCCTTGTCGTTGAACCGAGCTGCACGGGCTGGGATAGCCCCATGTAAAACTTCATTCCGGCGAGGTTGGCGACGAGATCGGCGTTCGAATACACACCCGCGACCAACATGCCGAAATATGTCCACTCGGTTATGCGTCCCCATTTCACGGCTTTTCCGTCGCGGTTTCCGGCGAGCCTCCGGCGGCAATCTCGTCCTTGTATATTTTGTAATAGTCGTATCCCTGCTGCATCATGTGCTCGATCTTGTCGGTGCCAAATTCGGTTCCGTATATCCTGACGGTCGGGCTCATGGTTAGATAATCTATAGGCTCGGCTGTGTAGATAGATTCGGTAAAGCTCGTTTTATACCGTGCAGGCTCGTGGCTAAATCGATGTTTCATAAACCACTTACCGGTGACAGTCAGTACCAGGCTGCCGTCGCCGAGCTGCTTGAAAACTTCGTGGGCGACAGCGTCGTTCGACTGCAAAAACTCGAGACGCATCCGTTCTGCTTGCGGCGAGCCGCAGCGGAGTCCTTTTTGCTGCCGATCCGCGAGACACGCCTGATGCGTTTCGATCTCCGCATTTATTTTGGCAACGGCGAGAAAGAGATTTTCGGCGATGTGGTCCGAAACTTCGTCGCCAATGTCAAAGAGCGGTTCGGGCGGCAGATTGTACTGGTCGGTCTCCATTGCGATAGCGCAGGGGACGTTCATCAGAAGAATAACGCTCAATAGGACAGCGGCTATGGGTGAAAATTTCATATCGGCAAAATAAAGCTCACATCAGGGCGGTGATTTTGGCTACAGTACGTTATGATGATCGAAATTGCCGGTTAGTGGTATCCAAAGGGAGAAATTAAGCTCATGAAAGAACTTGTGCTTGTAACATTGTCGGTCATTTTTTGCCTGTGTCTGGGAACGAACGCGTCGGCCCAAACGGATGTCAGATCGATCGACGCGTATAGTAAAAAGATCGACGCTTTTACCTCGGCGAACAAAAGGGCCGTTGTGGTAATAGCCGACACCAGCGACTATACCGATCAAAACTCAAAGGCGAAATGGCGGAAATTTGCGTCGGAAAAGGCACTGGAAACATTTCGCGATAAGACCGAGGTCTACAACGTCGCGCTGAATTGGCTCAGAGGCGGCAAGGTCATCGCCTCGAACATGACGTTGTCGAGCCCGTCGGGCGACTGGGCAAAATACGTCTATCATTATTTTCGCGAGGACGGTACGCTGGCACGGGTCAAGATTGATTACCGGACGTTTCAGGGCGATTTCCTGATCCTCCAGAACCGCTATTTTGACCGGAATGGAAAATTGCTCAAGAAAACAACCGCCTATCAGGATCTGCAAACCCACAAACCAAAAAAACCGGGCAAAGACTACGCGGGTTCGAACGCGAGTTTTCTGGCCGAGGATATTTACAAGACTACGGTCAAGCTGCCGTTTGCTCGCGTGATCCGCTAGCAAATGTCGATAGCCCTAACAAAGGTCAATCTGCGCGACGCCACGACGGCGTGGCGGTACAACTTCGGCAACTACCGCACCAAATGGCGGACCGAGATTCTGGCCAGCCTGATCGAGCCGGTCGTCTCGTTTTTTGCCCTTGCCTTTGGCGTCGCGCGGCTCGTCGGAAAACTCGAGAGCGGCATCAGTTACGCGACGTTTATCAGCGCCGCCGTGCTCTCATTTAATGTCATGACCGTGGTTTTTATCGAGCTGTCGTATGGTGCATTTAACCGGCTTGAATGGGACGAGGTCTACGCCAAGTGGATGGAAGGCGGTGTGGCGGCGGAATCCGCCGCCTTTGGCGATCTCCTCTGGGGCGTCACGAAAAGCCTTGTCCAGGGCGTTTTTGTCTTCGCCCTGATAGTCGTTTTCCGCATGACCGACTCGGCCATGGCTCCGCTTGCTTTCATTCCGCTGATCATTGGCAGCTTTCTGGTCGGGGCCGCGGCACTGGCGGTAACCGCGCGCATCCGAAATGCCGACAACATTAAGTTTTTGCAGTCCATATTCTTTTCGTCGGTCATGTTTTGCGGATTGTGGTTTCCGATCGACATGTTTCCAAAATGGCTGCAGACCGTGCTTGCCCCGATCCCGTTGACGGTCATTATCAAGCTTGTCCGCGAGACGTTTACCCAACAGTTTTCCGCGAATGTCTGGCTTGAGATCGGCTACCTCGTTGTTCTCGCGGTCATTGCGGTCGAACTGGCACTCAGAAGCGTGCGGCGGCGATTTGCTATACAAAAGTAGACTTACATAATTTTCCAAATCCGATTTGTCCGCCCCGATAATTTTAATTCAAAATATCCATTTATGTACTGTCGAATGACCGGAATTGCGGCACGGCGATCGGTTTTGCTGTAAAATAACGTTATGAGCAGAATCAACGAGCGCATAACTATTGACCCAAAACAATGTGGTGGGCGGCCATGTATCAGAGGCATGAGAATACGCGTGAGCGATGTGCTCGATCTATTCGCAGCCGGGTTGACTGCCGAACAAATTCTGAAAGAATTGCCCGATCTTGAGAACGAAGATCTGCAAGCGGTACTACAATATGCCGCGCGAAAAATTGACCATCCTATTTTCGTAGCCGCATGACGATTTGGGTTGATGCACAACTGTCAACAGATCGAAATAAATTCAATCTTATAAATGCACTATCACTTGATCGGAATTTGCGGCACGGCGATGGCTTCGCTCGCGGGAATGTTACAGGCACGTGGGCACAAGGTGACCGGGTCGGACCAGAATGTTTATCCACCGATGTCGACGCAGCTCGCTGAGCTTGGCATCGAAATCATGCAGGGCTACAGGGCGGAGAATACCGACCTCGAACGCGACGTTACGGTCGTCGGCAACACGATCATGCGCGGCAATACGGAACTCGAAGAGGTCCTGAACCGCAAACTCAATTACCGCTCGCAGGCGGAGACCGTCAGGGAAGAGTTTATTCGCGGGCGACGCTCAATGGTGGTTGCCGGCACGCACGGTAAAACCACGACGACATCTCTCGCAACCTGGGTTTGCGAGGTCGGCGGGCTCGATCCGACGTTTCTGGTGGGCGGCGTGGTGCAGAATTTCGGGCAGAGTTTTCGTGTGACGGACAGCGATTATTTTGTCATCGAGGGCGACGAATACGACACGGCCTTTTTCGACAAAAAGCCGAAATTTATGTCGTATCTGCCCGAGATCGCGATCGTCAATAACATCGAATTCGACCACGCCGACATCTATAAGGACCTCGACGCGATTAAATGGCAATTCTCACGGCTGATGAACCTCGTCCCCGGCAATGGCCGCCTGATCTGCGGCGTCGATTCGCCAGAGGTCGTGGAAGTCTTGCGGACGATGGAAGAGAAGTTGTTCACGACGGTCGAGACGTTCGGTTTGAGCGAAACCGCTAAATGGCAGGCCCGCGACCTCACGTTTTCAACCAAAGGCACGCGATTTTCGGTCTATTGCTCTGGCGAAAAATGGGCTGAGTTTGCGACCAAAATGATCGGCGAGTTTAATATTAGAAACTCGCTGGCGGTGATAATCGCCGCCGACGCGTGGGGTATTTCGCCGGAGAAGATGCAGGCGGCCTTCGACACATTCAAATCAGTGAAACGGCGGATGGAGGTTCGAGGGATCATAGGTGGTGTGACCGTGATCGACGATTTTGCCCACCACCCGACCGCCGTCGACGAGACCCTGAAAGCCCTGCGACAGCGATACCCGAATAACCGCCTGATCGCCGTTTTTGAACCGCGTTCGCGGTCGTCGAGGCTGTCGATATTCGAGGATCGTTACAAAGCGGCCTTTGAACATGCCGACCAGGTCATCATCGCCGGTATCTTTAACCCCGAAGACGCAAAACGATTTGGCGATACTTTACTCGACGTCGAAAAGTTGGTTGCCGACATCGCTCGCCAAGGCAAACCCGCGATGAGTTTCCCCGACGCCGACGCTATCGTTGCTTACCTTGCCCCCGAAATGCGAGACGGAGATGTAGTCGCCGTGATGTCGAATGGGGGCTTTGGCGGGATCCACGATAAACTGCTCAATGTGCTGAAGAGAACTTAGCGGACTTCGACAAGCCTGTGCCCATCGGACAGCAGCTGTAGGATTGCGGGCCAGCGGGGAATCAACCATTTTATTAATGCTTTGTTTGTCGCATTTCCCACGCGGAGCCAGACAATCACGGGTCTCGCAAGCGTTCGAGCCGCACGTTCCGCGAAATCTTCGTCTTTAGTAATTATTATTGCTCCGGTTGTTAGAGCCTGATTCCAGATCGCAATGTCATCTGAGTCTGACAGCAGCACATCAAAAACGTGTTCCGCAGCGAAGCCTTGCTCATTCAACCACTGAGTAAGTTTTGGCGGCAGTTGTGCGTCGATGAGGAATTTCACTCTATGAAATCATAACGACAGCGTGATCTATCTGAATTGCGGCATATTCGAGGCTTGCTCGAATATCGTCGGCTTCAAGATATGGAAAATCACTGAGTATTTCTTCCTCGGAAGCCCCGCCCGCAAGCATATCGAGAATATCCTTTACACGCATGCGCATTCCGCGTATGCAGGGACGCCCACCGCACTGACGTGGGTTAGAGGTTATTCGGCTAAGCAGATCGGAGTTCACGAGAGGATAATATCATATTTTAAGAATTGGCCGCAGATTTGCACACACCACACGCATAAGAATCAGCTTTCATCTGCGTTAATCCATGTAATTCGGTGGACAGTTTGCGAACGAAATGACCCGGCCGTTTACGCAGGCGGTTCTGACTTAATCGACCTTTCCATTAAAATTTGCGAGGCTCACGACGATGTCGTCGGCCAGGGATGTTCTGTTGATGGTTTTGGGAACTCCGTTGACGATGATCGACACTATTAGCTTCTCACCGGAGGCGGTCGTTACATAGCCGGATAGGGCCGATACCTGATCGAGGGTTCCGGTCTTGCCGCGCATGTTTCCCTCCGCGGCGGTTCCCTTGAATCTATTTCTGAGGGTTCCGTCAACACCCCCGATAGACAGGCTGTCGAGCCAAACCTGCGCATTCTTGCTTTGCTTGGCCATATAAGTATAAAGCTGGACGACCGCGTTTGGCGTAATGACATCGTGCCGCGACATTCCGCTGCCGTCGTATTGGATCACTGCATCGGGCGCTATGCCAACCAGATCGCGGAAACTCTTGGTTTGGGCGAGGCCCAGATCAAAGCTGTTTGGCCGCTGAGGAAGCGGCGAATTGTCTATTTTGATTATGTAACCTGGATCCCGAGTGTTCGCGATCTCACCAAGGGCCCAGAGGATCGTCTCCGTGTACATGTTCTGGCTCGGTTTCATAGTTTTAGCGGCAATAACGCTGAATGGCGGCGACTCGACGCTGGTCAATTCGGTCGGCACCATATCCGCCGTAAATCTGTCAGTGACGGGACGCAGCGGTGTCGTTGGATGATAATCGTTGTTGTGGAACGTGTTCGTTTGTCCGCCGACCAGAATGCCTCGTTTTGCAAGGCGTTCCCTCAGGATCGCCAGGAAAAGATCGGCTGGATGCGAAACGGTCAGGGCTCCCGTAAATGCCTTGTCGTCGGCCGGCATAGAGCCGCCGACCCATAGATAATTTTGATCGAGCCTTTTATTCACCGTGAGTTGTCGTTTGGTTCCGGCGCCGGATGTCGTGCAAACATTCTCGATCTTAAAAAGCGTGTTGGGCGGAGTGATCTTTACAACACACGGCTGGCCCGGCGCCCCGGGCTTGATAGAAAGATCGACATCGTTGTCGTTTATCGGGAGTGCAGAAACTTCGGAACCATCACGCCATTGCAGGTCGTCCCATTCCCAGGTCGGCGGGACCGCAAAGCCACGAAAATAACCCTCGTCGCCAACCAAGTCGCCCTCGACCCGCTTGACACCGGCGGCGGAGATCTTATCGACGAGACGGTCGATGCCTTTATAGTAAGTTTCCGGGTCGTCGACCGACGTGCCGAAAAACGCGGTTGAGATCGTTATGTCACCACCGCCGATGATGCGTAGATCGCCTTTTACGAATCCCGCTGAGTCAGGCCTTGCCCCATAGACGCGAGTCTTAAATTTGAAATCGGGGCCGAGCTTTTCCAACGCCGCCGCAATGGTAAAGTTTTTCATATTCGACGCCGGCGTGAAATATTTATCGGCGTCGTTTTCGAAAATGACCTTGCCCGAGTTGAGCGAAACTATCTTGATACCGACGCGGCCGTGCCGGACCTCGGGGACGGACATGCGGGTCCGGATCTTTGACTGCAGGTCGGCGAGGGCCTGCTTTGGTGCGATGCTTGGCAACGGGGTTGCCGTCGGCGTCGGGCTTGGTGCGGGCAGAGGCGTGCCAAGCAGGACCGGAGTTGGTTTGGATCTGGGCGTTGGCGTGGCTTGAGTAATAACAGTCGAATCGGCCGAAGAAACGCGGGCAATCCCCGCCGAGATCACAACGGAAAGAAGGGCTATCGAAATAATTATGGTATGTCGGATTTTTTTCATCGAGTTAATTCTAGTTCAGTTGGGCTTCCAAATAAAAAGCGGCAACCTGGGGCCGCCGCTGATAAATTCACAAAACCCTTTCCGAAATAAGTTATAAGTGCGATGTGATAAGTAAAAAGTTCGACCTCAGTTGGTGCTCCAGCTTTAGCTGGCCTCTTTGCCGGCCAAGAGGCCAGCTAAAGCTGGAACTCCAAACCCTCCGTTTATTTACATTTTGAATAACCACAATCGCGGCACGATTCGCAGCCGGAGGCGTATTCGAGCTGGCCGCGGCATTCGGGACAGGTTCCGATCATGCTCGACATCTTGCTAGTTTCCTCGCCAACGGTCTTGCCGACGGCCCGCTGCGATTCGGGCAGATGGTTTAGCCGGCGATCGATAAGCAGGAGGCATTCGGCAACGGCCTGCTCGGGCGAGGTGAGGAGACGCTCGTTAAACCAAACGGCGTGGGTTGCCGTTACCTTATTAAGGCTGCGGGCGACATCCTTGGCGTCAAACCCGCCGCGAAGCATCTTCGAGGCGAGCAATCCAACACCCGCACTGATCGGCCCGGCGACAAAAATTTCGAGGATCCGCTCGCCGTCATGATTTACCGTGACGTAGAGATTTTGGCCCTCGAACGGAATCCTCCACGTCGAGCCCTGCAGCTCGCGGGGACGCTCCACGTGAGGAGAAGGGGAGAAAGGGGGAAGGGGAGAAGGGGAGACGCGGACATTGGTCTCGAGTCCTATCTCCCTATCTCCCTTTCTCCCTTTCTCCCCTTCTTTCTTCATCGAATTAAGAACCTGCCCCTCGCGGCTGCCATCGCGATAGTAGCTGACGGCTTTGCAGCCGAGCTGGCGGGCGAGGTGATAGAGTTCGTCGACGGATTCGACGGTGTCGTCGGTCGCGCCGTTGCATGTCTTTGAGATCGCATTATCGACATGCTTTTGAGCGGCGGCCAGGACCTTGACGTGCTCGAGCGATTTGATGTTCATCGCCGAGATGAAATGCGGCGGCAATTCTGATTCGTGTTCGACAACGTAATCGGCGGCGGACTTGATCGACTCTTCGCTTGTCTGATCGACCGTAATGCCGAGAGCCTCAGCCGCTGGCGTGTGAACGTAGGTCCGCGTACCGAGCGTGTCTTGGCGGACGTATGCCCATGAGAAATTAGGCTCGATGCCCGACGAAGTCTCGGCTACGAGCGAGATCGTGCCCGTTGGAGCGATGGTCGTTACTTCGTAATTTCGCGGTGTCAGCGGGATGTCGCGGGGGATGCCGATCTCGTCGTAGATGAATTTTGAATACGCCTCGCG
>JANYIL010000252.1 GCA_025362075.1 Chloracidobacterium sp.
GGGCAATCTCGGCCCGTTTATTCAAAAGCCGAAGCAGCTCGTTGTCTATCGCATCGATCTCCGCACGCGGATTTTCGATTGGCTGTTCGTTCATTATTCTGAAGCTATTATATTGGAGCGGACAAATTTATTCATACGTTAAAGTGACGGATCGCGTCAGAACCACCTGCGGTAGCGGGTGGTTAAAGTTGGGTTTGATTCAACAATAGATGTCCACGCCACAGTTCAACCAGCTATCGCAGGTGGTTCTGACCTGCCATTGACGTAACGCTAGCGACCAACAATGAGTCCGCGCATTACCGGCGGTCCGCACACTAAACAGCCCAAAGGTGATCTTCCGGCTTGTAATGCAGCCAGTAGTCTGTATTTTCCCGCCATTCGGGCCGGTAATTTGTGCTGACGACCGCGAGCGTGTCTTCGAGGGCGACGGATGAGTGCTCGATATTTGGCGGTATCACAAGTGTCTGGTTCGCTTTAAGCTCAACGGTTTTGCCGTCAAGATTGACCTGCCATTTACCGCGAACCACGTAGATGATCTCCTCATATTCATGGCTGTGCGGCGCGGTGATTGCGCCTTCGTCGAGTTCGACATGGGCCATCATTATGTTTTCGCCTACGGCCACGCCGCGTCTATAGCCGCCGACCTCAGTTCGCGTTTTTTCGTCGCTCCAATCGTAAAACTTCATCTCGTGCTCCTAGTTTACCTGCTTATTGACCAATGTTTTTTCGCCCAGCCACGGCATCATTGCCCGCAGGCTCTTGCCAACGGTTTCGATCGAGTGCGCCTCACCTTCGGTTTCAAGACGTCTGAAATTAGGCTTGCCGCTCTCGCATTCGCTCATCCATTCATCGGCAAATTGACCGCTCTGGATCTCACCGAGTATCTTCTTCATCTCCGCTTTCGTTTCGTCATTGACGATACGTCCACCGCGTGTCAGGTCGCCAAATTCGGCCGTGTTCGACACGGAGTAACGCATATTCCCGATACCGCCCTCATAGAGCAGATCGACGATCAGTTTCATTTCGTGCAGGCATTCGAAATACGCCATTTCCGGTGCATATCCGGCCTCGGTCAAAGTCTCGAAACCGGCCTGAATCAGCGAGGTCAGGCCGCCGCACAGCACAGCCTGCTCACCGAAGAGATCGGTCTCGGTCTCTTCCTTAAAGTTCGTCTCGATGATCCCGGCCTTGCCGCCGCCGATCGCCGACGCGTACGACATCCCGATGCCGCGCGTGTCGCCGGTTACGTCCTGATGAACGGCAAGCAGGCATGGCACGCCGCGTCCGCGTTCGTATTCGCTGCGTACCAGATGGCCCGGCCCTTTCGGTGCGACGAGAAATACATTCACATCCGTGGGCGGCACGATCTTTTTGAAATGAACACCGAAACCGTGAGCAAAGGCGAGGTATTTATTGGCCTTGAGAGCCGGAGCGATCTCGTCACGATAAACGCCCGGAGCGAGTTCATCGGGCACAAGCACCATGATCACGTCCGCCACCTCGGCGGCGTCGCGAGAATATAAAACCTCTAACCCTGCGTCTTTTGCCTTTTGAATAGATCGGCTGTCCTTTGGCAATCCGACGATCACATCGGCACCCGATTCTTTCAGATTATTTGCGTGAGCATGTCCTTGCGAACCGTAACCAATGATCGCAACCCGTTTGTCCTTAATAAGTTGCGAATCGGCGTCCGCATCGTAAAAAACCTTCATAATTATTCCTCGTAAAATCTATGCTTGTGCAGACTCGGCAATTTTCGTCATTCGCTCGAACGGCGAAAGCCGCGTGATCGCGACCGAGCCGCTCCGAGTTACATCATTGACCTCCAGGGGTTTGAGCATCTCGATAAATGTGTCGACCTTTTCCCGCGTGCCCGACATTTCCAGGATCATCTTTTTATGCGAAATATCGACGACCTTAGCTCGAAAGATAGCGACCAGATTCATTATCTCCTGCCGCTCGGATCCGGCCTTGGCCGAAACGTCTATCAACGCCATTTCCCGCTCGATGTGCGGCTCGCCGGTGATCAGTTTAACCTCGCGAACGCGAGCAAGCCTTGCGCATTGCTTGACGATCTGCTCGATGGTGCGCTCGTCACCGGACGTTACAATCGTTGCCCGTGACCATTCCGGTTCAAGCGTTTTGCCGACGGAGATCGTCTCGATGCCATAACCGCGCGCGCTAAACAGCCCGACGATCCGCGACAGTTCGCCGGCCTCGTCCGCAACGGTAATAGTGAGTGTGTGTCGGTTATTGCCCATAACTATTTGAGGATCATATTTTCCGACCCGAGCCCGGCCGGGATAATCGGAAATACGTTTTCCTCCTTCGATACGACGATGTCAAAAATGGTGACGCCCGGATGGCTTAGCCCTTTTTCCAAAACGTCGGTTAGCTCTGCGGGCGTAGTCGCCCGCAGTCCCAGTGCCCCGTATGCTTCCGCCAACTTTACAAAATCCGGTGACACCGACAGATCAACTTCGGAATACGCCCGGTCGTAAAACATCTCCTGCCATTGACGCACCATGCCGAGATAGCCGTTATTCATAATCAGAACTTTGAGCGGAATACCGTACTGGACGGCGGTGATGATCTCCTGATTCGTCATCTGAAAACCGCCGTCGCCGACAATCGCGATCACCTGTTTATCCGGTCGTGCAAGCTGCGCACCCATCGCCGCTGGCAGCCCGAATCCCATAGTGCCCAAACCGCCGCTTGTGATAAATTGACGCGAATATTTGCACGGATAAAATTGGGCCGCCCACATCTGGTGCTGGCCGACATCGGTGACGATGATGGCTTCGCCATTGGTTACGCGATGTAGGTTTTCGATCAGGGATTGTGGCTTTATCTCCGTTTCGGATTGCTCGCAGACAAGCGGCACAGACGCTTTCCATTCGTCGATCTTTCGCCACCAGATTAGGCGCGCGTCCTGACTCCTCTCGATCTCTGCCTCGGCCCGCTCCGCAAGATTTGCCGACATCGCAATCAGGGCCGACTTTGCGTCCGCGACGACCGACAAATGCGGCTGCTTAATTCTTGCCGATATTTGATGAGTCAATGTCGATGTGAATTATCTCGGCGTTCGGCGCAAATGTCGCCAGTTTGCCAGTCACGCGGTCGTCAAACCGGACCCCGATCGCAAAGAGCAGATCGCATTGCTGGATGGCCGTATTCGCCGTGTAAGTGCCGTGCATGCCGAGCATCCCGAGCGAAAGTGCGTGTGCTGTCGGAAACCCCCCAAGCCCCATAAGGGTCGGCGTGACCGGAACTTGCAGCGTCTGGGCGACTTTCATTAGCTCATCAGATGCATCGGATGTGACGATACCGCCGCCGACATAAAAGACCGGCTGCTTTGCTGCTAGAAGCTTATCGACGACCTTAGCAATCTTTGTACGGTCAATATATTGTTCGGGCTCGGCGAACATCAGCTCGTTTTTGCGCGCGTTGCCTTTTTCACATATCAAACCCGAAACATCCTTTGGAATGTCGATGACGACCGGCCCCGGCTTGCCGGAACTGGCTATCTCAAACGCTTCGTCTATCACCCATTCGAGATCCCGAACGTCTTTGACAAGATAACTGTGTTTGACGATCGGCAGCGTAATTCCAAAGGTATCGACCTCCTGAAACGCATCAGTGCCGATCACCGCCGTCGGCACCTGACCGGTGATCACGACCAGCGGGATTGAATCCATATAGGCGTCGGCAATTCCCGTCACGGCATTGGTCGCTCCCGGCCCAGACGTCACGAGTGCAACGCCGACCTTGCCTGTCGACCGGGCATACCCCTCGGCAGCGTGGACCGCTCCCTGCTCGTGCCGCACCAGGTAATGCGTGATCTCATCGCGAAACCGCCAGATCGCGTCATAAATATGCAACACCGCACCCCCCGGGAGTCCAAAAACAGTATCGACACCATTTTTGATCAAACCGCGCACGAGGATCTCAGCACCACGAGATGGTTCCTGAACGTTTTCAAGCGTGGGGACCGGTAGTGCCGGTGATCCGGCTTCGATGACGTCTCTCATAACTTCCTCGTAAAACGAAAAAGGTCATCACCGTTCCCGGAAATGACCTTTTTCATAATCCCGCAAAAGGCCATTATTCACAGGAAATAATAATGACTACAACGCTGATAAATACGTAAAAATACACGCCAACCGATCGGATGCGTGACGCTTCGTTATTGAACTTTGCTGTGCGGCTCTGTATTAGCATTTCTTCTAAACATTTAGAGATTATGACAAAAATTTATGCGTGTCAATATATTTCTTTAATAATTGCGTGTATTTGCCGATGTTGTCCTTAAATTCCCTATCCTGTGTTTCCTTGCAGACAATCATCTGCACACAAAGCACGATAAGGTAGGTCTAAGGCCGATTTGGTATAGAGAGAGTGGGAGTCATCTTTCCGTTCCCACCGTAAACCATTGACAACTATGAATTTGGCCTTTTTGGCACGGTGGTTGCGCTTCTATAAGGCGTCAACAACTATTGGCAATCAGTAGAGGGGGATTTTTACCATGAAGAAATACGTTACAACAATTATGCTGGCTACAATGTTAGCCGCTATGGTGCCGCTATTTGCGAGCACGACACTAGGTCAGACACGTTATTACCGAACGCGAGATGGTCGGGTTGTCGCCGTAAAACGGCCTAATCTGTACCAGCGTCATCGCAAGGCCTTCAACATCGGCGGCGGAACGGTCGCCGGAGCGTTGATCGGCGGATTGATCGGCGGCAAAAAGGGTCTCGTGATTGGCGGCTTGGCCGGAGCGGGCGGCGGAGCCCTGTTTAATCATAAACAGAAGCCGAAGAATTACTATCGCCGGCACTATATCAATGTAAGACCATATACGGCGCGTCGAGTGTATCGAAATCCTTAATTGGTTTCTCGATAAGGTCAAAAGCCTCGGCACCCTTTCACGGATGGTCGGGGCTTTTTATTTTCAAAGAACCAAAGACAGCCTAAAAAACATACGTATTCGCCTCGATCAACGTCGCGGCGATCCGCTGGCGGGAAGCAATGGTGTTGATGGGCGTGTTGTTTTTCGTAAACCGCTTTAGCGCAACCAGCAAAGTGCGGCCTTCGTCGCCCTCTGCAATCGCAGCGATCGTATTTTTTGCTGCGGCCTCGACACGCTGGATCGCGTCGTTGCAGTAAACCGAGGTCATGTCGATATAGCTTTGGGCGGCTTCCTCGCCGTTAGCTTCGGCGTATTTTTTGGTTCGCAAAATGGCAGTTTCCATTTGATAGGCATCCATGATGATGTCGGCGCAATTTAGCAGCACTTCTTGCTGATCGGCAAGGCCCATCATGTATTTTTGGGCCGCCGTGCCGAGCACCATGAGAGCGACCTTTTTTGCGTTTTGTGCAAGCTTGGTCTCAGCCGCGAGTAGGCTCGTATCCTCATCAAACGACATCTGCGGATTGAGTATCTCGTCCTGCAAAGCCTTTGCCGCTTGCAATAGACCGAGCTTGCCTTTCATCGCACGCTTCATCAATTGACCCGGGATCAGGAGACGGTTGATCTCGTTCGTGCCTTCGAAAATGCGGTTGATGCGCGAATCGCGATACGCCTTTTCCGCCGGATAGTCCGCCGAATAGCCGTAGCCGCCATATATCTGCACCATCTCATCGACGACGTAATCAAGCGCCTCGCTGCACGCAACCTTGTTGATCGACGATTCGACGGCGTATTCCTCGATCGACTGTAATTTTGTTGCGTTGTCGGCACCGTCGCCGATCAGGGCGTCGATCATGCCGACCGTGCGATAGGTGATCGACTCGGCAACCCAAGTGCGGATGGCCATCTCGGCGAGCTTGTGTTTGATCGCTCCGAAAGACGAGATCGGCTTGCCAAACTGATGCCGTTCGTTGGCGTAGCGGACCGCATCGTGGATCGCGAGTTTACAGCCGCCCGTGACGCTTGCTCCGAGCTTAAAACGACCGACGTTGAGGATATTAAACGCAATTTTAGCTCCGTCGCCGACGTTGCCGATCAGATTGGTTACCGGAATTTTTGCGTCCGAGAGAATGAGCGCGGTGGTCGATGACGACTTGATGCCCATCTTGTGTTCTTCGTGGCCGGGACGGCAGTTTTCGCTGCGTTCGACGACGAATGCAGAGAATTTTTCCTTCTCGCCATCGACCTTTGCAAAGACGATAAAAACGTCCGCAAACCCACCGTTCGAGATCCACATCTTCTCGCCGTTGAGTACGTAATGCTGGCCGTCCTCGCTGAGCCTCGCGACCGTTTTTGCCCCAAGAGCGTCTGAGCCAGAACCGCTCTCGGTCAGGCAATACGCCGTTACTACCTCGCCCGAAATGATCGGCGGTATCCACCTCTTTTTAAGTTCTTCGGAACCAAAATAGAGCAACGGCAGCAGGCCGATAGAGGTCTGAGCACCAAACGTCGTGCCAAATCCGCCCGCACGTCCGATCATCTCGGCGATGACGACACCAGTCGTCTGATCGAGCCCGAGACCACCGTATTCCTCGGGAATGGTCGCACCCAAAAGGCCAAGATCGCCGCCTTTTTTGACTAGCTCGCGAGCGATCTCCCACGCATGATTTTCAAGCGCGGGAAGCTGCGGCCAAATCTCGTTATCGACAAATTCCTTCGTCGTCTCGCCGATCATACGGTGCTCGTCGGTAAAATCCTCGGGCGTAAAAACCTCAGCCGTCGTCGCATCCGCGATCAAAAACTCGCCGCCCTTTACATATTCTTTTTCCATTTGTGGTTCCATAATTATCTTTTTTGCCACGAATTACACGAATGGCACGAATAAAAAATTTGTGTAATTCGTGGCTAAAACTCCTGTCTTAATCTAACCTTTCAAAAATCCCAGCCGCGCCCATGCCGCCGCCGACGCACATTGTGACCATGCCGTAGCGTTTGCCGGTGCGTTTTAGTTCCTGCAAGACCGTTGCTGTCAATTTTGCACCCGTGCAGCCCAAAGGATGTCCGAGTGCGACCGCTCCGCCGTTGACATTGACCTTTGCCGGGTCCATTTCGAGGACCTTCATAACCGACAGCCCTTGTGCTGCAAACGCCTCGTTCAGTTCGATAACGTCGATCTGGTCGAGCGTCAGCCCGGCCATCTTGAGCGCCTTGGGGATGGCATTGACGGGGCCAATGCCCATTTCTTCGGGCAGGCATCCAGCAGTCGCAAACGAGATAAATCTAGCGAGCGGCTTGATGCCAAGCTCGCTTGCCTTGTCAGCGGACATCACGACAGCGGCTGCAGCACCGTCCGACATCTGCGACGAATTCCCCGCCGTGACCGTACCGTTAACGTGAAACACGGCCCTGAGTTTTGCGAGACCCTCGACCGAAGTATCGGCACGCGGGCCTTCGTCCTGAGCGAAAACGACCTCCTTGCGGCGAACACGTCCGCCTACGTCGATCTCATCGACAAAGACATTCATCGGGACGATCTCATCTTTAAACCTGCCCCCGGCAATCGCGGCAAGGGCCTTCCGATGCGAGTTATAGGAAAACTCATCGGCCTGTTCGCGGGTGATCTCGTATTTGCGTGCGAGATTCTCAGCCGTGAGGCCCATGTTTAGGTAATAATCGGGATAAGTATCGACAATGTGCGGATTTGGCCGCACGACGTTGCCGCCCATCGGGATCATCGACATCGTCTCGAGACCGCCCGCGACGATCGCATCCGCGCCGCCCGTCATAATACGTTCGGCCGCCAGAGCGATCGTCTGCAAACCCGACGAGCAATAACGGTTGACCGTCATCGCCGATGTCTCGACCGGCAGACCCGCCGCGATCGACGCTGTCCGGGCGACGTTCATTCCCTGCTCGGCCTCGGGAAACGCGCAGCCCATGATGACATCGTCGATCAACGACGGATCGAGATTAGGCACACGAGCTACCGCCTCCTTTATCGCCGCCGCCCCAAGATCGTCCGGCCGCGTATTTTTCAAAGTGCCCTTCGGCGCCTTACCCACAGCCGTTCGCACGGCCGATACTATTACTGCTTCTTTCATATTCTTTTTAACCACGAAAAGTCACTAAAAATCACTAAACAATTTTTTAGTGTCTTTCGTGCATTTCGTGGTTCCTCCTAGTCTTCAATCCCTACTTCGACCTCGTCTATCTTCAATATCTCCTTCAAAATCCCCGGGTCGATCTCAACCAAAAACCCGCGTTTTCCGCCGTTGATATAGATCTTGTCGAGTTCAAAGATCGTCTTTTCGACGTAAACGGGCATCGCCGTTCGCGTGCCAAATGGCGATGTGCCGCCGACGAGATATCCTGTATGTTTAGATGCCCGGTCGGGCGTCGCCGGTTCGACCGATTTGACGCCAACGTGCCGGGCCAGGTTCTTGGTCGAAACCAGCCGGTCGCCGTGCATCAGCACGATCAGCGGGTTTTTCTCGTTCGTTTCAAATATCAGAGTCTTAACGACCGCGTGTTCGTCCACGCCAAGCTGCCTGGCCGATTCGCCCGTACCGCCTTTTTCAACGTAATCGTAAAGGTGCGGTAAAAACCCGACCTTTTTCTCTCTCAAAAACCTGACCGCTGGCGTTACCGGATACTCCATTTCGTTCTTTTTGCTCTCAATCACGCCGGGACAAGATCGGTGTCGAGATCGCCGTTAATCATTGTCAATACAAAGTTTAGGCCTTAAACCGCCGGAATGCTGTCCCACCTTGTCCCGCTCTTGTCCCACCCATTAAGCGGGACAAATAACTCTTTATATTTCAACGTGTTACAGCACGTTTTTTAGCTCTGTCCCGCGTTTTTTAAAAAAAATATGACATTGTCTTACAGATGAGAGAAAGCTTTTTCTCCTATTGTTTCAAATATCATGCCGAAAACACGTCCAGCAGCGTTGCAAGCGTAGCACGTTGTTGCACGAGAGTCAATGTTTTTCTGCTATCGCCCGCCTACCTCTTTGTACCTAAAACACGTCACCAAATGATCGTTGACCATGCCTGTTGCCTGCATAAACGCGTACATAATGGTCGAGCCGACAAAGTTAAATCCGCGCTTTTTTAGGTCTTTCGAGATCGCGTCCGAGATCTCGGTCTTTGCCGGAACGTCATCGCCTTTCAGCTTGTTGTCGAGAGTCTCTCCGCCGACAAATGCCCAGATATATTTGTCGAACGAGCCAAATTCCTTTTGCACCGCGAGAAACGCTGTTGCATTTCGCACCGCCGATTTGATCTTCAAACGGTTGCGGATAATGCCCTCGTTAAGCAGCAATTTCGCGCATTTTGCGTCGGTGTATTTCGCGACCTTTGCCGGATCGAAATTATCGAACGCCTCGCGATACGCTTCACGCTTTCGCAGGATCGTATCCCAGCTCAGACCGGCCTGAGCACCTTCGAGAACGAGAAACTCGAACAACGCGCCATCATCATGCACCGGCACGCCCCACTCCGTGTCGTGGTAAGCGATATTCAGTTCATTTATTGCCCAAGTGCAGCGGTTCATATGGAACGCGGAGATTCGTGTCCGCAACGAGCGCGAGACTCGACGCTTTTCGTCACCGGCGGAGATGCGGACATGAGTGTCCGCGTTCCCGTATTTTTCGATCTTTAGTTTCTCAACGGCTTGCCCGTTTTCAGCATTGCCGCAATCCGCTCCTGCGTCTTTCGTTCGCCGCAAAGCGAGACAAAAGCCTCGCGTTCGAGGTCGAGCAGATAACGCTCGGACACCTGAGTCTTGTGATTGATCGTGCCGCCGGCCATGACATGGGCGAGTTTGTGACCGATCTTTTGATCGTGCTCCGAGATAAATCCGCCCTGTCTCATCATGTGCAGAGCAAGTTTCATCGCCGACTCCCCGGCCTCGCCAAGCACGGTAATGTCGGTTCGCTCGACGGGTGGAACGAAGCCGGCCGCATCCATGTTCAGTACCTCTTGCTTGGCGTCCTGTATCAGCCGGTCGCCATTCATCGAGATCGCATCAATGTCCCGCAGGAATCCCCACGAACGGCCTTCCTGGGCCGATGTCGCGACCTTTCCCATGCCAAGCGTCTCAAATGTCTTCTTCAAAAATGCCAGGGGATCGGCGTCCGGAGCCTTCGCGGCCGCGTCCATCGCACGCATCGTCATTTCCTTGGTGCCACATCCGGCTGGGATGACGCCGACGCCAACCTCGACGAGGCCGATATAGGTCTCGCCCGCCGCACGCAGTTTATTGCCGTGCATCGCGATCTCGCAGCCCCCGCCGAGCGTCAATCCATACGGTGCCGTGACGACCGGTTTTGCCGAGTAACGCAGACGCATCACAGCATTCTGCAACGTCCTGACCATTATATTGATGTCGTCCCACTCCTCTTCCTGAGCGGCGAGCAGGAGCATCATGATGTTGGCCCCGGCGGAGAACTTGCCGCCTTGGTTGCCGACGACGAGGCCCTTGAAATTCTTCTCAACTTCGTCAATCGCAAAATTCATCATCGCGACAGTATCGCCGCCGATGGAATTCATCTTGGAATGAAATTCGAGACATGCGACGCCATCGCCGATGTCGATGAGCGATGCTCCGGGATTTGTTTTTATAACACCTGTGCGTTCCTTGACGTCTTTTAGAATAAGGACGCCGGGACGGTCGGGCATCGGTTTGTATTCACCGGCCACCAGATCGTAAAAGGAATGTTGGCCGCTCTCGTTTTTGTAAAACGTCGTCGCGCCGGAGGCCAACATCTTCTCGACGTTCGCCGGGATCGCCTGGCCCTCTTTACACATTCGCTCGACCGATTCGGCAACGCCGATAGCATCCCACGCCTCAAAAACGCCGATCTCCCAGCCGAAGCCCCACTTGATCGCGTTGTCGATCTCGACAATAGTGTCGGCGATCTCGGGGATGCGGTTGGCGGCGTATCGCGAGATACGGGAGGTTGTTTTCCAAAGAAATTCGCCAACGCGGTCGTCGCCCAAGACGAGAGTTTTCACTCGCTTTGCCTTATCCTCGATAGCCTTTGCGGCATCGAGCGACGGGAATTTTGTCTTGACCTGGGGTTTGTATTCAAAGGTGGCAAGGTCTAGTTCGAGGATCACGCGTTTTCCCTCGGCGTCGGTCGATTTCTTAAAAAACCCGCCCTTTGTTTTGTCGCCAAGCAGCTTTTTATCGAGCAGCGTTTGGATCAGATCGGGCAGCTGAAAAACGTCCCGGTCTTCGTCGTCCGGCACGGCCGGATAGAGATTATTGGTGACGTGTGCGGTCACATCGAGGCCGACGAGGTCGGACGTGCGGAACGTCGCCGACGACGCATGGCCAATGGCCTTGCCGGTCATCTGATCGACCTCGGTCGGCGTAAAACCCATTGCGATCATCTCGTGGATCGTCGCCATCATGCCGAAAACACCGATGCGATTAGCAATAAAATTCGGTCTGTCTTTAGCCGCAACGACGCCCTTGCCGAGACGCTGATCCAGGAACCCAGCGATCTTACAGGCGACCTCGCCGCTCGTTTTTGAGCCCGGAATAACCTCGACGAGCTTCATATAACGCGGCGGGTTAAAGAAATGGATCCCGACAAAATGCGATTTGAAATCATCCGAAAACGGCTCGGCTATCGAGTCGATCGGTATGCCGCTCGTATTCGAAGCGATCACCGCTCCCTGCTTGCGATATTTCTCGACATCCGCAAAAAGCCTGTGCTTGATCTCTAGATTTTCGACAACCGCCTCGATGACAAAGTCGCATTCTTTCAGCTTGACCAGGTCATCGGTAAAATTGCCGGTCGTGATCAGCTTGGCGTTATCGCTGAGCATGAAAGGTGCCGGCTTTAATTTCTTAGCGGCCTCAAACAACGAATTTACGATCCGGTTGCGAACCTGTGGTGATTCAAGCGTCAAACCCTTTGCGGCCTCGGCGTCGGTCAACTCGTGCGGCGCAATGTCGAGCAGCAGCGTCGGAATGCCCGCATTTGAAAGATGTGCGGCGATGCCCGCTCCCATTGTCCCCGCACCCATGACTGCGGCTTTTGTGATGTTCATAGCTTATTATCGAACCCTAAAAATATTGTGATCTAAATTGGTGAAATTATAACTGAATGAATGTTCATTCAGCAAGTTGAAAAAAAGTAATTGCAGTCGATAGCATCTCTGTAATACAATTATCTTATCGATATGGAAACCGTAACACTATCACCAAAATTTCAGGTTGTTATACCCCGCTCGATCCGTGAAGCACTCGAATTAACCCCGGGGGAAAAGCTGAGGGTTATACGGTATTCCGACCGGGTCGAGTTCATTCCGGTCAAAACCGCAGCCGAAATGCGGGGCTTTCTGCGCGGAATCGACACGACCATCGAGCGTGAGGATGACCGGTTGTGACCGATTTTAATGTGGTCGATTCGTCCGGGTGGCTTGAATATCTGGCCGACAGTGACCGCTCCGGCTTATACGCCGGGGCCATCGAGGACGCCGCACACCTCATAGTACCTGTGATCTCGATCTACGAGGTTTTTAAAAATGTACTGCGGGCACGCGGCGAGGATGACGCCCTGCAGATTGCGAGCGTCATGCAGTCAGGCCTTGTGGTCGATCTTGATACATCGCTCGCTCTGGAGGCTGCCCGACATAAATTACCGTTTGCTGACAGCATTATCTACGCGACCGCGTTGCGGTATAACGCGACTCTGTGGACGCAGGATGGGGATTTTAACGGCCTCCCAAATGTGCGGTATTTCTCGAATTAGGTGCTTTCGCATGGGCTTGTTGTGGGATAAAAATCCTTCACGAAAGCCACTAAGAACGTAAAAAAGCCGTTTGCCGTCGGCTCAAAATCTGTCGATAACGGTCACGCCGGTCGAAGTAAAATTATTCATGTCCATGAGCTCCGACGGAGCGTCGTCGAGAGAAACGGTTTTGCCGATCAGCTTCTGCGGCTGCAATTTGCCGAGGCGAATCAGTTCGAGCATTTCTGGGTAGCGATGGGCCTGCATACCGTGGCTGCCGATGATCTCGAGTTCGCGGGCGATAACCTTGTCTATAGGGATCGGTGTTTGATGCTGGCCGGATTCCATTATGCCGACCTGAATATGTTTTCCGCGTTTCCGTAAAGATGATACAGAATTGATCAAAATTTCAGGATGGCCGAGCGCGTCGATCGAGATGTGCGTACCGCCATCGGTTATGTCTAATATCGCCTCAATCGTCAGCCCGTATGCGGAATTGATCACGACCTCGGCTCCGATTTCTTTAGCAAAAGCGAGTTTGTCCTCCGCAATGTCGACCGCGATTACGCGGGCACCGAAGGCGGCGGCGATCATGATCGCCGAAAGCCCGACACCGCCGCAGCCGTGGACGGCAACCCATTGTGCGGATTCGACCTTGCCCTGATCGACGATGGCACGATAAGACGTCGCGAAACGGCATCCAAGCGATGACGCGGTAACAAAATCGATCTCATCGGGCAAATGCACGAGATTTGTATCCGCATATTCAATCGCGACATATTCGGCAAACCCGCCCCAGGCAGTGAACCCGGGCTGAAATTGGCGATCACAGATCTGTTGATCGCCATTGAGACAAGGTTCACACGTGCCGCAGCCGCAGACGAACGGCAGCGTGACGCGGTCGCCTAATTTGAAATTGGAAATTTCAGATCCTAAAGCAACAACCTCGCCTGACAACTCATGTCCCGGCACATGCGGCAACGCGATGTCCGGATCGTTGCCCATCCAGCCATGCCAATCGCTGCGGCAAATGCCGCAGGCTTTGACCTCGATCACGACGCCTGTCGGAGACGGGGTAGGGTCAGCGACATTTTGTATTGTGGGCGGTTGTTGAAACTCTTCGAAAACGGCAGCTTTCATGATCTGAATTTGAAATGATCTTAATGAATTATTGAACCTATATCCTAATCGAAATTGCCGTAAATAACCTTGACTTGTAGAAGAAATCGGATAATAATTCTCTCGTTCAAATAAACTATTTGGGTGCGTTTTGAATTTGGCAACGTTGTCTTTGTCGGGGCCCTTTATTCGGAACGCTATCCCACCAATAAGGAGAAAATCGATGTTCAAACAAGTATTGGTCGCTGTCTCTGTCTCAATATTTCTATCTCTTGGCATTTTCGCTCAAGAAATGGTGACAGCTAAAACAACAACAACCAGCAACACGGCCAAGGGCCCCGTCTTTCGTCCTACCAAGGATCAGATCAAGCAGGTTCAGACCATTCTCAAAGATAAAAAGCTCTATACCGGCGAAGCCAGCGGTACGTACAACGATGACACGCGAACCGGGATCAAGACCTTTCAAAAAGGCAACGGCCTGAAGGAGACCGGGACATTAAATCGCGCAACACTCGAAAAATTTAGCGTTGAGCTCACGGACACGCAGAAGCAAATACCGGTGTCACCAGGCTCGTTTGCCTCGTCCAGCAGCACATCGACGAAAACAACTTCGACAAAATCAAGCACAACATCCTCATCGTCAGGCTCGAAAAAACCGGCCCCGTTTCGGGCCAGCGGCGATCAGATTAAGGCGGCGCAAAAGATTCTAAAGGACGGCAAAATGTACCCGGGCGATCAAACCGGCAAACTCGACGACGCGACCCGCGATGGCCTGAATAAATATCAGGGAGCCAACAGCCTCAACGTAACCGGTACGCTAAACCCGACGACGCTCGATAAGATGGGCATTGCTCTGACCGACGCGCAAAAAGCGAATGTTGCAGCCCAGGCAGCATACGATGCCGCAAAGAAGAACTAGGCAAAAGGTTGCAGAAGCCCGCGCGTAAGCAAGGGCGTAACACACAACATTGACAGTTGCTCACCGCCGCGGAGAGCGGGTCGATTATTATTGCGTTCTCCGCAGCTTTGAGTGAGAATGCCTTAGAGGCCGCCTCAAAATATGAAGCAAACAATACTCGCCACCGCTTTCCTACTTATTTCATTCCTCTCATCCTACGCGCAGGAAAAGGAATCAAAAGCACTCCGCAAGGTCATGGACGACCAGGGCGTCGCATGGAACAAGGGCGACATTGACGGTTTTATGGCCGGATATTGGAAATCGGAAAAGCTAACGTTTCTCTCAGGCACCGATGTCACCCACGGCTGGCAGCCGACGCTCGATCGTTATAAAAAAGGCTACGACACACGCGCAAAAATGGGTACGTTAACCTTTTCCGATCTCGAAGTAACAATGCTCGCCAAGGACGCCGCCGTAGTCCTCGGCAGTTGGTCACTCGCCCGAGACAAAGACAATCCGCACGGCAAATTCACCCTAATTTTCCGCAAATTTAAGGAAGGCTGGCGGATCGTGATGGATCATACATCGTAATGAATTGATCTTGACAGGTGGTATGACTGATGGTATGACTAATATATGAGCGTTGCTAAAGTGACCGTTTCGATCGAGTCGGATGTTTTGAGGCAGCTGGATCGGTTGGTGACCGAACGTGTTTTCCCCAACCGTAGTCAAGCTGTTGACACCGCCGTAAAGGAAAAGATTGCCCGACTAAACAAATCCCGACTTGCCCGTGCATGCGAATTGATTGACCCACTTGAGGAACAAGCATTTGCTGAGATCGGGGCGTCTGCGGACCTTGAAGAATGGCCGGAATACTAAGAGGCGATATTTATTGGGCCGACCTTGACCCGACGGTCGGAAACGAACAGGCTGGACGGAGGCCGGTTCTTGTTTTGAGCAACCACATCTTTAATCAACGTACAGGAACGGTGATCGCTCTGGCGGTAACAAGTAAGGAGCCGAAAGTCCCGTTTCCCTTGACCTCCGCTCTATCAAATCGGGACCTTCCCAAACCATCGTGGGTCAAAATCGGTCAGATCCGGACTCTCTCAATCAGACGGCTCGGTCGAAAGATCGGAAACGCCTCTATGAGCGATCTCGAACTCATCGTTGAAGGGTTGAACGAAATCATTGACAGCTAACCGTGATTATTCACGCCAAAGAAAAAGCAACTGAGGGCTACTCCAACCCGACAAAATCAATATTCGTCAGATCGCTGCTGACTGTCAGAGTGCGGGTCTGAAACCGGTACAGCCGCGAAACGACGCTGACGGTGTAGCTTGCTCCGGTCGGCAGACTGTCGAATTGGTATAGGCCGAACGAGCTGGTCGTCGCAAAGCGTGAAGCGCCTTGTGAATCCGTAAGCCGCACGCTCGCGTTTCGCAGACCGGTCCCGTTTGGCGTTGTGATGCGTCCGCTGATGGTGGCGCTGGCGGCGGCAATGTTGTAGTCCCACATTCCGCGGCCGTGCGTTGCGATCCGCAGGATGCGGAATGCAGGCTGAATTTCCATGCCAAAAACGGCAACGCGTGGCAGGCCGGTGCTAAACGGTATCCAGTTTGCCCCGCCATCCGACGACTGAAAAACGCCGATGTCGGTACCGGCATAAAGCATCTGGGTGTTGGCCGGATCGACGACGACGACGTTGACGGGCGTATCGGGGATGCCGTTTCCGGCGGCCGTCCAGGTCGGATTTCCGGATGTCAGATTGGTCGTCTTCCAGACATGCTGGCCGGACACTAGACCAAAGCCATTTAGAGCGACATAGGCAATGTCCTGATTTGTCGGATCGATGGCAATCCGGCCGATATATCGGGCCGGAATCGGACCTGTGACATTTGTCATCGTGGTGGCCCCGGCGGTTGTCGACAGGAAAAGGGTGCCGTTTGTCGTGCCAACGAGCCGGATATTGTCATTTTGCGGCGAAATACCGATGGCGCTGATGCGGGTGTTGCCACCCGGCAAGATGCCGCTTACGTCGGCCATGGTCGTGCCCCGGTCGATCGAACGATAGAGACGGCTTGAGCCAAAATACAGCGTGTTGCCGTTGCTGCCCGGGGCATTCGGGCCGACGACGAGCGGTGCATAAAACAGAACCGCATCCGCGCAAATTATGCCGTTATTGGACGTGCCGTTGTTGCAACCGATTATCGATCCCCAATTGGGGTCGCCGGGCGAAACGGTTGACGTCGCCCGCGAGAATCCAAGCTGCGTGCCGCTCGAATTGAAAAAGGTGTGATAGGCGACGATGTTTGTAGTATCGGTCGCATTCTTGTCGATCGCGGCAAAACCACCATCGCCACCATCGGACCTGATCCATGTCGCTCCGTCGGGGGCCAGAAACTGCGTGCCATTGTCCTGTGTGCCGCCAAGCGAATAATTGCGATCCGTTGGATGCAAGGTCAGGCCCATGAATTGGGTAGCGCTGATGGTCGAGTTATTGAGCGTCGTCCAGGTGATCGTCGCGGCGCTGACGTCGTTCGTCTTCCAAATACCGCCGTCACTGCCGAAATACATGATGGTCGGGTTCGAAGGCGCAATCGCAAATGCCTGCGTGTCGACATGGAGATTGGTCGAGCTATTGACAAACGCCGTCGCCGCGCCATTAGTTGAACGCCCAAACGGCAGGCTCGGCGAACCACCGAGATAGACCTTGTTGGCGTCGGTCGGGTCAACCTCGACAGCTATATCGTAAAAACACTGCGTGGTGCACCACCCGGTCTGGGCACCCGACGCGGCAAAAGTTGCCCCGCCATCGACCGATTTGAAAAGCGTGCCATTTGCCGTTCCAGTCGCGGCGTAAACCGTGACGACTGAGCCCGCCTTATTTACCGCAAATTCGGTCCGCCCGAGCGACGAGCCGTCACCGTTTGTCAGCGTTCGCGTAAATGTCGGCACGGCATCGAGAGCGTTTGCCGTCAGATAGACGCCGCCGTCACCGCCCGTACCACCGGTGCTGCCGCCAACGATCGCCGCGACGAGCCGCTGCGGGTTGCCGGGTTCGATGGCGAGGTCGGTGATCGAGCGGCTCGATTGATTTGTTCCCTGGATCGCAATTTTTTCGAATACGGGACTAGCCGCGAGGGCATTGGCCGTGCGATAGAGGCCGGCTGCGGGGAGCGTCAATCCGTTAACTGTCGAGCCGATTCCGGCGATGCCGCTTGTCGTCGCCGTAAAGAGAATGTTCGGGTTTGTCGGGTGAACGATGATCTCGCTGACTGCCCGACCCGTAAAAACGTCGGCCCCGTTCGTGTCCTTGTTTAGCGGATCGGAAAGCACGGGCGTGGTATCGGCGTTTGTTATCCGGTAGAGTCCGACACCGATAAAGCATCCGCTGCCGCAAAGCCCGGCTTCTCCCGTACCGACAAAAACGGTCGTCGGATCGGATGGCGAGATCGCCACCGCTCCGATCGCCAGCGTCAGGGCATTGTCCATCAGCGGCGTCCATGTCGTGCCGCCGTTGAGCGACCGGTAGAGTCCGCCCTGCGCCGTGCCAACGTAAACAATATTCGGATTTGTCGGATGAACGGCTATCGCGGAAACGCGGCCGCTGTAGGACGTGTTGGCGTTGAGCGGTATCGGGGCCGGGCCGAGCGGTGTCCACGACGCGGGGTCGGGCTGATTCGTGAGACGGGTTTTTAGCTCGAGGGCTTGTTCGCCTTTCTTCATCTCAGCGACGGCTTTGGCACGCGAATCGGGCCGGGCCGTGTCAAATCCGCGCAGCATGTCCATCTGCTCGATCCGCATTCTTAAGTATTCTTCGCGGTCGATCTGGACGCCCAGCGGCAGATCAGGGTCGTCCTCGATAAAGAATTTACCGATCAGGTCGCCCGCGCCAATAAACCAGGTCGACGACGCCAGAACTCCGACAACCAACACTAAAAGCAGTATATTGTATTTCTTCAAGTCAAAACCTCACCAATGGTTAATGAAAATCTACGGCGTCGGCATTCCGCTCGAATTACAGGTCATCTGGATAACGGTGTTTTTGCTCTTTAACCGCGACAGTTCCTCTCGCTGGCGATCCATAATTTCAAGATAATCAGCCGGCGGGTTTCCCCAACAACCCTGGAGATAGTAAAAGACGATGGGTTTTCGTTTCCCATCCACGAGCTTTCCGTGCGAGCATTTCGCCTTCAATTTTTTCAGGCTCTGCGCGACCGTCGTTTTTTCGATTATCATCTTGCCCGTGGGTGACGCGGTCTGGCCCGTGCTGACCACCGAATCTTCCTTTACGTTCGAGGGTAAACATGGATATTTCTGGGCAAGGCCGACAGAGCAGAAAAATCCCACACAAAGCACGATGCACACATTCTTCATAGTAATCTTAGCAATCATTATATCCTGAATTTATGATTTGCGTACGGAAATACGGAGTAGCAATCTCCTCCGCGTCCTCTGCGAAAATCTCTGCGCACTCTGCGTTTACCTGACTTTTCAACGCAGAGGCCGCTTGAGGAAGACGCAGAGAAACGCCGTTTCTCCTCAGCACCACAGGAATCAGGACATTGCCCAAAACTATTCGGGCAAACCGTCGGACAACAGTTTCAAAACATTACCGCCCATGACCTTTGCAATGTCATCGTCCGAAAATCCTTCGTCAATGAGGGCTTCGGTTACGAGCGCCTCGCCGCTCGCGTCGAACGGAGCCTTTACAGACCCGTCGAAGTCCGAGCCCAATCCCACATGTTCGATGCCGGCGACACCGATGGCGTACTTGATCGCTTTGGCAATGCTCCGGGCATCGTCGCCGCAGACAGCAGTGTCCCAAAATCCGATACCGATAACGCCGCCCGTCGCCGCGATGCGACGGAGTTGGTCGTCGGACAGATTTCGCTGATTGTCGCAGGTCCCCTTCACGCCCGTATGCGAAACAACCACCGGCCGCGTCGCCATCGCAAGTACGTCGTCAATCGTTTTGGCGGATGCGTGGGCCACGTCCACAAACATGCGTTTCGTCTCCATCCGGCGGACCATGTCACGGCCTTTGTCCGTGAGACCGTGCTTTTGGATGCCGTGAGCCGACCCCGCGATGTCATTGTCGAAAAAATGCGTTGGCGCCATCATGCGAAACCCCGCATTGAAAAGCATGTCGATATTATCGAGATCGCCGTCGAGCGCATGGGCACCTTCGATACCGAGCCAACCGCCGACTTGTCTTTCGGTTTTGCGACGCTCAATAAAGGCGGCCAGATCGCGTTTATTTTCGATGACGACGAGGCGGCCGTTAGAGGCGGCGGCGTGTTCGTGCAGCTTTTTCGCCTGATAGAGAGCCCGCTTTGTCAGGCTAAAAAGATTTTCGAATGGCTGCCGCTGGGCCAGAGCCAACAGAAAGATATTGTCGGTGGTGTCGTCGTTACGCTCGATGTTCATGCCGCGAGGTGTCTTTGTTACGACCGTGAACGCCTGGAGCGAAACGTTGCCGCGCAGCAGCTTTGGCACGTCGACGTGGGCCATCGGCGAGTCGTCATTTAGATCGCGATTCCATAACAGCGCATCGGCGTGCATATCGGCGACGAACAGCCTTTCGTGCAATTTCGCTGCCCGGTCGCTGACCTGATAGGGTGGCCGGGCAATCACCGGATTGAGCCACCTCTCCGTAACCGATGCCGCAAAGACGAAGAAAAAGACGAGAAAGCCGACGACCAGCAGGCTGAGGACAGCAGCGATAGTTTTAATGAGCTTTTTCATCGCCGATCAAACGCTGATTACACGTCCCGTGGCATCCGATTCCCGGCCCGCATCCAATACCTTTTGAACCATGAGTCCGTCCTCGAAGGTTGCGGCGTTTTCGACAAGGTTTCGTCCCTCGCGGATCGATTCGATGATCCGGGGAGCGAACGCCATAAATCCACGCGAAAACCCCGTATCGGGAACGCCATCGATCGCCGATCCCAAATCGATCTCGATCTCGCGGTACCCGGGCTCGCCATTGCGGGCGACGGACAGCCGGCCGCGATTTGTCAGCCGCATCACGCCCTCGGAGCCGAAAAATTCCAGATGGGCGAAAAATTTTGGGCCTTCGGTCATGGAGACCGATACCAGCCCCGTCGCATCTTCGGTCAGCGAGCTGTCCGCAAATCGCAGCATCATGATCGATTGGTCATCGCTCGTCACCGGCCGCATGAGGCCCGCCGCGTCCTTTCTCTCTTTGATATGCGTCTGAAGTTGGCAGGAAACGGAGTCCGTCCGCGTACCGAGCAGCCAGTGAAACGAATCGATAATGTGCGAAACGATGGCCCCGTGGCTACCGCCGCCGGCGTCCGCGTCCGACCACCAGTTCCACGGCAATGTGGCGTCGCCGCGATGCGGGGCCTGAAACATGTATCGGGCATGACGCACCTTGCCGATCTCGCCCATCCGGAGCATCGCATACGCCGTCTGACGGCCCTGTTGAAAACGCAGCTCGTGGTCGATCAGCGCCAAGACCCCTACCGATTTAGCCGCCTCGGTCATTTCAGACGCCTCGGCGACATTCATGGCCATCGGCTTTTCGCAGAGAATGTGTTTTTCCTGTTCGACAGCAAAAAGCACCATTTCCCGATGCAGCAGCGGCGGCGTTGTGATGCAGACGAGATCAACGTCGGCATGAGCAACCGTCTCGCGCCAGTCAGATGTATAATGCTCAGCCCCGCAGGCGTCGGCGGTTTCGCGGGCATTTTCGAGCCGAGAGCTCGCAACCGAAGCGATCCGGGCATCGTCGCACGCCAAAAACGCCGGGATCTGGACGTGCCGTCCAAAACCTGTTCCGATAATGCCGATACCAATCGTTTCTTTCATAATCTTGTGGTGCTCAAAAATAATAACAAAAAAAGCGTCCTGAGACGCTCGATTTAGTGTTTGAATTTTTACTGGACCTAGTCAATTCCAAGTTCCAGGCTCGCCGCGCCTTTGATCCGGCGGCCGCCGAAACGCAGGAATCGTTCATACGTTTCCTTATTGGCCCCCGTAAGCTCGAGTATCTGAGCCCCGACCATAAATCGCTCGACCGATATGTGTTCGCCGACCTTTTCATATCGGCGTCCGATCACTCGCATAAAAACTTTGCCGGCCGGCAGATCGATCTCAACATTGAGCTTTCTCTCGTGGCCGACGAGGTATTTTTCTTTAACCCGGATCGAGGGGACAAGAAAAGCGATCCCGCTGCGGCTGATGTCGACCGTTTCGCCAAGCACACAAGCCGCACGGGCCGCTTCGCGTGCGGGTTCGCTATTGATGTCAGAATCGAACCATATCTTGACCGGCGCCCTATGGTGTCGCCGCGACGAGACCATGCGCTCGGACAAAGACCGGTTAAATTTGGAGATCAGCTCGCGTATCATTTGTTTATCTGGACAAAAAGACAGGAGAATCTAATGTATAAACTTATTTATACTAATTTTCAACACCTTTTTTCACATTTTTGTAAAACGCCTATTTTGGTACTGTCCTGGTCTTGCGGCTTCGTTCTGATTTGTGACCGCGAATAAGGAGCAGCAGTCTCCTCCGCGTCCTCTGCGAAAATCTCTGCGGCCTCTGCGTTTACCTGGCTTTCAACGCTGAGGCCGCTTGAGGAAGACGCAGAGAAACGCCGAGGTTTTTACTTCCATTTCTTCCCGGCACCATAGGATTAGCCTATTTCCGCATCGGCTTTCCGCCCGAATCTTTGCCCGTCACATGCGAAATTCCCTTGCCATCGAGCTGAAGCACGAACGACATCCGGCCGCTCTTGCCATACTCGGCCGGCACTGCGTTGGCGAAATATGACTTGTTGCCAGGCGTCAAGGTGACGGTAAAATTGTACCCGGTCGAGGCGCTCGTCAGAACGTCATCGGGCAGCAGCCCGGCGGCGATCAATGTCGCAAAATCGGCGCATGTGCCGCCATTTTGCAGACTATAGGCAAGCTCCGCCTTTGAGATGCGCTCGAGCATTTTCTTGGCTTCGTCTTCGTGGGTTTCGAGGCGGAGATTGTAGAAATACTGTTTACCCTCGGCCTTGATGCGTTTCTCGGCCGCGTCATCGACGGTCAGGATGACCCAGATCCCGTTCTCGCGCCGCAGGTTTATTTTTTGCAGCTCATTTTTGTCCGAGTCGTTGGTCGGCAGATTGGCGGTCACGGTCGCCACGTCACCGGTGACGATCTCGCCGTTGATCTCAAGGTCGGCCGGCACTTGGCCCGCGATGGCTTCGAAATCGAGCGAGAAATCCTTTAATTCTCTGTCGGTCAGCCCTTCGATCGCCGGCCGCAAATTGGTCAGAAATATCGCCTCGCGAAACTTCTTTTCCCGCAGGCTCTTATAAAACGCACGGACAGTATCCGCCGGTCCGCCGCCCTCGATCTTGATCGTCGAGCCTTTCGGGGCCGATGCGGCGTTTGCGGACACGGCCGAGTTTACCGGAGCATCCGCATTAGCCGAAGCTGCATTGGTCTTTTCCGCAACCGAACACGCCGGGCCAAAGGTGACGACCGTCAGCAAAAACAACGGCAAATAAAGATTTCCGGATCGACGGGTAAAGATCGAAAATTTACTCATTTTTTGAAAACTTGAATGGATAAACCGTGGATACAAGAAAAAAACGACACGCTAAATTGTATTATAGCGTGTCGCAAATTAAAGGTAAAATAAAATTTTACCAAGGGACCTACGTCGATTTCTTGCCCACCAGCAGACGTTCCCTGCCGACCAACGCCAGGATCACGGCCAGCACGAGGAAAGGCAACAGCCCGAGGACGTCGGAATAGCCGCCTTCGAAGAACGGGTTGCCCGTCTTTGCCCATGATTCCATCGAATCCTGAACACCTTTTAAGGCCGGAACAACGGCAAAAACAGCGATCAAAATACCGGCGATCGCACCGCCCGCAATGTAACCTGATGCGAGCAGGACGCCGTTAGACTTGTCGGTCTCGGCGATGATCTGGTCTTCGGTCAGGTTTTTGGCGGCGAGTTTTCGTTTTAGATAGAGATCGACGATGTAACGCACGATGCCGCCGATAAATATCGGTGTCGAGGTAGATATCGGCAGGTAAATACCCACGGCAAACGCCAGCGCCGGAACGCCCGATATCTCAAGCACGACCGCCATCATGGCTCCAAGAATAACGAGACCCCACGGCAGATTTTGTCCAAGCACACCCTTGATGATGTAGCTCATCAGCGTTGCTTTTGGTGCGTCGAAACGCTCAAGCTCCTTGCCGTCGTCGTCTTTTTTCAGGATGCCGTTGATACCGGGATCGACGAAATAGACCGGCTTGCCAGACGAATCGACGAGGTATTTGCCAACTTGTCCGGCGGAGGGTTCGGTATTTTGCCAGACGTGGTATTCGGTGGTGTCGGTATCTTTATATTTTCCACCAGCTTTTTCGGTCTTGACCTGGCCGTTTTCGCGGAAAAGTTTTGGGTCGGTGATGGAGACCTTTGCCTCAGGCGAGGTGGCATCGACCTTTTGATAATAAGTTCGCGAACTATTAAGGAATATAAGCAGCGAACCGAGCACCAACGCCGACGCAAGTGCCCCGATCAGAATCGCGACCTGCTGCCGCCACGGCGTGCTGCCGACCCAGAACCCCGTTTTGAGATCCTGCGAGGTCGTGCCGCCATTTGACGCCGCGATACAGACAATGCCGCCGATCGACAATGCGGTTACGAAGTACGGATCGGCCGCAGTCCACCCTAGACCGAGGAAAACGAGACAGGTGATAAGAAGAGTAGCGACCGTCATGCCCGAGATCGGGTTTGATGAAGAACCAACCTCGCCCGTCAGCCGCGACGAAACCGTCACGAACAAAAATCCGAGAATGATGATCAGGATCGCACCGAAAAACGAAACAAGCGGGCTCACAAAAACGCTCAGCCCAAGCTGCGGCGCGAGCATGATCGCCGCGATGAGGCCGATCACGCCGACGACGACCCATTTCATCGAGAGGTCCTGATCGGTGCGAGGCAGCTTTGACCCGTCCGCATTTGCCTGGCCGCCGCGAATGTCTGCGAGCCCGCCCTTCAGTCCGTGCCAGATCGTCGGCAGGCTGCGAGCGAGCGAGATCATACCCGCCATCGCAACGGCTCCGGCACCGATGTATAAAATGTACGAGCTGCGGACCTGTCCGGGAGACATTTCTGAGATGAGCTTGCTCGCCTCAGGGGCGACAGGGCTCGTGACCGCGGCTCCGAAAAATTTGATCATCGGGATCAGGACGAGATACGACAAAACGCCGCCGCCCATCATCAGTCCGGCGATCTTCGGCCCGATAATATAGCCGACTCCGAGCAGCGTCGGGTCATTGTCGGAATTTATTGAGCCGCCCTTAAACCCCGACTTTGTAAAATCGTATCCCGGCGACCCTTTCCAGAAGAACAGCACGTTCATCAACCCGTTAAAGACAAATCCGATCAAAAAACCGATGGAGATAATCTTGCCGCCCTGCAACGCGGCATCGTCGCTGCCCTCAGCACCGCTCTCGATCGACGCGTCGCGCGATTCTTTTGACGCACCAGCCTTGAGCACCTCGGCACACGCCGTGCCCTCAGGATATTTCAGGTATCCATGCTGCTCTTTAATCAGCGCCCGCCTCAGCGGGATCATCATCAGGATTCCGAGCAATCCGCCCATGACGGCAACGAGCATCACCCTCGTAATATCGAGGTCGAATCCGAGGATCATGATCGCCGGCATGGTCACGCCGATACCGAACGCGATCGATTCGCCGGCCGAACCGGCCGTCTGCATCACATTTGCCTCGAGGATCGTCGCGTCGCGCATCCCGATCTTTGATAGCAGCCGAAAAACAGTGATCGCGATCACGGCCACGGGGATCGACGCCGAGACGGTCAAACCGGTCTTTAGCACGAGATACAGCGACGAGGCACCAAAGATAATGCCGAGCAGCGTGCCGACGATCAGGGGCAGCGGCGTTAATTCGCGCAGATTTGCCGCATCAGGAATGTAAGGCCGGAAATTCTCGAGAAACGGATTCTTCATGCCGTGTTGTCTCCTAGGTTTTTCTTGTCATCACCACCCGCGATGACGGGTGAGGCAGTTTCTCTGCCGCGATGGGGAAAGGTTTTTTCAGACTTGCGTTAATTTACATTGCATTCGTAAAAAAGGCAATCACGGGCCACTGGATGCCTATTCGCTCCCGTCGGATTACTTCTTCTTTTTGCCCACACCGGGCTTAAACAGAAAAATCAGCGGGATCGCGCAGATGACCAGGATCATCATGTAATAAAACACGTCGATAAAGGCAAGCATCAAGCCTTGCCGGTGGATTTCGGCAAACATTATCCCTTGCGCCTTACCGGCGGCTTCGACAGCAGTCAACCCGGCATTCTGCAGCGACTGGGTCGTGCGCTCCATCCACCCGACGTAGTTTGGATTATAGTTGGACGCCTGGGCGCTCAAAACTCCGACGTGATATCGCGTGTTGTTCGCAAGCAGCGTGGTGAGCAGCGCGATACCAAAACTCCCGCCAAGACCCGCCGCCGTGGTAATCAGTGATGACGCATTATCGGCTTTACCGTCCGGCACGCCGCGAAAGGCGGCGGCCATGACCGGCGAAAACAGAAACGCACCGGCAAAGGTCTGTAATCCACGACGAAACGCCAGATCCCAATAGCCCGCATCGGGACTGAGACCGGCCAGATTCCACAGGGCAAACGCCGCAAATGAAAGCCCGGCTACCGCCAGATACCTGGCATCGATCCGCTTCATCATAAAGCCGGCGACCGGTATCATTATCAGCGAAACGATCCCGCCTGCGGTATTTATCATTCCCGAATCCTGGGCGGTAAATCTGAGCATTCGCTGGGCAAAAAGCGGTATCAACACGGAGGTTCCATAGATCATAAACGCGATCACAAAAACGACAATCGCCCCGGCGGCGATGCTCCGGTTTTTGAGCAGCCCGATGTCGACCGCCGGATTTTCACGCGTTAATTCCCAGGTCACGCCGATAACCAACGCCAAAAAAGCAATGATCGAGAACGTAACTATAAAGTTCGATTGGAACCAATCCTCGCGGTTGCCCTTATCCATAACAATGGTCACGGCGGCAATCCCGACCGTGATCAGGAATATCCCGACCCAGTCGACCCGCTGACCGGAGGCACGCAGCTTCTTCCTTTCCTCGATCGTCGATTTAGGCTCAAAAACAAAATTAGAAACGAGTAAAAGCGACACGATGCCGATCGGAACATTAATAAAAAATACCCAATGCCAACTGTAAGTATCGGTTAGCCAGCCCCCAAGCGCGGGAGCAAAGATCGGTGCGCAGACAATGGTGGCCCCGTAAATGGAAAATGCCATGCCCCGCTGCTCAGACGGAACCGAGTCGACGATAAACGCCTGTTCGAGAACCACGAGATTGCCGCCGCCGAGCCCCTGGATGATCCGAAAAAAAACCAGCATCTCGAGGCTCGTCGAGACGCCGCACATAAATGATGCGCCGATGAAAATAGCCACGCAGGCCAAATAAAGCCGCTTACGGCCAAAATAGGTCGAGAGCCAACCGGTGATAGGCACGATCACGGTGTTTGCGACAAGGTACGAGCTGGTTACGAGTGAGGCCTCCTCAGGTGTGATCGACAGGTTTCCGGCGATGTTAGGCAAGGCGACGTTGGCGATTCCGGAATCCAGAATCTCCATAAAGCTCGCAATCGTCAAGATCATGACCATCACGAGCGGATGCGACCTTAAAAACGATTTTTTTTCGGCGGGAGATTCGAGTGCGATTGCTTCGGCGGCCATATAAAGTAAGTCAGAACCGGGAGCGATAGCGACTGGGTTCTTCTCCTCATGGACGCGGAACCCAGTCGCTATCGCTCCCGGTTCTGACCTGACGACTAGAGGACGCGAACCTTCGACGAGACGCTCATGCCGGGCACGAGGAGATGCGCATCATCGGGCTTTTCTTCGAACAGGATCTTTACCGGTACGCGCTGGACGACCTTAACGAAATTTCCGCTCGCATTCTCAGGCGGCAAAACACTGAACGCCGAACCGGTACCGGCCTGAAAGCTCTCGATCCGGCCGCGAAAGGTTTTGCCCGGAAACGCGTCGACCTTAATGTCGACCGCCTGCCCTATCCGCATTCGTTCAAGCTGAGTTTCCTTAAAGTTGGCGACGATCCATACGTCGGTCTGCGAGATCGCCATAAGGGCCGCACCCGGCTGGACAAGCTGGCCCTCCTGCACATTTTTTCGTGCGACAAAGCCGTCCTCGGGAGCGACTATCTTGGTGTACGAAAGCTCGAGCTCGGCTTCGCGCAACGACGCCTCGGCCTTTTCGACGCCCGCGTCAGCAGTCCCGATTTCCGATTCGTTTACCGCTATCCGCTCCGGAGCTGCATCGGCATCCTTGAGTCGGCCCATCGATTCATCCACCTCTGATCGGGTGCTGTTGATCCGCGACAGCGACTGCCGGTAATTGCTCTGGGCAGTCGTCACCCTGGCCTCGGCCTCTTCAATGCGCGACTCGGCGGCGGTCACCTGGTTGCGGGCGGCATTCAGCTCGGCCGTGGCGCGTTCGAGAGCATTTTGGGAAACATCCAGGCTTTGCCGGGAAATCGATCCAGATTCGTAGAGCGAACGCGTCCGGTCGTGTTCCAGCTTGGCCAGCTTCAGGTTTGATTCGGCCGGCGGAATCTGGGCTTCGGCCAAGGAGCGGTTCGCCCGTGCTGTTTTGACCGCCGATTCCAATTGGCGAATTTCTGTCCGTTTTGCGTCAGCGACGAGACCCGATTCGACAACATTGTTACGTGCCGTCTCGACATTCGAACGGGCCTGATCGGTCGAGGCGCCTGTAACCTTGCGAGTCAGATTAGTCTGTGCGAGTGACCGCTGGCGAAGTGCCTGGGCCTCGTGAAGCTGTGATTTTGCATTTTCAAGCCGGGCGGTCGGGCCATCCGCATTAAGCTCCACGAGTAGATCGCCTTTTTTTACAAACTGGTTTTCTTTGACATAAACCCGCGACACGTAGGCCGAGATTTTTGGACTGACCTGGACAATTTCTCCGTCTACAAACGCATCATCGGTAAACTCGAACTGCCGTGCATAAATCCAATAAATGAGGCCCGAGATGGCCGCGATCAGCAAGATTCCACCGGCGATATAATACGCCCGCCGATTGCGGTTTTTTGGTTCGGCTTGTTCCGTGGGGTCGATGGGATCGGTCTCAACCGCAGGTTGATAATCCTCGATATGAGCCGCAGAGCCGCCACCCAGACCGTTTTCACGCGCATCACCGTTAGTTGATGCCATTACCTTATCTGTTTCTTTACTGAGAGTATCACTCATTAACGGTAACTCATTGAAAAACCAATATTATTGAGGGGCGTACGGGGCTGCAACATAATTTAGCATAGTATTTGCGGATTTTACCAGCCATTTTTCCTGTTTCAGTGACATCTATCCCAGTCGGAAAACCTCACGCAGCGACAAATGGAGTGGAAATCAACTAATATAAAAAACATCCCGAACGATCAGGTCAAAAATATGAAACGACTTTCCTTTTTTTCGTTGTCCTTGTGTCTCTGTTGTGCTTTTCTCGCGCTGACCGTCGCCGCCCAGACCGTGCCCGCGCCAAAGGATGTGCTCGGTTGGACGCCGGGTGACGACCGCAAGCTCGCAAGCTGGGCGCAGGTCGTCGAGTATTTTAAGAAACTTGACGCCGCCAGCGACCGCGTTCAATTTCAGGAGATCGGCAAGACGACGATGGGTACTCCGTTTGTTTACGCGACGATCTCAAGCCCTGAAAATCTAAAAAACCTTGAAAAATACAAGCAGATCAACGCCAGGCTGGCCGATCCGCGAACATTCAAATCGAGCGACGCCGAGGCAAAACGGCTGATCGCACAGGGCAAGACGATTGTTGAAATAACGTGCGGCGTTCATTCGACCGAGGTCGGCAGCTATTTGTCGTCGATGCTGATCGCTTATCGATTAGCCTCCAGCAATGATCCGTATATAAAAAACATCCTCGACAAAACGATCATCCTGCTTGTACCTTCCTTAAATCCCGACGGCGTGGACATCGTCAACAACTGGTATCAAAAAACGCTCGGCACGCCATACGAAGGCACCGAACCGCCCGAGCTTTATCACAAATACGTCGGTCACGACGACAACCGCGATTGGTACGCCTTCACGCAGGTCGAGACGCAGCTTACGGTCGATAAAATTCACAACGTCTGGCACCCGCAGATCCTCCACGACATCCATCAGCAGGGAGCGAACGGCTCGCGCCTGTTCCTGCCGCCATACATGGAGCCCGTCGAGCCAAACGTGCCAAAACAGATCGTCGAGGGCTATACCGAGCTTGGCCGTTATATGGCTGCCGATCTCCGCAAGCAGGGTTTCGAAGGGATAACGACCGATTCGACATACGATGCGTGGACGCCTTCGCGAGCGTATTCGCACTATCACGGCGGCGTCCGCATCCTGTCCGAAACAGCCTCGGCAAAGCTCGCGACGCCGATCACCGTCAAATTCGAAGACCTTCGCCCCGGCGAGCATTACGACCCGCGAAAAGAAGCCCCAAACTTCGGCCCCGTCTGGAAAGGCGGCGAATGGCACATCGGCGACATCACGCGATATATGACAACCGCCGCGTTTAGCCTGCTGCACAACGCCGCCGATAATCGGGAGCATTGGCTGTCGCGGTTTTACGAGATCGGGAAAGAAGCGGTACGGCCGAGGAAAGATGGAGAGCTATTTGCGTTAAGGATACGGCCGTCGTTTGAAGGATTTCAGATTGAAAATATATTTGATCGTGCGGGTGTACAGGTGGAAAGCGTCGCAAGCTCCTCGGCAAATGAAACGCTCCGAACCGGCGACCGCGTCGTTAAAGCTGAACAACCGTATTTCGCATTTGCCAAGGCGCTTTTGGAGCCTCAGAAATATCCGGATCTTCGCGATTCAGATGGGCATCCGATTCCGCCGTATGACGTTACCGCACATTCGCTTTTTTACCTTATGGATATAGGAGTTCTTCCGATTTACGAAAGCTTTGATACATATTCTGGCAGATCCGGCCTCGGAAACGGCTCCGACGATAATTCTCGTTGCCGTGGGGTTCTAAATTATGCGACATATCGATCATATGTCCCGTCAATCGACGAAGGGTGGACCCGCTGGGTAGTCGAGAGTTATGATCGGATGATCTCAAAACAAAAATATTGCAGCTCTGAGCATCAATCGCTTTCTAATCGTCAAATTACGGGACAAGGCCTATCAAATAAATTAAATGTAATAATCTTTCCCGATCAACCACCCGCTCAGATCCTCAACGGCTATGCAAAAGGCTCGATGCCGGATGAATACGCGGGCGGCGTTGGTCAGACAGGCGTTGAGAATCTCAAAAAATTTGTCGAGAACGGCGGAACGCTCGTCTTTCTAAACCGCTCGTCCGATTTTGCCATTGAGCAGTTCAATCTGCCAATAAAAGACGTTACAAAGGGTCTCGCCCGCAAGGATTTCTACATCCCCGGCTCGATCCTCCGCACCGAGCTTGATACGACCTCCCCGATCGCCAGAGGAATGCCTAAGGAGTCAATCGCGTGGTTTGAGAACGGACCGGTGTTTGAGGTTGGGAGTTCCGGCTTTAGCCGGCCTTCCCCCGCAGGAGGGCCGCCTGAAGGCGGAACTCCGAACGGCGGAATGCCTGAGATCCGCGTCATCGCCCGCTACCCGTCCGACCCGTCCAAGATCCTCCTCTCCGGCTGGGCGCTCGGAGCGGAGAAAATCGCAGGCAAAGCCGCGCTCGTAGAGGTTCGCATGGGCAAAGGCAAGATTATCCTCTTTGGCTTTCGCCCGCAGTACCGCGGACAGTCGTTGGCTACCTATCCGCTGCTGTTCAATGCTATAAGTCAGTAAGATTTTTGCCACGAATTACACGAATAACACGAATGGAAGAAAGCATTTTATATAAAGATCTCTCATATAAAATAGTTGGCCTTGCCATGCAGGTTCATTCCGAATTGGGGTTTGGGTTTCTTGAGAAAGTCTATGAAAATGCCCTGATGGTCCTATTTGAGGAAAATGGAATCAAAGCTATCCAGCAGGTGCCGATTCTCGTCCCATTTCACGGAAAAATAGTTGGAGAATATGTTGCCGATATAGTTGTCGAGGATTCCATTATTATCGAACTCAAAGCCCTTGATCGAATAGCCGAGATTCACAAAGCCCAAACACTCAACTATCTAAAAGCCACGAGCTATCGACTTGCCCACCTGATAAATTTTGGTAAGTACAAATTAGAGTACGACCGTCTCGTCCTGTAAACTCCTTATTCGTGCCATTCGTGTAATTCGTGGCAAAAAATTCTTAATGAAAGAAGACATACAAGAAACACGCCTCGCAAATGGCCTGACAATTCTAACCGACCGAATGCCCGGAGTAAGGTCTGCTACGCTCGGGTTCTTTTTCCGCGTCGGTGCCCGGCACGAGCCAGCGGAACTGCATGGCATATCTCATTTTATCGAGCATACTGTCTTCAAAGGCACGACGAAACGCTCCGCGCTAGAGATTGCGATCGAAACCGACAGTTTAGGCGGTAACCTCGATGCTTTTACGACGCACGAAGAGACCGGCTTTGCGATCAAGGTCATCGACGACCGCGTCCAACAGGCGTTCGACCTGATCGCCGATATTCTCACAAATCCGCGTTTTGACGAGGCCGACCTGAAAAGCGAGCAACGCGTCATCATCGAGGAAATGAAGATGATCGACGATTCGCCGGAGGACTATCTGGGTGAGATCTTTAGCGAGGGACTTTTCCCGGATCATCCCTTGGGCATGTCGATCGCGGGAACGCCAAAAACGGTACGGAGTTTTAACCACGAAGTCACACGAAGGTATCACGAAGATGTTTTTAACGCATCAAATCTTGTCATAACGGCGGCGGGGAATGTTGATCATGAGCAGATCGTGGAACTGGCGTCAGCCGTTTGGAGTTCCAACTTTAGTTGGCAAATCGGCGCGAAAGGCCAGCTAAAGCTGGAACTCCAAACGCCGACCCTCGCGGCTCCGATATTAATCAAGCAAAACAAAAACCTCGAACAAGCTCATCTCGTAATCGCAACACCGCTCGTGTCGGCGACCGACGAGCGGCGATATGCGGCCGACGTATTGGCAAATATTATAGGCGGCGGCACGTCGAGCCGCCTCTGGCAAAAGGTCCGTGAAGAACGCGGCCTGGCGTACAGCGTGGGTGCCTCGGCCGTTTCGTATCAGGATTGCGGAATGTTTTCGATATTTGCCGCGACTTCGCCAGATCAGGTCGAAGAGGTTGTCGATCTCTCGATTGCCGAAATGCAAAGCGTGGTACGCGATGGCGTAACCGAGGATGAACTCGAACTCGCCAAACAGCAGGCTGTCGCCTCGATCCTGCTCAGCCTCGAGGATTCCGCCGCACGGGCCGCGACGCTCGCCCAATCAGAAATGACGCACGGTCGGCAAATATCCGTCGAAGAGACGGTCGCCAAGCTAGACGCCGTTACCGTCAACGAGATTCAGAATATAGCCACCGAATTTTTCGTGACCGAGAATGTGGCGTTTGCCGCACTGGGTGATTTAAAGAACTTAGTAATTGACCGTGAGCGACTAAGAATTAATTAACCACGAAATAGCACGAAAACTGCACTAAAAAATTTCGTGTACCTTTTGTGTAATTTAGTGGTTAAGTCTCTTGATACTTGATCGGATCTTTTACTCCAGCTCGTTCAAATCCTCGCAGTCTCAATGCACACGAATCACATGTGCCGCAAGCAAGCTCTTCGCTGCGATAGCACGACCACGTAAGATGCAGCGGAGCGTCGAGACCGCTGCCCTTTCTGACGATCTCGGCCTTTGAAAGGTCGATGATCGGTGTGCGGATCTCAATATTTGTATCAGGTTTTGTGCCTGTTTCGACGACCTTTTGAAATGCCCTGTAAAACTCCGGCCGGCAATCCGGGTAACCGCTCGAATCTTCCGCAACGGCACCGATATAGATCGCTCTCGCTCCGATGACCTCAGCCCAACTCACCGCGATCGAGAGCATATTCGCGTTGCGAAACGGCACATAACTGGTCGGCATTTCTTTCGACGCGAGATCGGCCTCGGAAACCGCTATCCTGGTATCCGTCAGCGACGAACCACCGATCTTTGCCAAATGCTCGATCGAAATATCGAGCCGCTTCTCAACGGCATAATGATCGGCAATGTCGTTAAACGCCTGCCGCTCGCGGGCCTCGGTCAATTGGCCGTAGGAAATGTGCAGAAATGCGATCTCGTCATTTTGCGGGTGGGCGATCGCCGCAGTAACGCAACTGTCCATTCCGCCGGAGACGAGAACAATAGCGATTGTCATAGGTATAAAGTTAAACGCCAGCTAGTAGCTATTAGCTAACGGCTGTCAGCTTTTTTTTAAAATCAGACCCCTCTTGCATCAGCTCCCCAAATGTACTTGTGTAATTGTAGATTCAACCTAACTTTGAGTCCGCTTCGCGAAACGGCCTCAGCGATCTCGGCAAGGTCATCAATGTCGTGAACCGGTGATATCAATATCTCTTTTGCGCGGTCCATCAGGTCGTATTTCTCAAGAATTTCCTTCGCGTATTCCCAATCCGCCATGTCGGCGACGACAAATTTCACTTCGTCCATTTCCGGCCGCACACGCTTGAGGTTTGGCCAATGGTTTCGCTCCGCCTCGCCGGATGCGGGACATTTTACGTCGAGAATTATCTTTGCGCGGGGATCGACGTCTTCGATTGAAACATACCCGCCCGTCTCAATCAGGACTTCGAAACCACGGTCGCACAGCTCAGTGATAAACGGCAAAACAGCCTTTTGGGCCAGAGGTTCGCCACCGGTGACCTCGACCAGGTTGCAGCCAAATTCCTCGAGTTTTGTAAAAATAGCCTCGAAAGACATTCGTTCTCCGCCGGTGAAAGTGTATTCGCTGTCGCACCAAACGCACCGCATCGGGCAACCCGTCAGACGCACAAACGAGCAGGGCCGGCCGGCGTGAGACGACTCGCCCTGGATCGAAAGAAATATCTCGGTGATGCGCAGATCCATCGGAACATATTAACAGGGATAAAGGAGATAAAAGGGATATTTGAATTCAAATACATTGATTTCATCCCATTTATCCCCTTCATCCCTGTAAATTATTTCTAAAACAATCCGAACCAGCCGTATCGATTCATCAACTCGCCAAAGCCAAACGAGGCAAGGTTTGCGATGACGATGGCCGTTAAACAGCGAACCCAGTCGCCCGTTTCCAAAAGTCCCTTGCTTCGAAACGCCAGCCAAAACAGCGTGCATTCCGCAAGCGGGGCGAAAGTCTCGGCGACGAACAAGTAAAGAAATCGCGACGACCCGAGAAAGATTGCCGGTAGAACAAGAATTACAATCGGGTACGTGCACGCCGTAAGCCATGCGCCGCACCACAGCTTTTGCCTGAGCGAAACCTTTGGCGAGAGTCCGACGATCAGCACCGGCGTCTCGATCATGATCGTAAATAGATACCCGATCGGCAAAAACCGCCAAAGTTCATTCAGCGGCAGGCTTTGGGTTTGAACAAAATCAACCTTGTCAAAAGGAAACATAATTATTTGCCGACAAAACACAGCGTGACCTACGCGATCCCAAAACAGAACGGGTCGTTTGGGTTCAGGATCAGCTCGATCTCAGCGGTCACGAACGCCGATCCGCGAATCGACGGAATGATCTTTCTGTCCACAATATTGACCGTGCCTTCGAAAACGCTGTCGATAATGCTTTCCTGCCGCCATGTTTCACCGATCGCTAGTTTGCCATCGGCGTAAAGGCAGGCGAGCTTTGCGCTCGTGCCGGTACCGCACGGCGAGCGGTCGTATTCGATGCCAGGACAAAGGACGAAATTGCGGCTGTCCGCGTTTTCTGTTGGCGAAAAAAGCTCGATGTGGTCGATCTCGGCACCGTCTGCTCCGGTGATATTATTTTTGACCAAAGCATTGCGAACACGGGCGGAAAAATCCGTAAGCTTTTCTAAATACTTGAGTTCCAGCGTCAGCGGATGATGGCCAATAAGGAAAAACCAGTTGCCGCCATACGCGACATCGCCAGTAACCGGACCGAAACCCTCGACCTGGACCGTCACATCTTTTGCATGCCGGTAGCTCGCAATATTAGTGATCGTGACTGTTCCGTCGGCGTTCAGATTGGCTTCGACGGTGCCCACAGGAGTCTCGATCTTGTGGTGTCCGGCAGCGATCCGGCCCATGTGTTCGAGCGTTTTGACCAAGCCGATAGTACCGTGGCCGCACATTCCGAGATAGCCGACGTTGTTAAAAAATATGACTCCGGCGGCTGAATTGGTATCGACCGGTTCGCACAGTAAGGCTCCGACGACAGCGTCATGTCCGCGAGGTTCGCGGACGATAGCAGATCGCAACCTATCGTGGTCCCGTTTGAAGATCTCAAGCCGCTCAGCCATTGCTCCGCCGCCCAGATCGGGGAAACCTGCCGTGACAACCCGCGTTGGCTCGCCGCCCGTGTGTGAGTCGATTGCTTTTATTCGCTGCATTTTAGTAAGTGATTACAGAACGAAATATAACATTCCAAAGCCGATAACCGAAAATCCCTTGAGCTATGATATTCTCAACTCACTTTACCTTAGGAGGAGCTATGAAGATCGGACTATTTTTGACCCTAACATTAGTTTTTGGAGCTTTTAGCGTCGTTGGCGTCAATGCGCAAAGTGCGGACGTAATGAAAACGATAAATCAATTTGTCGATGGATTTAACAAGGGCGATGTAAAATCGGCCGTTGCCGCGTGTGCTGAGCAGACGTCGATAATTGACGAATTTCCGCCCCATGAATGGCACGGCCCAAATGCGTGCCTTAACTGGGCAAATGACTACGACGCCGACGCTAAAAAGAACGCCATAACCGATAGTGTTGTAAACCTTGGTAAGCCAAAGCATCTGGACATAAATGGTGAGAACGCTTTTGTCGTGATCCCTTCGAACTACATTTACAAAAAGAAAGGCAAGCTCATCAAACAGATCGGTTCGGCCTTTACGTTCGCCCTACATAAAGAATCTTCGGGCTGGAAAATAACGGGCTGGTCTTGGGCCACGAATTAAATGAAAACCGCTCTCATCCATCACCCAATCTACCAAAAGCACGACACCGGCCCGAGCCACCCGGAAACGCCGCTGCGTTACACGGCTGTGATGGACGCTTTGCGAGAGGACGAGGCTTTCTGGGCGACATTGATGGAGATCACGCCCGAAAAAGCGTCGAAGGGGTTGATGCTTGCGGCCCATACCGCGCAGCATTTTAAGCGTGTCGAAGGGGCGGTCGAGCATGGCGTTGATCGGCTCGATGCGGACACGATTATTTCGATGCAATCGTTTGACGCGGCGCTTTTTGCTGCGGGCGGAGCAGTCGCGGGCGTCGATGCGGTGATGCAGGGCGAGGCGAAAAATGCGTTTGTCGCGGTGCGTCCGCCGGGGCATCATGCGTCGGCTGAAAATGCGATGGGCTTTTGCCTGTTCAATAACGTCGCTGTCGCCGCTCGTTACGCCCAAAATCATTACAAAGAGATCGAGCGTGTCGCAATCATCGATTGGGACGTGCATCACGGCAACGGCACGCAAGGCATTTTTTACGACGACCCGAGCGTCTATTTTTTCTCGATGCACCAGTATCCCTGGTATCCGGGTACCGGAACTCGCGGCGAGACGGGACACGGCCGCGGGCTTGGGAAAACGATGAATATTCCGGTCAAAGCAAATATCGAAGCCGGCGAACAGACGCGGATGTTGGAAGGTGCGCTTGAGGATATTTCAGCAAAATTCAAGCCCGATCTGATCATGATTTCCGCCGGTTTTGACGCACATCTGACAGATCCGCTTGGGCAGCTACGGCTCGAAGATCCTGATTTTATGGCGATGACGCGAACGGTTAAGCAATGGGCGGACGACGCTTGCAGCGGACGGATCGTGTCGTGTCTTGAGGGCGGCTACAACCTTGAAACGCTTGGCGAGACCGTCAAAGCCCATGTTGAAGCGTTATCAGAATAGAGATTTTATCCAGCCACCATCCACTGCGATGGAGCTGCCCGTGATATAACTTGCCCTTTCGGAAACCAGAAAAGCGGCCAGAGCAGCGAACTCTTTCGGGTCTCCAAGACGACGCATCGGGATCTCGGATTCCCAACGACCTCGGATCTCATCGGCGGATAAACCCTCTTTTTCGGCCAGAAATTCGATCAATTCGTCGAGCCGTTCGGTCAGCGTGTAGCCGGGCAGGATGTTGTTGACGGTGACGCCATCGGACGCGACCTCGTTGGCCAGAGTTTTGGCAAAGCCGGTGACGGCGGCACGTAAACTATTGGAAAGCATGAGGTTATCGACGGGTTGCTTGGAGGCTATCGAAGTGACATGTAGGATGCGGCCCCATCGGCGTTCTCGCATTCCGGGCAGAACGAGCTTGGTTAGTTCGATGACGCTTGTGAGCAAAATTCGGGTTGCGTCATCCCACGATTCGCGAGTTAGCGAGTCAAATGGTCCGGCCGGCGGCCCACCGGAGTTAGTCACGAGGATATCGATCTTGCCGAACCGCTCGGTGCCAGCGGCTACGAGGCGCTCGATATCGGCGACACCCGAAACATCGACAGCCAGCGACAGAACGTCGGCACCGGTCTCGCTGCGGATCGATTCGGCGGCGGCATTGATCGCATCCGATCTGCGCGAACAGATCACTATCGACGCTCCTTCGTTTGCGATCTCGCGTGCTACCGCAAGCCCGAGGCCCTGGCTCGCGGCGCACACCAATGCTGTTTTTCCTTTAAGCCCGAGGTCCATAATTATTTCTGCCTGAGGTAATCGTCGGTCTTATCGAGCCAATCCTGACGCGGCGGGTCGAAAATGTCGACATCGAGCGTATCTTCGAGTGCCTCGGCCATGTGGAGGACGTTCGACGGGATGACAAGGACCTCGCCCGCCCGCACGATCTGCTCGCGTTTTTCTTCGCCGATCCAGAATTTCAGAGCCCCGTTGAGAATGTAGGTCAGTTGTTCGTTTTCATGCGAATGCTGCGGGACGATACAGCCTTTTTCGATATAAACGTGGGCGAGCATCATCCGGTCGCCCGTGATCAGGCGGCGTCCGAGCTGGTCCGAGACGCGTTCCTTTTCCATATCGTCCCAGCGATACCAAGTGGCAGTTTTTTGTTCCATAGTGGTTATCAAATATAAATCCGATTGGCCCGAATAGCAAAATTTGCGAGGCTGAAGAACCGCTTTGCGGTTAATGAAAACGGAGCGTCGTGTGCTAAACTCACAGTTATAACCGTCAACTTAACGGCCGGAGGAAACGCTATGCCAGATGTCCAAATCCCGTGTGTGCAGTGCAAAGATATCTTTGTTTTCAGCGAAAAAGATCAGGAAATGTATTATCAGCGGAATATGATGACGCCGCAGCGGTGTACGAAATGCCGGTCGAAAAAATTGGCGATGCGTGAGGATGCGCCGAAGCGTTTTGAAATCGTATGCGATAATTGCGGACGGCACGACACTGTGCCGTTTCAGCCAAAGGTCGGCCGCTCGGTCCTGTGCAAAGACTGCCACGAAGCCAGCCGCTCGCGGGCTCGCCACGCTTAAGAGGATCGCCACAAAAGGCACAAAAGACGCAAAAAAGAGTTAGTGATGTTTGGTTGAAAGTTTTATTTTGCGCTTTTTGTGCCTTTTTCCGGCTAAAAAATAGATTTATATGAGTTTTGAAACAGTAAATTACGCGATTGAAAACGGTGTCGCGACGGTGACAATGAATCGTCCTGACGCTCTTAATGCACTTTCGCTGCAACTGACGCTTGATCTGGCGGCGGCTATCAAACAGGCGACCGACGATAATGCATGTGCCGTGGTCCTGACCGGCAGCGGACGCGCGTTTTGCTCGGGCGGTGACCTACGCGAGATGAAATCGATGTGGGATAAGGAAGGGCGGATCGAAGCATTTCTTGAGGAGCCGCTGGCGGCGCTGCATAAGGTAATTATGCTGATCCGCGAGACGCCGATTCCGTTTGTCGCGGCGGTCAACGGCGTTTGCGCGGGTGCGGGGACCAATTTTGCTCTGGCGTGCGATATTGTTTTTGCGGGCGACGATGCGGTATTTCGCGAGGCGTTTGTTCGCATCGGACTCTCGCCCGACTGCGGCGGGACATTTTTTCTGCCTCGCGCGGTCGGCGAAAAGATCGCCGCCGAGCTGTTTATGACCGGCGACGCCGTTACCGCAGAGCGTGCGGCTCAGATCGGGATGATCAACCGCGTGGTCGCGGCAGATTCGCTACAGGACGAGGCGAAACAGTTTGCCGCAAAACTCGCCGCCGGCCCGACCGGTGCGATCGGCCGGATCAAACGAATGCTCAACGCATCATTCTCAAACGACCTACGCTCCCAACTCGCAATCGAGCATGAATGCCAGATCGAGAGCGGCAAAGCTGACGATTTCAAAGAGGGTGTCGCGGCATTCTTTGAAAAACGCCCGCCGAATTTTACCGGACGATAAAATATTTCGATTTGGATAAGGAAAGAGCCGCGGGGAAACTTAGTTCCCGGGGCTCTTTTTCTTAACATTTTGCGTTTATGGCCCACTAGAAACGCAAGCTGTAATTTAGCCGTACGCCTCGCCCGGTTTCTGGTGCGATATTCTTGATAAACGACAGGTGATTGCGGTAGAGTTTGTCCGTCAAATTATAACCACTAACCGAAAATACATGCACCGCGCGTCCTGAGAAAAGTGTATATGAAGCGTCGACATTGACGCCGCCGTAACCGGGGGTTGACGTTTCATTGTCGAAAACGCGGTCCTGCTTTCCCGCCAAAATGATCTCAGGACGCAGGCTCAATGCCTTATAACGCCAATCGAGACCAAGTGTGCCGCGCAGCGGCGGGATGCGAGGCAACGGTTTGTTTATTGTCGTGAGTTCGGCTCGAACATAATCAACTTTGCCGTTCAACCACAGACTCTCAAAAATCTTCGCCTCTATGGCCGTTTCCCCTCCAAAATAACTACTGCGGCCTTGCGCGTATTCGATAACCGGCAGATGCGATGCCGCGTCGACTGCTCCTGTAAAGGACGTATAAACGAAATTGCGGATATTGTAGTAATAGAAACCGCCATTGAGGCGTAGTCGGCCTGTGTTATGACGCAGCGAAAGGTCAATGCCGTCGCCTTGCTCCGGTTTCAGGTTTGGATTGCCGATGTCAAAGACGAGAATTCCGGGATGCGGCCCATTATTGTATAACTCCTCAAGGGCCGGAGCGCGGAAAGAATGCTGGTAGTTTGCGACAAATGAGCCGCCGTTCCAGAGCGGCACACGCAAGCCGGCACCGCCGGAAAAGCCTGTGAAATTTCGACTTCGCAAACGGCCTGCCGGGTTGTAGCCGTTCTGCTCGATGCGTCCGCCGAATTGAAAACCGATATGCTCAAAATCGAGGCGCTCCAGTCCGTAAACCGCAAAGGAATTTTGTTTTGTGCGCGGAGCCGGAGCCTCGGCTCCGACCGCCTCGTAGTCGCGTGTAAAGCCGGAAAGCCCGAATGTGCCGGAGAATTTGCCGCTTCGCCGGTGATTAAGGTTGGCACGGTAGTTAAAATTTTTGTTGGTTGCGACCGATTCAAGTTTGGTCTTATTTTCGTCCGATTCAAACTCGAAATCGCGGGCTTTGTAATCGTTATAACTTACGCCAAAATCGCCGCTCTCGATAAAACCGCCGAGATCCCGCAGGCCGCCTTTTAGTTCCGAACCAACACGACGCTCGTTTAGTGATCCGAAGTCAATAGCGCCGGCCGATACCGGGATGCCATGCCGCCGCCGATCATAAGAGAAATCGAAAACGAGCCAGCCTTTGCGGGGAAACCAGCCCGTGCCGCCGTTCACATTTCCGCTGCGGGCAAAAGAATTTAGGACCGTTCCGATCGGCGTACGGTATTCGTTGGCTTTTTGATACCCGCCGTTAGCAAACAAGAGAAAATTCCTAAATCCATATTTGAAACCTCCGCTGCCGCCGGCCTGCCAATTATTTGTGCCTCCAAAAGCGGTCAAATAGCCGGATAGCCCAGTTTGATAAACGTCATTTGTGGAAATGCCGTTGACCACGCCGCCGATGGCGTTGCTCCCATAGAGTAGAGTTGCGGGGCCCTTGACGATCTCGACACGGTCGAGCGAGAGCACATCGATGGGTTCTACTTCGTCACCTGACTGCGATGAGATGCCACCGACACGTAAACCATCCTGCAGGATCAATACCCGGTCGCCATCAAACCCGCGAATAACCGGACGGCCCGAACCCGGCCCGAAACTGCGCTTTGCCACACCGGGCTGATTATCGAGGGCCTCGCCGATGGAAAGCGTGTTTTTTTCGGCCAATTTCAGCGCACCGACGGTTGTGACAGATTGGTAAGAATTGTTCGTCGATTCCAGTGAGCCTGTGGCCGTGACCGTAACCTGTTCGCTGATCGCGTTGATCGTTAGCTCAAAATTAACCGTCGCGGGGCCATTTACTTCAACGGTTTTCACCATATCGGAAACTCTGTCGAGATGGACGATCAGATTATATTTTCCGGCAGGAATGTACGTAAATTCATATTTGCCATAGCTGTCGGTAAGCGTTGAGCGTTTCAATTCGGCAATTGTGACACTCGCATTTCGGATTTTTACACCCGATTCATGGAGTGTTATCGTGCCATTTAGAATATTGTCAGCCCGGCTTTGAGAAGAAACCTCTGTAGTTGACTGAGCGACGCAGATGGACGCTCCGGGAGCGAAAAAAATGACGAATATACTTACGGTGCGAAAAGCGGAACGGAAAAAAAACATCAATAGCCTCCAAAAAATATAGATGATAATGAAATTCATTTTCATTAAGTAATAAGAGAATATTATATTGATGTGGCGAGAGTCAAGACCGGTCAACCTTATAATACTTCGCGTTTACGCCCCGACCGTCTATTCTCTATAAATGCACTCGCTGACCTATGGTGAATTGATACGCGGAAATCGTAATTTTCGCAATCTGCTGGCCGGACAATTTATCTCGGAGCTTGGAAACTGGTTCAACTTTATTGCCGGTCTTGGGTTGGTGCGCCTGGTTTCGGAAGCGTCGCCGACGGCTGCGGGATTATTTTTTCTGGCTCGTTTGCTGCCGTTTGCGTTGATGTCGCCGATTGCGGGGACCTTTGTGGACAGGTTTTCGCGGCGGACGGTGATGATCGCGACCGATCTGCTGCGGTCGGTTCTGGCGCTGTCATTTCTGCTCGTAACCAACGCCGACAATCTCTGGATCGCGTACGTTGCGACCGTTTTTCTACATGTATTTGGGGCGTTTTTTGACGGAGCGAAGAACGCCGCCGCGCCGAATCTATCGGGCAAGGAAGGTCTGCTTGCGGCGACCGCGTTGCTGTTTTCGACAAGGTTTTTACTAATGGCGATAGGCTCGGCGTTGGGCGGATGGGCTGCGGCGATCTTTGGTTACAAGGCCGCTTTTATCATCAACTCCGCGTCGTTTTTGATCTCGGCCTTTACCGTTTGGCTTATTCCCGAGGAGGCTGTAAGAGAAGGGGAAAAGAGGAGAAAAGGAGAAGATGGAAAAGAAATTGATCCCGTAAGGGAATCATTTTGGTCTGAGCTGAAAGAAGGCTTTCGATACGCGCTGGGCAATCATTTTGCTCTCACGATCCTGATAATGAACGTCATCTGGGCGACCGGTGGCGGGGCGATAAATATTATCTTCGAGCGTATCGGCGGTGTGCATTTCGCGATGGCCGAGGGGTGGAATCCGGACATCGCGGTTGCGTTGCTGTGGACCGCAACGGGGTTCGGATTGACCTTTGGGATGCTGCTTGCCCACCGGGCATCGATCTACCTTGATCGCAAAGGCCGCAATCACGGCTTTATCGGCTGGACGCTGATCGTTCACGGCGTGCTGTTCTCGGCGGCCGCGTACATGCCGAAATTGTGGATGTTTGCGGTGCTTGTATTTATCTCGCGGGCGGTAGTTGGCGTCGAATACGCGGTGCAGGAGACGATGTTTCAGCGAAGCCTGCCTGATTATATTCGCGGACGCATATCGACGCTTGATCGTGGGGCGGAGTTGACCGTATTCGGGCTGGTCAGCTATGCCGCGAGCGGAATGATGTTTTATATCACCCCGCAGACGCTGACAATAATATCGGGGATATTATCGGCACTAGGCGGAGCTGTTTGGTTTTTGCGAGAGAAAAGGTCAGAACCGACAGCCTGAGCCCTGTTTGGAGTTCCAGCTTTAGCTGGCCTCCGACTCGGCGAAGAGGCCAGCTAAAGCTGGAACTCCAAACGACTACGCAGTAATAATTACCGCCTTAGCGCCGGTCAATTCCGAAAAATCTTTTGTGTAGATCGTATCGACGCGACGGATCTCGGCTATTGTATCGACGATGTCCTGCGTTTGAATAAAGCCGGATTCGACGTGGGCGATGGCCCAGTTTTTTATGTGCGAGGCTTTGCGGAGCGTTGCTTCGAGCAGGTGAAGATATTGCGATTTGGTTTCGGTAGCGGCACCGAGCTTGCCGGCCATTGCGGACTCAAAATCGTCCCAGAAATCGCTGCCGCCGCGAAGCCACTCTTCGCGCCACGCTCCGCGGCCGAGATAGCCGCGTGTGCCCTGAGCATGTGAGGCGGGCAGCCGTAAAAACATCAGGTCCGACGGCGTTTCTGAGATGAAATCGTCCGCGTTTTTGTTTGAGCAGGCGTTGGATTCGCCGTTATTAAAAGGCTCGGGCTGTATTGACCACAGGCGGCGATAGACGATAGACAGCGGCTGGCGCAGCTCACGTGTTTCTTCCTTAAATGACAGCACATATTCGCCGACCGAGATCGCGATGCTCGACGCGATCGCCCGAGACATCGGCGATTGGAGACGGTCGATATTGCGGCGGACATTGTCGAACCACCAGGCGTCGACCTCGGAAAACCAATTGGCAAGTGCCGGATTGTGCAGGCGATAGCCGGGGACGTAGGCGTCTTCGAGCACAATGCCGACCTCCTCGTCCGCGAGCTTTTCCTTGTTGTTGGCGATCTCGGCAAAACACCGCGTCCATGCGGACTGCATCGGGTGGTTGGCCAAGACTCGGACGTTCGAGCGTTTCAGGTAGGCTCCGAGAGCCGCACTGTCGGCAAACGGCAACGCGGCCGACGCAAATTTCATGCGGCGCAGGACGTTGAGGTCGAACGCAAGCCAGCTTTTTGGTGATGCTTTGGTCTGTCCGTGCATAACTTTTTACAGGATCGACAATCCGCCGCCAAGCGGTTCTACAGATACTGTCTGGGGCAGCGATTCTTCCCGTACCTGGAGCGAGAGAAATGCCTTGACGACTGCCGGGTCAAATTCGATCCCGGCCCACTCGGTCAAATATTTCCTCGCATTCTCGACCGCCATCGCCGGGCGAAAAGGCCGGGCGGCTGTCAGAGATGAAAACGTGTCCGCGACCCGCAGGATCCGTGCGGCGACCGGAATCTGCTCGTTTTCGATGCCATCGGGATAGCCCGCGCCGTTCCACCATTCATGATGCCAGCGGACGATGAGCTGCACGCCGCGAGGCAGGCCCAATTTTGCAGCTTCCTGTTCGCCGATCACCGGATGCCGCTGCAGGTCGATCCTCTCGCTGGACGTGAGGCCGGTGGTGCCGCGAATGTATTCGCGGTTCATCGTCATTTCGCCGATGTCATGAATCAGCGCGGCCTGCTGGAGAAAAAACCGGTCCCGCGAAGCGAGGTTAAACGCCGCCCCAAGAGCGTCGGCGATCGCCGCAACCCGCCCGCCATGCGCGTTCGAGTAGCCCTCGAACTGATCCATGCGGGCCGAGATGCCCAATAATTTCTCATCAACCAAAGATGTTTCGGCGAGTAGGCTGTTCACCACATTAGTTTAAAGATAAGAGTTCAAAGTTCAAAGTTCAAAGTTCAAAAATCAATGCCGCAAGCCCTTGCTTACGCGCGGGCTTGCGGCATAGCAGATTCTATTTTTTTAAGCTATCAAGCAGCTCGCGGGCCTCGCGGTTGCCGGGAAAAATCTTGAGCAGACGCTTTAATTCGCCCTCAGCACGTTTGAGCAGATTGAACTGGATAAAGAATTCAGCCAGCAAAATGCGAAATGTCGGGTTGTTGGGATCGATCTTGACGGCGGTCTGCATCTCGGATTCGGCCTTGTGCCGTTGTTTTTCGTTAGCCGAGAGGGCCTTGCCGTAATACGCGTGGTAACGGCCGTTTTTGGGAGCATAATGAACCGCCCGCGCTAGGAACGGCAGAGATTCGTCAAAATTGTCGTCCATCAACAGGCTGAAACCGCGCTGAAAATGATTCTCGGCCTGTTCGGTCTGTCCGGCCTCGGCAGCGGTATCCTCGCTCAAACCGCTTGACATTCGCTTTTCACGATCCGCGAGTTCCTTGCGAGCGCGATAATCGTATAGTTCGCGATTGGCGTCGCTTTTGAGCGTTTCATGTGCCTGGGCGAGTTCGGTAAATGCGCTCTGGATCCGCTTAAAGACCTCCTCCCTCTCGGAGTGATACCGGTCGGGGTGAAACATTTTTGCAAGCTTGAAGTATGCCTGTTTGATCTGCGCCGCATCGGCCTTAGGCTCGACACCGAGGAGATCGTAGTACGTGTCAGCACCTTCGACCTGTTGGAAATATTCTTCGAGCGTGATTGGGTTCTCGGTTTCTACGACCGGTTCTTTCTCTGGCGTCTCGGTAGCAGGAGCCTCGACAGGAGCTTGGATCAGTGGCATTTTTGCTTCCTGTTTCAGCTCCAGCCTGGCTCCAAGCATTGCTCCGACCGTAGCTTCGGAAAATGCGGGCCGCCAGTCGTCGCGGGCGATCATCCCGCCTAACCATAGCGTGTAGATAATGTGAAGGGCTTTCCCTTCCGGCATCCCGCCGACGGCCGAAAGATCTGTCACCGTCACCGGTTCGTCACCGATGCGCGAAAATATGAACCCTTCGTCGGATGTGAGATTTAGGCTTGTCTCGCTCGATAACAGCCTGCGAAACCGTTCGTCGAAACTGCGAAACCGCGACAGGACAGCGTTTTCGGCCATGGCCCTGGCGTAATCGAACAAGATACGCGTTGCGTCCACGTCGAAGGTCAGTCCGTCGCGCACGCGTTTCAGCGAGCTAAAGGCCCACTCGCCGTCGGGCCATTCGAGGATGTCGACAATGATCGCCTCGATCTGGTCCGTAAAAAGGCGGTGGGAATCTGCCTTGGTCAAAAAGTCTTTATTTTCGAGAAAGGCCACGAACTCAAAGTCGTTAGAAAAGTTGGGAACCTGGACGACATCCTTTTTAGTCAGCCGGTTGCGCTGGAGCATGATGTCGAACAGACGCGATGAGCGGGCATTGGAAACGGCAAATACAACGCGGCCGTCTTTCAGATAGATCACGCATTTCCGGTCTTTCACGGAAACGCGAAGGCTACCGCTAACCCGCGCCTGTGCGATCTCGGCGAGGAGTTCGGCAAACGGATGCGTCAGGAAATTTCCCTTGATCTCTAGATCGGATTGCGGTGTCATTTGGGCAAAAGCTGGAGTAGAGCGGCAAGCCGACTAGGCGGCCTGTTAAAATTGTAACAAATCCGGGACGGTAAAGTTAAGGGAAATCTTTCGCCTTTCGCGAATTTGTTTGATACGATTTTGTTTCGATAGCAACGAGTTTAATGGAAAATGAGATAGAGATACGCGAATGCAAGACGCTCGACGAGCTGGCCGAATGCGTTCAGTTGCAACGCGAGGTTTTTGCCCTGCCGGAGGTCGAATTGTCTCCGGTTCGCCATTTTGTCGTGACGCGAAACGCTGGCGGATTTACGCTCGGGGCCTATATCGGCGGACGTCTCGCGGGGTTTGTGCTGAGTGTGCCGGCTTTTATGCGGGGTGAACGGGCTTTTTATTCGCACATGACCGGCGTCCGGCCCGAGTATCAAAGCCATGGGATCGGCGCCAAATTGAAATGGGCACAGCGGACGCGGGCCATGAGCGAAGGCGTTCGATATCTGAAGTGGACGTTTGAGCCAGTCAAGGCGCGCAACGCTCATTTTAATCTCGAAAAGCTCGGTGCGACGGTTTGTGAATTTCAGCCTAATTTTTACGGCACCGACTATGTGACCGACCCCGGCAGTGGACGCAAGATCGGCATGCAGAGCGACCGGCTTTTTGCCGAATGGGATCTGGAGAGCCCAAAAGTACGGGCCCTGGCGGCGGGCGAGAAATATATCGAACCGGGAGCCCCCTCCGCGACGATCTCAATAATGAGCGATTGGCTCAGCCTCGTCGATTCCGATCCCGAGCGGGCGTTGGCGGAGCAACTGCGTATCCGAGACGAGTTTGTTGAGGCTTTTGCACGGGGCCTGATCGGCCGGGCGTTTCGCCGCAGCGACGAGCATCCTATGTATCTGCTTTATTTGGAATAGTTATGCCATTGTTCGAGATTGATCCCGATATTCGAAAAGCTCGAACGCTCGCGTCGGAGTTTTACACTGATCCGGCGTGTTTTGAGCTGTCGAAGGAAAAGATATTCGTGCATTCGTGGCAATTTCTCGGCCATGCTGACGAGGTTGATGGCTTAAAACCCGCGACGATCCTGCCTGGCTTTCTGGACGAACCAGTTTTACTGGTTAAGACGGACGAGACGTTAGCCTGTCTCTCAAACGTTTGTACCCACCGAGGCAAAATACTGGTCGAGGAGCCGTGCCAAGCCAATCTGATCCGTTGCGGATATCACGGACGGCGGTTTTCGCTCGACGGCAAATTTCTCTCGATGCCGGAATTTGAAGGCGTCGAAAATTTTCCGTGCGAATCTGATAATTTGCGGCAGTTGCCATTTTCGACTCTCGGCGGTTTTATGTTTGCGTCGATCGATCCGGTCGCACCGTTCAACGCGTTTGTAAATGACGCCGCACCTTTGCTCGGTGATACCCAGCCGCAATTACTACGGCTGGTCGAGACCCGTGAATACGAGGTCAATGCTCATTGGGCGTTGTATTGCGAAAATTACCTTGAGGGGTTTCATATCCCATACGTTCATCGCAGCTTGAGTGAAATTGTCGATTACGGCAGTTATACGACCGAGACGTTCCGGTATTCCAGTCTACAGACCGCGCTGTCAGAACCGGGAGCGCCATCAATTACAGGAACTGGGTTTCAAGTTGGCGACGAGAGGCACCCAGTCGCTACCGCTCCCGGTTCTGACGCGCATTCCAACATCGCAGCCAGTTATCTATTCATCTTTCCAAATTTGATGTTCAATTTCTATCCCTGGGGCCTCTCTGTAAATGTTGTCCGTCCCGTAACACCGTCGAAAACGGTGGTCGAATTCCTAACGTATGTTAGCGACGAAACGTTGATGGAAACCGGTGCCGGAGCCGACCTGCACGGCGTCGAAATGGAAGACGAGGCGGTCGTCGAGAGCGTACAAAAGGGAATCCGCTCACGGTTCTATTCCCATGGCCGATATTCACCGACACGCGAGCAGGGGACGCATCATTTTCACCGCCTGATCGCGGAATTTATGAAATAATTTTATCGAATGATGGAAATCCAAAAGGAAATCGAGAATTTGCGTGCCAAGATCGAGCGGCACAGCGACCTCTATTATCAGCAGGACGCGCCGGAGATATCGGATTACGAATTCGACCAGCTTCTGGAGCGTTTGAAGGCCTTAGAGACCGAGCATCCCGACTTCATTACGCCCGACAGCCCTACCCAGCGTGTTGGCGGCAAAGCGTCGAGTTTGCGGCCGTTTAGACATACGGTGCAGCTGATGTCGCTAGACAACAGCTACAATCTCGACGATCTAAAAGCGTTTACGGAGCGATGCGAAAAGCTGGCAGAGGGCCGGAAACTGGATTATGTTGCGGAGCTTAAGATCGATGGATTGAGCGTATCGCTGCATTACGAGAATGGAATCCTGGTAACGGGAGCGACACGCGGCGACGGGCAAACTGGCGATGAGGTGACACAAAACGTAAAAACGATACGCACGATCCCGCTGCGTTTGAAGATTGATGCTCCCAGTCATGCCGAAGTTCGCGGCGAGGTGTTTATCTCGCGTTCACAATTCGCCAGGAATAATGCGGAGCTAGAAATGCAGGGGGAAAAGACGTTTGCAAACGCGCGGAACTCAGCATCGGGAACCCTTAGGATGCTCGATTCTGCAATTGTCGCTTCGCGGCGGCTCGATATGTTTCCGTACGATGCTTTTACGGGGGCGTCGAAGATGTTTGCAACGCATCTGGAGGTTTTTGAGTGGTGCAAACGCAATGGTTTCAATGTAAATCCAAATCACCGTCTTTGCTCTAATTTTGACGAACTGTCAGCTTTTATTGCCGAGATGGAAACGCTTCGCGACGGCCTCGATTACGAGATCGACGGCGTTGTCGTCAAGGCCAACTCGACGGCGTTGCAGGACGAATTCGGTGCAACGACCAAGGCTCCACGTTGGGCGATCGCGTACAAATATCCAGCCCGACAGGCGACGACGCGGCTGCTTGGAATCGGTATTCAGGTTGGCCGAACGGGAGTACTGACGCCAGTCGCGCATCTCGAACCAACCTTGCTCGCCGGTACGACCGTCGCCCGGGCATCGCTGCACAACGAGGATGAGATCAAGCGTCTCGACCTGCGTGTAGGCGACTACGTTTTGATTGAAAAGAGTGGCGAGATAATACCGCAAGTGCTGTCGGTCGTGACGACAAAACGCGACGGCAGCGAAATGGAATTTGAGTTTCCGACCGTTTGCCCCGTGTGCGGATTTGACGCCGTTCGACCTGAAGGCGAGGCGGTTCGGCGATGTACGAACGACATTTGCCCCGCAAAGCTGAAGGCTCGGATCGGATATTTTTCCTCGCGAAAGGCAATGGATATCGAAGGCCTCGGCGAAGTGTTGATCAATACGCTCGTCGACAACGGGTCGGTCAAGGACGTAGCCGACCTTTACGATCTGACTGTCGACGGAATCGCCTCGCTTGAGCGGATGGCTGAGAAATCGGGCACAAATCTCATCGACCAAATCGAGGGGAGCAAGACACGCGGATTGCAGCGGCTATTGTACGGTATCGATATTCGTCACGTCGGCGAACGCTATGCCAAGATCCTGGCCAATCATTTCCGCAGCATCGACCGCCTTTCCGAAGCGTCGGTTGAAGAACTCGACGACATCCACGAGATCGGCCTCGCCGTCGCCGAAAGCGTGTTTGAGTGGTTTCGCGACGAGCGAAATATCGATCTCGTTAAACGCCTCAAAGCCTCCGGCGTCAAAACCGAGACCGACGCCGCGAGCACCGCGATGCTCGACGAACGCTTCGTCGGTAAAACATTCGTCCTCACCGGCAAACTCGAAAACTACACCCGCGACGAAGCCGCCAAACTGATCGAAGAACGCGGCGGCCGCGTTTCGTCATCCGTCAGCAAAAATACCGATTTTGTGGTCGCCGGAAGCGATGCGGGGTCGAAATTGACCAAGGCGGAAAGCCTCGGGGTTGCAATACTCGACGAAAATGAATTTGGCTCGATGCTTTAGCTTTTTGATTTAGTCTTCGCTTCGATAAATTCACGATGAGATTTTACGAGTTGATTTAATGATTGATATAAATCGTCGGTAGATAGCATTTTGGAATATGGTTGTTCAAAATCGGAATGTACCCCCGAAAGGTCGCCACGGATCTTAATCGAATAACTCAAGTCTTTAAAAGCAAAGGTTAATCTTGAAGAAAAATCGAACGTGGCCAAATCTGGATTTATAAATTCACGATTATTGTAGATTACTTCAAACTCTGACAATCCCGGCACCTCTTTGGAAAAATCATCCAATTTTTGTAGAACGCTTCCATACGTTCCGCTAAGAAATACTTTGTTGAGGTGGAAGGAAATGAGCAGAACTTCGTTATTGAAATAAAACCTATCAAATTTTCTGCAATAACCTAGGAACTCGCGAATTAGCGGAATGACTAGCTCAGTGGTGAAAGCTGCCATGGTTGAGCTCGATTTAATGGTTGTATCTTTCTTATTAATAGTTAAAATGCGGCGTTCAAGCAGAGCTAGTTCCTTGTCGAAATCATCGACTTCTTCTACTTCCTCACCTTTTGCCCCACGAATCATTAATCCAAGAGAACGCGTGAGATTTTCCGCGACGTAATTTACAAAAGGCTCAAGAACCGCGAAATCTGCCTGCTCCAAAACAGCGATGTAGTTGTCTTTGTCCTCATTTTTAATGATTACCGGCGGGTAGCCGAATTTCATCAGAACAAAATTCATCAGGAGTCTCGCTAAGCGTCCGTTGCCATCGTCGAAGGGATGGATGCGAACAAATCTGTAATGAAACTCTGCTGCGATCAGCACTGCATTTGCTCCCGGCTGGGCCAATTTTTCACGAAACCATTCAACTAACTCCTGCATTTTTACCGGGGTTTCGATTGGTTCCGCGAAACGGAATATTTCACCCGATAGGGTTTCGACGTGGTTTGGCTCTGTTTTATATTCACCAACTTTAATAAGCCTTTTTGTTGGCTGGCCATCAGCGGTTTTGGCGTCTGCCCAAAATGGCCTGACCAGGGTCAGTTTATGAAGATGTCGGATAAACGCTTCGGTGAGTGGTTCATCATTTTTTATGGAGTCAATGATAAAGGTGATCGCTTGGTCGTGACCCGTTATCTCTTCGTGATCCCGAATTGGCTTTCCGCCTGCGGTAAGCCCTTTCATCAGGAGCATTTTGGTCTCGCCGTACGAGTATGTATTGCCCTCTAACTTATTCGAATGATAGTTCCAGTCAAGGCGCAGCTTCTGCATTATGCGAACCTCGATCTCAGGATCGAGCGGCCGCAAGCTGTCTAATTCCGCTTTTAGTTGTCCAACCTTTTCTAGGATTTCCATTGGATACCGATTCGGATTATCATTATTTCATAAACTTAAATGATATTTAAGATTTTTTGACAAGAAACTATATCCTTTCAAATTATGAGCGATTTTTTTACTGCAAACATATCAGAAGCAGACCCAATTGTTAGCAACGCGATTGACAACGAGGTTCGGCGGCAGACGGAGGGGCTTGAGCTTATTGCGTCGGAGAATTTTGTGTCCGAGGCCGTTTTGCAGGCGATGGGCACGGTCTTTACAAACAAATACGCCGAAGGGTATCCGGGCAAGCGGTATTACGGCGGGTGCGAGTTTGCGGATGTCGTTGAGAATTTGGCGATTGACCGGGCGACGCAGCTATTTGGGGCCGAGCACGCAAACGTTCAGCCGCATGCTGGGGCGCAGGCGAATATGGCGGTTTTGATGACGGCTCTTGATCACGGCGATCAGATATTGGGTATGAATTTGTCGCACGGTGGGCATTTGACGCATGGGCATCCGCTCAATTTTTCAGGGATTAATTACAAGGTTGCGGATTACGGCGTCAGTCGGGACACCGAGCAGATCGATTATGACGAATTAGAGCGAATCGCAGAGGAAAGTAAGCCTAAACTGCTGATTTGCGGGGCGTCCGCCTATCCGCGGACGATAGATTTTGAGCGAATTGGCGAGATCGGCCGCAGCGTTGGGGCAAAGATCATGGCCGACATAGCACATATTGCGGGATTGGTCGCGACGGGGCTGCATCCTTCGCCGGTGCCGCATTGTGAATTTGTGACGACTACTACGCATAAGACGCTGCGCGGGCCGCGTGGCGGGTTGATTCTGTGTCGTGAGGAATTTGCGGCGGATGTTAACCGCAGCGTTTTTCCGGGCACGCAGGGCGGGCCGTTGGTGCACATTATCGCGGCAAAGGCGGTCGCGTTTGGCGAAGCTCTGCGGGACGATTTCAAGATCTATCAGCAGCAGATCATCGATAACGCACGGGTGTTGGCCACGACATTGAGCGACGCCGGCTTGCGGCTCGTTTCGGGCGGTACGGACAACCATTTGGTACTCGTGGACGTCTTTATGGATGGCAAGGGCATAACCGGCAAGGCGGCGGAAAAGGCACTCGGCGACGTGGAGATAACGGTGAATAAGAACACGATACCGTTCGACACGCAGAAGCCGTTTATTGCCTCGGGCATAAGATTGGGAACTCCGGCCCTGACGACGCGTGGAATGAAAGAGGCCGATATGAGGCTCATCGGCAAGATGATCGCGTCGGTCATCCAAGATCCGGAATCGGAAGAGGTCAAGGCCAGGGTCAGACGCGACGTGGCGGAATTGACGGCCAAATTTCCGATGTACCCGGACCGGCTCAAAGAGCCACATGGTGATGCGGTATCAATGAGCTGAAATCGCCGTTTTGTTAAAAACGTATGAGGAATTTTGCCGCAGTTTTACTTTTTTCCATTCTGTTTGCTGTCAACGCTCCCTCTCAAGTCAGACAGGTTTCGACGCCGGCCGAGCCGCCCGCGGATTTCAAAGGCGACGGCTGTACGGCGTTTCCCGATGGCGACTGGGGTGACTGTTGTTTCGAACACGACAAAGCATATTTCCGCGGCGGTACCGCTATGGAACGCCGCGAGGCTGACAAAAAGCTATTCCAATGCGTGAAAGCTAAAAAGGGGCTGCACCATGCGATCATTGCTCCGATGATGTGGATGGGCGTGCGTGTCGCCGGGATGGAGCTGTTGCAGGCTCCATTTAGCTGGGGTTTTGGGCAGCCAAAAACTAAGAAATAAAAACTTTATTGCAGAAGCCCGCGCGTGAGCAAGGGCGTAAGATCCAACTTGAGTGTTACGCCCTTGCTTACGCGCGGGCTTCTGCATCTGAGCAATCCGTGGTGGAAGGTTCTAATCCCCGCGCGGCTCGACTTCCGCATCAAACTGTTCGAGAATATCGCGAGCCTCGTCCGAGTCAAATTCGTAGGCTTTTTGCTCGAGCGACGCGGCGGCGATACCGGCGTACAGGGGGTCGTCGAGCAGCGGGATAAGGTTTGGGATCGGCATCATCGCAAGTGTTTCGTAGGCGATAGCACGTATCTGAGGCATATCGGTCTGGCGGATGACCTCGGCGATCTCGCCCGATGAATACCGCTCGGTCAAATGATCGGCGAGTTTGTCGAGACGGTTATAATCATTGTCCTTGATCGCGCGCGTCGCGAGCTGGATAAAAACCTCGGCCGACGCCGACTGCGATTCCAAAACAAGTACGCACGTATTGGCGAGCCGAGTTATCTCAGTTAGCTTGGCAATATCTTTGCGGATCTCGATCGTCTTTGATTGCTCGTCGAGGGCTGTGAGCAGACGGCTAACTTCCCAGTCGGCGTGTGCGTCGTAGGAGAATTTTGGAGTTGGTAAATTTGCCGGCCCCGTTTTGCTGGCTTGCAGGGCACCGACAAGCATTTTTTTTGTGATCGGCCGCAAGCCATCCCAAATGCTCGCAACCGTTCCGCCGAATTCCTTGATCATCATGTCAATGGATTAAGTTTGCAGTCAGTCTCGACACTTGTCAAGCACGTTTTACTTTGCCGATGGATTCGCCGAGCCGCGTTTCTACCGAGCAAAGAGCGTCTTCAAAATCGGTTGAATATTCGTCGACATTCTCGACCAGGGCATATGGCGTTTCGCCCAAATGGCGTATTTCCCACGCAACGCCCCCGGACAGCGGCGGCCGCGAAAACCACGCCGCGTCGACCTCGGCGTCGATAACCTGCACGCCGTCAACGAATTGCGAGATGCCGTCGTTCACACGAGCTTTCAACGTCGGAGTGAGCAAAACCCGCCGTAAAACCCAGCCGTGTTTTTCGTAAACCGCGATGATCTCGCCGATATTTTCAGCATCGATCATTTGGCGTTCTTATTTGATTTCGGATCCAAGGGGCCTATATTTGCGATCGTCGGTTTCAGATTTGAACTCGGGGCGATAACGGTCGTATTTGTCTGAGCGTTGGCCGCCTGTTTTTCGAGAAAGTCGCGGCCGGGTCCGGGCGATGTGAACGATCCGGCAAACAGGTCACCAACGGCCAACTTCCACCCGCCATCCTCTTTCATGAACGGCAGATCTTCCCATTTGCTTTCTTTCGAATTCCAAACCTCAATCGAACCCATATCGCCGTTAACTCGTTCGTCGCGGATATTTGGCATCGTTTCCGCGAACGTGGTCTGTGTAAACGCATTTTCGTAGACCTGTTCGAGCGGCTTTTTGTTTCGCTGCGACTGCATGACGCCCAATTCGAGCGTTTTCTTGGTCATTAGCTTCTTGATCGCTTCGGTATCCTTGGTTTTGACGACGGCGAAAATAAGTTTGTACGCGTCGGTCGGCGACGTCCCGCCGCCGCCGCCGGAACTTTGCCCACCGCATGCGAAGGCCAATGCCAATACGGAAAGTGCTATGATCGCCAATATTATTCTGTACATAATTACGATATTTTTGCTCAACCTGAACTATGATTTGAAGTATATTACGATCGAGTGGAAAAACCAATATTCTTGCCCGTGCGGGGCGCATTTACTAATTAACGCTCCTCGCTTATCATCAAACCCATCAATTTCTAATAGTCCATGAAGAACTGTCCGGCATGCAAGACTCAATATTCTGACGATACGCTGCAATTCTGCCTGCAGGACGGCACGCCGCTCGAATGGATGGGGCAAGCGGAGACGCAGACCGTTGTGCTTGGCGAAACCGAGACGGTCGTCGGACGGGGCGGGCAAGGACGCGTAAATATTCCTGTTGCCGATCCGAATCAATCTGCATGGCAGCCCAGCCAGGTGACGCACGTCGCGACGGCGATGCCCGAAAAGAAAGGGTCGAATACCATGCTTGCGGTGCTGATCACGGCCGTGGGAATGCTCATATTGTTCGGCATTATCGGATTGGCCGCGCTGTTTTTTTGGAAAAACGCGCAACGGGCTTCGGTTGGCAACACTAACGATGCAAACCTGACCGGCTGGAACGTCAACGGAGGCAACGTAAACAGCGGCACCTACTCTAAGTCGCCGATGCCGACATCGACGCGGCCGTCCTCGACACCTACCCCATAGATGTCGCGCACCCTCTCGGCCGTCAGCTCCGCGGGCGTGCCGTCAAACACGATGCGCCCAAGCTGCATCGCCACGATCCGGTCGCAGTAGACCCGCGCCGTATCGAGGTGGTGCAG